>JAZFYD010000045.1:0-11694 GCA_036443405.1 Planctomycetota bacterium
CCGGTCAGCTCTCCGCCGATCAGGCCACAGAGGTCTCGGATTTTGGGCATCGCGGACCGAAAACTACCATAGCTAGCCTCAGGCGGAATTGCCGACGGGGCCCGCGCCTGTCGATAGAAGGTCCGTCCTATGGAAATTCTGTTCAACGCCGACGACTACGGCCTCACCCGCGGGATCACCGACCGCATTCTGGAAACGCACGATGACGGAGTGCTGCAGGGTGTGAGTCTGATCGCGAACGGCCATGCGTTCGACTACGCCGTGGCCGAACTCGCGCGGCGGCCAGGTCTCCTGCTGACCGTCCACCTGAACCTCATCGAGGGCCGCGCGCTGGCGCCCGCCGCCGAGATTCCCGATCTCATCGATGCCGACGGCTATCTCCGCCACTCGTTCGTCTCGCTTTGGCGGATGCACTCGCTGTTGAGCCGCACGGAGAAAGCGAGCCTCGGGGACCAAGTCGAGCGGGAGATGCGCGCGCAGATCGAACGTATCGAAGACGCGGCCGGGAAAGACGTGCCGCTTGGATTCGACGGGCACCAGCACACGCACATGATTCCGTTCGTTTTCGAGCGCCTGTCCGCGCTCCTAGCGGAGCGCACGCCGCGGTACGTGCGGCTACCCGAGGAACCTTGGTTCGTCGCCGCGCCGATCCGCCACTACGTCGGCCTCAACCCGGTCAAGCACATGCTGCTGAAGCGGTTGTCGCGGCGGCATCGCGGCGGTCTCGCGGCGCCGACGTGCGACGCGTTCGTCGGCGTGCTGCACACCGGCGGCATGACCGTCGCGAACGTGAAGGCCGCGCTTGCGGCGCTGAAACCCGGCGCGGGCCTGGTCGAGGTGCTGCTGCACCCCGGCGGAGCATCGCCCGACGAGTCCCCGCTGTGGGAACACCAACCGTGGCATCGTGACTACTACTTCGCCAACGGGCGCGCGCGGGAAAGCGCTGTGCTGAAAGGCGCCGGGTTGCGGGCGTTGCTGGAGGCATCGTGAGCCGGCGCAACAGGTGGTTCCTCCACTTCGCGATTCTGGCGCTGCTCCTGTTGGCGGCGTGGATGTTCGTGGACTTCGCCGCGCTCGGCACGGCATTGCGACGCGCCCCGCTCCCGACCGTCGCGGTGTTGGTGGTGGCGTACTGCCTGGACCGGCTCGCGATGGCGCTGAAGTGGCAACCGCTGCTTCGAGCGGTCGGGATCCACATCCCGCTGCGCGAGGTCGTCTTGATCTACTTCGAAGCGTCGTTTGTCGGGCGGGCGCTGCCGACCGCGCTGGGCGGCGACGCGCTGCGTATCTACCGCGTATCGAAAATCTCCGGCCAAACGGCCGCCGTCGTGAGTGCCGCCGCTGTGGAGAAGATCGCGGGCATCATCGCGGCCGCGTTGATCGCTTCGTTCGGAGCCATTTGGCTCGCGCGGGACCTCGCCGAAGCGGAACTTCATCCGCTCCTGATCGCCGTGCCGGGCTGCGCCGCCCTGACGGTCGTTCTTTTCGGTGTGTCCCTCTCGACCAAGATCGGCGCCACACTCGTGGGATGGCTGCCGGGTGCAGCCGTGCGACGCGCCGCGACGAAGTTCCTCGAAGCGTATCAGGCCTATCGAAAAAAACGCGGCGTGATCGTAAGCGGAATCGTGTATTCGTTGCTCGAACAAGCGCTGCAGGTCGCGATTCTCTTTTTCGCGGCGCGCGCCGTCGGCATCACGGCTCCCACCGGAGTGCTGGTCGCGGTGTTGGCCGTCAGCGAGTTCCTCAGAAAGATCGCGATCGTGCTCGAGGGCTGGGGACTCGCGACCATCGTCACCGTCGGCGTGCTGGCGCTTGCCGGTATCGACGAGAACGAGGCTTTCGCGCTCGCGATCTTGGCAACACTGATCGCATGGCTCGCCGTACTACCCGGCGGCCTGCTCCTCCTCCGCGCACGTCGCAGCGAAAACGAAGATTAGCCACAGCGGCACAGAGCCACGGAGCCGGTGCTGCCCTCTGCAGCGGCCCGCACTGCGAGAGCTACTGAGCGTCTTTGTTGGTCAGCCCGTCTTCGTGGGTCAGCAGGAAGGGGCCGATCGCCAGGTGATCGAGGCGGCCGAGGCGGAAGGCGCGGATCGCGTCTCCGGGGGTGCACACGATCGGCTCCTCGTGCATGTTGAACGAAGTGTTCACCAGCACCGGCACGCCGGTCAGCTCATGGAAATTCGTCAGCACCTTGTGGAACGAGGGGTTGGTCCTCTCCTCCACGACCTGCGGACGCGCGGTTCCGTCGATGTGCACAACGGCAGGGCAGCGCTCCCGCATCCACTCCGTGCACTCCATCGTGATCGTCATGTAGCGGGCGGGGCTGGCGGATCCGTCGTTCCACATGAACAGCTTGTCCTCCTCACCGGCGAGGACGGCGGGCGCAAACGGCATGAACTCCGTGCGGTTGAGACGCTTGTTCAGCCAATCGTTCACGGCGCGCTCGCTCGTGCGGTACATGATCGTCCGGTTCCCGAGCGCGCGCGGTCCGTACTCCATCGCGCCGTTGAAGCGTGCGACGACGCGACCATCCTTCAGGAGTTCGGCCATCTTGTTCTCGATCGGGTCGTGGCGTTCGTACGGCAGGCCCGAGTCCTTGAGCGCGGACTCGATCTCCTCGTCGCTGAACGACGATCCGAGATACACGTGGGAAACAGGCTCGACCGCGTGACCCGCGTCGCGAGACGCGCAGATGGCCGCGCCGGATGCGAGACCACCGTCCCCCATCGCGGGATAGACGTACACGTTGTCGGTCTCCTCCAGATCGGAGATGCGCTGATTCATGAGCACGTTCGCGAACACCCCGCCGCTCAGGCAGACGTTGCGCCTACCGGACTTGGGGATCCAGTGACGCATGTACTTCGTCACGACCTCTTCCAGGTGCGTCTGGATGCTGGCCGCGAGATCCTCGTGTTCCCAATCCTGCGGGAGCCGCTCGCGCAGCGTCCGGATCGCGGACCCGAAGAACACGCGGCCCTTGTTCACGATCGATCCGTCCTCGAAGTCAATCAGCTCGCGCAGCAGATCCAGGTGGAGCGGCTTGCCGCGGGCCGAGAGCCCGGTGATCTTGCCCTCGTGGATCGATGCGCGGTATCCGCAGAGGTGCGTGACGTAGGCGTAATAGTTGCCGATCGAGTCGAAGCTGTCCACGTTGTGCAGCAACTCCTCGGTCAGTCCGTTCATGCGGTAGACGTGGCCGCTGCTTCCGTCGCCGCCACCGTCCAACGAGATCGAAACCGCGTCCTCGAAACCGGAGGCCGCGAAGGATGCGATCGCGTGGCAACGGTGGTGATCGAAATAGGCGACAGGCGCCGTGATCCCCGCCTGGCCCAACAACCGGCTGACGTGGGATCGCCGCCGGCCCATCGAAAGGCGCTTCAGCGCCCGATAGACCGACCGCGCAAACGCCCAGTTTCCGAGCGGCTTGGCCAGGGTCGACGCGATCGCGTTGCGGATCGTTCCGACACCCGACGCATCATGGAACCAGCCCTTGTTCGGCTCGGACTCCGGAACGCACACCTCGAGAAAGGACGCCATCGCCACCTGTGTCACGTCGGCCGGCTGCACGTCGCCGAGTCGCAGCACCTCGGCCACCGCGAGGCGCGGAAAGCCGATGGACATTTTCATGCGGTTCAGACGTTCCTCGTTGACGGCCGCCACGAGCTTGCCGTCGACGACGAGCGCCGCACCGGCGTCGTCCCCGTCCGTGATACCGAGAAAGACGTTATTTGCGGGCATATACGGAGATCTTGTATGCCAACCGCTTTGCGATCGCGGTCGGGAGGAGATTGAACACTGGCCGGAAGATACGGTTGTACAGCCACGCTTTCGGGCCCTTGCGCAGCGTCTTCAGCGCACGGTAATGCTGCAGGTGGGTCTCGACGTCCTTGAACTTGTCGAACATCGCCTCGACCTCGGCGACGCTGTAGAAGACTGTGACGGGCGGATCGCCCTCTTTGAACTCGATGGGCTCGCGACCGTAGCGCGAGATGTAGTACATCCACGAATGGCGCCGGTAGAGATGGCAGATGAACGCGTGGCCGCCGGGCTTGAGTACGCGATAGGCCTCGGCGACCGCACGCGGCGTGTCGCCGGTGTGATGCAGCACGCCGCGCGAGTAGACGACATCGAACGTCTCGTCCTCGAACGGGAGATCCAGCGCGCTCGCCGGTTTCAGGTCGGCCTCGAGGCCGGAGTGCTGCACGTTCAAACGGGCCAGCGCGACGGATTGAGGGCTGAGGTCGACGCCCGAAACGTTCAGGCCTTCGCGCGCCCAGGCGGCCGAATCGAAACCCATCCCGCAGCCGATCTCGAGTAGCGAGCGCCCCTTCAGCTTTGGACCGTTCTCGCGAATCAGATCAACGATCCACGAAAACCGCTCGGTCATGTGCGGCCGGATGTGTTCGAAGAACTCCGGGCTGCCGACCTCTACGCTCGGGTCGACGCGGAACTGGGTCCCCAACGGGTTCTTGTCCCAGTACGCGCGGATGTCCCCGAGCTGTGAGTCCGTTTCCGCCGACGCCGACGTCACGCCGGTTTGTTCCCCGTAATCACGAACTTGAATCCGAAGGGGCGCGCCAGCGCTTTGGGGATCAAACGGTACAGCGGATGAAACGCGCTGCCGACGGTGAAGCGGCCTGTGTCCCCCATGACCTCGAAATGCTGCTTTGCATTTCTCAGGGCGTTGGGAGTCAGGTCCACCGACGTCACGTCGACGCCTCGCTTTTTCCACTCGAGGGAGTCGAAACCCATTCCGCACCCGACCTCTACGAGGCTCTTGCCGCGGAGGGCCACCGACTCCTTGTCGTACAGCGGGATCAGGTACTCGTGGCGGAACATGATCGGGTGGAGCCGCTCGAAAAACTCCTTGGATCCCGGCTCCACGGCCTCGCCCCGCAGGAACTGGGTTCCCATGGTGTGCGAATCCCAGTAGCGGTAGACGTCTTGCGCGTTCGGTTCAGTCATCGCGTATTCCCCCAATTTCGGTCATCGGAGGGACCCACTGGAGCGCCGAGCCGCCAAGAATGGGAGAAATCCCTCGGGCCACGGCAGCTAGAATGCCCAAAGATGCGGTCCCACGGTTTCGAGGAGTGCTCTCGAGCCGCGAGGGCCAAGACAGTGAATCCGGAAGCGATGAACAACAGACGCCGCCACGTCGGCGCTCGGTCCGGGGCGCTTGGCACGCTCGCGCTGACCACCCCGGTCATGCTGATGGTTTTGGTGTCCGCACTCGCGGGCTGCTCGTCGGAAAACCCTCGGCCGGTGCCGAACGAGCCCCAGTTCTTCCAACTCTCGGTCATCGGCGGCTCGGGCAGTGGCGAATACGAAGTTGGCACCGAGGTCGCCATCGCGGCAGCGGACGCGCCTGACGGCCACGCATTCGACCGGTGGGTCGGAGATGTCGAGGTACTCGCGGATGTTCGAGCTCCGAGCGGATCGTTCTCCATGCCCGCGCAGTTCCTCACACTCACGGCGCGGTTCCTGCCGGTCACCCCGCCGCCCGCAAAGGACCGATACGCGCGCTGGCAGAAGATCGAACTCACGTTCGGCGGCCCAGCCTCAACGGCCCTGAGCGAGGAGACCAATCCGTTCGAGATCCGCATGGACGTCACGTTCACGCTCGCGGGCGGACGGAGTTACGTCGTGCCCGCGTATTACGACGGGGACGGCGCCGGCGGGCCGGACGGAGACGTTTGGCGTGTGCGGTTCGCCGCGGACACCGACGGACGCTGGGATTGGCTGACCGCGAGTCCGGAGCCGGGCCTCAACGGCCAAAGCGGCTGTTTCGAGATCGACGCGCCGGCGGCGGACGCAACCGGCTTTTTCAAGAACGGACGCCTCAGCGGGATTGGCGAGCACTACCTCCGGTTTGCCGACGGCACCTACTGGCTCAAGGGTGGCGCCGACGATCCGGAGGACTTCCTCGGCAGCTCGGCCCTGCCAACGCCGGCCGACAAACTCGCCGCGATCGACCAACTCGCGGACCACGGCATCAATTCCCTGTACGTCATGACCATGAATGTCGGAGGGGACGGCAAGAACGTATGGCCGTGGATCGGTTCGAACCAGGACGAGGCGAAGGCGAACCATCGACGCTTCGATGTCGCGCGGCTAGCGGACTGGGAACGCGTCTTCGCGCACATGCAGAACAAGGGGCTCGCGATTCATCTCGTGCTGGAGGACGACGACGCGTGGAACGGCTACGACCGGCCTCTCTACCTCCGCCAGATCATCGCGCGATTCGCCCACCACAACGCGCTGATCTGGAACATCGCCGAGGAGTACGAGGAAAACTACACCGCCGACGAAGTGAAGCTGATCGCGATGCAGATCAAGAGCCTGGACCCGTACGACCACCCCGTGGCGGTGCATCAGGCGCGCGAGCTGGAGTCGCACGAGCCGTTCTTGGGAAACGCGGATTTCGACATCACGAGCTTCCAGTCGACCGACGGTCCCCACAACGAACTCGCCGCGACCTGGTTCGGCAAATCGGGCGAGCACGCGCACAAGCTCGCGATCTCGTTCGACGAGACCGGCAAACTCGCGCCGACGGACCGCGAGAAGGCGCGCAAGATCGCCTGGGCGTGCTTCCTCGGCGGCGCCAACTACGAGATCCACACGTGGCCGATCTTCACCGGCACGAACACCTATGCGAACTACGCCGACATGCTCGACGACGTATCGCGCGTGCGGGGCTTTCTCGCGGACAATACGCCGTTTTGGGAGATGAGCCCCAGAAACGACCTGCTGAAGAACCGTGAAGACACCGACTACCTGTTCGCCAAACCCGGTGAGGTCTACGCCGTGTACTCGGAAACCGGCGAGTCGATCACGCTGGACCTCACGGGCGTGTCAGGCACGTTCCGCGTCCGATGGTTCGACCCCGCGGCCGGTGCGTTCCAGGACGACGACGACATCGAGGGTGGCGCCGCGAGAGAGATCGGTGGCCCTCCGTTCGCCGGGGATGCGGCCTGCCTCGTCGAAAAGCGGTAGGTTGCGCTCCTGTATTATGGAACGCGGGTTGCGTCGAGCGCGGGCAACGGGGAAATCGCGGGGGAAGCGTTGCGATCCAAGGACGATGACGACGAGCAAGGTCCAAACGGAACCGGATTCGAGAGAAAACGAAACGGCCCACGCCAGTTCGCACCGGCCGTGGCAGCTTCGGATGCTCGATGTCAGTCTCAAAAAGAAACAGAAGCTGAATGCGCTTCTGCGCCATCTCGGATCGACCAGCGGCCGCTGCCTGCTCGTGACCTGCGGCGACAACAACGGCTCGTTGAACTACCGGATCCGGGAAACCGGAGGGAACTGGACCTTCTGCGATCTGGAGCCGCAAAACGTGGCCGAGATGTCGGAACTCCTCGGTCAAGAGGTCGCGCATGTCCCGAACCCCGCGGTGCTCCGTTACGCCGACGGCGAATTCGACACGATCGTCACGATCGATTGCCAGGAGCACCTGGCGGATCCGCGCCCCTTCAACAAGGAGATCGCGCGGCTACTGAAACCGGGCGGACGCGCGATCCTGACGGTGCCCAACGGCAATGAGAAGAAGCTCGCGGTGCGGCTCAAGAACCTGGTCGGCATGTCCAAGGAGTCTTACGGCCACCACGTCGTCGGTTACGACGTGCCGGAGATGGAAGCGCAAGCGCGCGAGGCCGGCCTCGAACCGACGGCGAACTCGTCGTATTCGCGCACGTTTACCGAGTTGATCGAGCTCTGCATCAATCTCATGTACGTGAAGGTGCTGTCGCGGAAGAAGAGCGGCCACGGCCCGATCGCCCCCGCCTCCAGCCGGGACCTCGAGAAGATCGAGAAGATCTACAGGGTCTACCGCCTCGCGTACCCCGTGCTCCGCGCGCTTTCGACCCTCGATGTGCTGGTGCCCTTCGGGCGCGGCTACGCGGTCGTCGTCGAGAGCCGGAAACCTGCATGAGAACGCTCGTCACCGGAGCCGCCGGTTTCATCGGTGCGTCTCTCGCAAAGGACCGTGTGCGGCGCGGCGACGACGTGGTCGTCTTCGACCGCAAGTCCATCGAGTGGCCGGGCGTGGCCGAAGCGCACGTCGCCGATCTGGGTGACGAGGCGGCGCTCAAGCGCGCGCTCGTCGGCGTCGATGTCGTTCAGAACCTCGCGGCGGCGCACCTGGATCAGAGTACGCCGGACGCCGAGTACCGCCGGGTCAACGTGGACGCGGTGCGCACGCTTGTCGCACTCGCGAAGGAAGCCGGCGTGCGCCGGTTCGTGCAGTGTTCGAGCGTCGGTGTCTTCGGCAGCGTCGAGGATCCGCCGGCGGCCGAAGACGCCGACAAGAATCCCGCCAGCATCTACGAGAACACGAAGCTCGCGGGCGAGCGGGCCGCTCTGGAGGAGGGCGGCCGCGTCGGACTCGACGTCGTCGTCGTCCGGCCGGCCTGGGTCTACGGGCCTGGCTGCCCGCGGACACGCCGGCTTCTGCGCATGATCGCGAAAGGACGCTTTCTCTACTTCGGGTCGGGCCGCATCCTGCGCCATCCGATTCACATCGACGACATGCTGCAGGGGTTTGATCTCGCGGGCACGACGGGCCCCGCGGGCGCCATCTACAACATCGCCGGCCCGGACAGCGTTCCGCTCAGCGCGCTGGTCGACGCCGCGGCCAAAGCACTGGAAGTGCGTGCGCCGCGCCTGAAGGTGCCGTTCGCCGTCGGTTGGTGCGCCGCCGTGGTTGGTGAGACGCTCCTCAAACCGTTCGGCCGCACGTCCCCAATCACGCGGCGCAGCCTGTGCTTTTTCGGCAGCGTGAACTCGTACTCGATCGAAGCAGCACGACGCGAACTCGGTTACGCACCCGTCGTCGGGCTCGGCGAGGGCATGAAGCGCGTGGTCACGGAACTCGGCGGGCGCGCGGGCGTCCTCGGTTCGTAGGTCCGGCGGGCGCGGTGAGCGTCAACTCGCCTTTTTCTTCGCCTTCCGCTTCGCCTTCCGCGCCGCGGCTTCCTCGGCCTTTCGGCGGCGGTTTTCGATCTTGGCCCTGAAGTCGGGCAGCTCGCCTTTTGCCCTGCGCGCCGCGGCGTCCGCGTCCTTGCCTTCCTGCATCGCGATCGTCCGATGCACCATGACGTAATTCTCGACGAGCCAGTCCTCGAAGTCCGCGTAGGTGTCGAAATCCTCACCCGAGAGGGCCTTCATGCAGCGGCGAAGCGCCTGCGCAAGGTTGCGCATGTTCTTCTTGCCACCGCCGCCGCCGCCGCCGCCACCGCCGCCGCCCGCGTTGTTGGCTCTCCACTGCGCCTCGGCCGCCCGCTGGTCGGCGTCCCCGGACGCGCCCGTGTCCACGGTCACCTCGGGTCCGGTATCCCAGCTGCTCCCCTTCGGCACGGCTTCCTTGTACATCTTCATGAGTATGAAGATCGGGCGGAAGTCCTTGTTGGAACCGATGAGGTCGATCGCGCGAATGGAGACGGCGTTGCGATCGTCGTTGAGGCACTTCTCGAGTTTCGGCCAGTAACCGAGATAACGGAGCTCTCGCCAACCGTCGAGCGTCGCGGCGATCACGAGGTCGTGTTTGTAGTTCCGCTCGAAGCTGGTCATCAGCGTCTTGCCGGCGCGTGCGGTGTTGTGCCCCTGGCCACCGAGTGCCATCGCCGCGACGTTGCGAACCTCGGGCTTCCCCTTCTTGAGCAACTTGGCGAGCTGCTGGATCACGAGATCGTTCGGTACGTCATGCAGGTCGTACACCGCGCTCTGTTGGGCGCCGACATCCTTGGTCTTGAACGCCTCCTTGAACGCGTTCAACGCCTGTTGGGCATCCTCGTCCGGGACCGCCACAACCGGTGCGGGTTTCGCTTTCTCCTCGCCGCCGACGACGATCGTCGCCAGGGCGAGCAAGCCGGTCATGCTGATCAGGGCGAGTTTTCGCATGGCTACCTCCAAAGGGGAATTCTATCCCAATCGGGAGCCATCGAGCGCGCCCGCCCGGGCCCTCAATTTCCCGGCTTCTTGCGGCGTTTCTTGTCCCGCATCGCCTTTAGCTGGGCGAGCTTGAACTTCCGTTTCTTCTCGGGCCAAAAGTCCAAATCCTGCGGCTCGGCGGTGTCGCCGTGCTGCTGCGCGTGCTGGTAGAGCGCGGCGCTGTCTTCCGCCAGCCACCTCATCAGTCGGAACGCGTGGTTGTGCAGCCCGATCGTGTGGATCTTGAGGGACCGCGGCAGGCCAACCTGCCAGGCGAGGTCGCGAATCTCCTCGGACTTGTTCGTCATCGCGCCGGCCGTCGGAAGCCCGTCCGTCACAAAAACGATCGTGTCGCACCCTTTTGTGAAGTTCGTGTCCGGGTCGCCGGACTTGAAAAATCCCCAGGCGGCGCCGAGGGCGGCGGCCATGTCGGTGGAACCCTGGACGTGGATGCCCTCCTTCATCTGGGCGAGGATCGTGTCGCGTTGTTTGGCGTTGTTTTTCGAGAAGCGCGTGCGCTCCTCGGGCCGCACCTGCAGCTTGTTCGAGAAGAAGACGAACCCGACCTCGGTGGTCGGCGGCAATGCGTTCAGGCAGCGCTTCAGGTTCGCGCGCACGAGTTGCCACTTCGTTTTCACGGAGAAGAAGTCCGGCGTCCGCTCGGGCGGGCTCTTTTGGCGTTCGCTTTCGACGTCGATGCGCCACGTGTTGTCCATGTCGCCGGACGAATCGATGCAGAACACGACGCGGTCGCCCAGCACCGGAACCTGAAAAAACCAACCCGGTTGGGGCACGGGCCCCTTGACCTTCGGGATCGCACGCCCCCACGGGTTCTTGAGCCCCTCGGGAACGCTCTGGATCCGCTCCTCGTACCAGGCCTTCCATTCCGCGGGATCGCAGCCGAACTTCTCCAACGAGAGTTTCTGGATCGTGCGCCAGGCCTCGTAGCGAACCCGGGCGCTCTTGTCCGCGCAGAACAGCGGAAAGACCACCGGGAGATCCGAGTGGAAGTTCATCTCGTGGATGGACCGAAGCGCTGCGGCACGCACGTGCCACGATTTGTGTTTCAGCGCGGCCTTGACCTTGTTCCGCAGATCGGTGTCCTTCTGGACGCCCGCCGCGCGGCATGCCGAAACGACGACACCGGGTTTCTTGTCCTGCAACCCCCTGTGAATCGGCCCGCGCGCGGTCTCGGTGCGGTTCTTTGCAAACGCCTGCAGCGCGATCGCACGGCGCCACCAGTCCTTCTTGAACCGCTTGTCGTAGGTCGCCACCATCGCCTGGATGGTCTCCGGACGTTTGTAGGTCTGCAGGACCAGGATCGCCTCGCGCACGACGTGGGCCGAGTGCTCGCCGAGAACCGGGCGTTCGAGCAGCCACTGCGCCGCCTCCGGCATGTCGAGGTCCTTGAAGCTCCGCACGATGAGGACGCGCTCGGCGGCCTCGACGGCGTTCTCCCACTCGCGCTTCACTTCGGATTCGTAGAACCGCTCCCACTTTTCGTTGGCGGAGACGTTTGCCGTCAGGAGGAGCCAAACGGGAAGGGCGCGCCTGAGGATTCCCATCGGGTCAGATTCTACTGACAATGGCGTGACCCCCTGGAAGTATCGTCGAGGATCCACCATGCCGGTTCGCCAAAACTGCCTACTCGTTCTCTGGCTCTGCGTACTCGTTCCCTTTGTGGGCGCGACAGCGGCCGCCGAGGAGTCCGCCGATGTCACCCTCGAACTTCGGGACAGCAAGAGTCCGCCGCGAATGCCG
>JAZFYD010000046.1:0-3326 GCA_036443405.1 Planctomycetota bacterium
CGGCGCGCGGGACGGAGGTCGCCTGCGCGCCCTAGAAGAGGAACTCGAGGCCGAAGTAGGCGTAGAGCGGCTTGCCCGCCCGCGGACCGTGCGGGTGGCGCGACGAGAGGTACTCGTCATCCAGCAGGTTTTGAATGCCGGCGAGCAGCGTCACGTTTTCCTTGAGGCGATACCACGCGGCGAGGTCCACGACGAAGTAGCTGTCGGTTTGACCGAAGCGCGCGTCGGGGGCGCCATCCGGGGTGGTCTGCGACGACGTGTTGCTCGCGGTGGTGTACGTCGAATCGACGAAGGTCCCGGTCAGGGAGAACCCGGTGCGCTTCCACGCGAAACGGGTTCCGATCTGGAATTGGAACTCCGGGATGTAGGGAACCCGGTTGCCGTCGAGTCCGCCCGCGAAGATCGACTCCGGGTCGGTGGAGTTGCTGTCGCCGTCCAAGGTGGCATCGGTATAGGTGCCGGCGAACCACCAGTGGTTGACGAAGTTCCAGCCCATCTTCTTGTCGAGCCGGTAGTCGAGCTTGAGCTCGAGGCCCTTGGAGTCGACCTTGCCGACGTTTTCGGTGTCGCCGCTACCGGCGCCGCCGATGTTGTCGACGACGATGAGGTCGTCGAATTGCGTATAGAACACGATCGCGGTCAGGCCGATGGAGTCGTCGCTGTTGTGGTAGAGCGTTCCGAGTTCGAAACCAAGGCTCGTCTCCTCCGTGACGTCGTCCTTGATGGCCGCGCGCGGACTCGGCGGACTGAAGCCGCGGTTGACGCCGCCGAAGAACTCCCACGCCGGGCTGTCGCGGTAGAGCGCGTTGAGGCCGCCACCGACCAGCGACATCGATTCGGTGCCGCTGGTCGCGGGCGCGTCGTTGTCGATATGCTCGAGGTCGAGGGATTCGAACCGGATGCCGGGCGTGACGGTCCACTTCCCGGTCGTAATGCGGTCCTGCGCGTACAGCGCGATCGCACCGGTCATCTGCTCGCGGTCGCCGGCATCGCCGGGTGTCCCAGGATCGTGATCGATGATCGCGCCGTTACTGGCCTGCTCGAAGAGTTCGTTTGTCTGGAACCGGCGTACCCGGTCTTCGTGATAGCGAACGCCCGCTTTCACCTCGTGCTGCACTCCTTCGCCGTGTAGGCGCCAAGTGCCCAAGACCTGTGCGCCCCACATGTAGTACGACCGGTTGTTGTTGCGCACGCGCAGTGTGCCGGCGGCGTCCCCGCGCAGCACGTCGAGTCCATTGCCGCCGTTGGCCCCGGCCAGCGCGCTCGACAGGTCCATGTTGACGGTGTTGTTCGGATCGGTCGCGTCTTCGACATCGCGAATGTCGTTCAGCTTGAACCAGTTCCGCTTGAACTGGTTGTAGTAACCCGCCGCCTCGATCTCGACGTCGTCGTCGGGCACGACCAGGTACTTGAGGTACGTGCGGGTCTGTCGCGACGTGAGGTTGTCGAACCGGGATGACGAGTACCGGCGGAACGGGCTGTTCCGGAAGTCGTTTTCCTCCAGCCCGAGGTACGAGATGTTCGCGTCGAGCTCGCTGTGGCCCGCCTTGGCCTCGAGGCGCTGATACGTCTGGCTTTTCGGCTCCCAGGAGACCTTCAGCATCGGCTCGGTCTTCGTGAATCCCGTGTCGTCGGCCAGGCTCGACGTGAAATCGGGCTCCGTGTCGATCATGTGGAAGCCGTCGGTGCTCCGGTAATACCCTTCGACGAGAAAACCCCAACGGCCGCTGGCCGTGTCGATGGTGTCGCCGTACCACGCGTGGACGCGCACCTCGTTGTTGGTCCCGTAAGTCGTGCGCAGATATCCCGATGCCTTCTGCGGGATCGGCGTCGACAGGTAGTTGATGACGCCGCCGGTGATGTGCGGGCCGTAGAGGATCTGGCTCGACCCCTTCAGCACCTCGATGCCGCTCATGCGGCCGGCGGTGGGGGCGTAATACGCCGACGGCGCGGAGTACGGCGCCGGGGCGGTGAGGATCCCATCCTCCATCATCGTGATCTTCGACGAGCGGGTGGAGTCCACGCCGCGGATGCTGATGTTGGGCAGCAGGCCGAACCCGTCCTCCTCGCGCACGTACACCCCGGGAACGCGGCGCAGGGCGCGGTTGACATCGTCGAGGTTGAGCTCACGCAGGGTCTCGGCATCGATGAAATCCGCCGACGAGGCCAGCGACCGGACGTTCTGCGCGGACCCGATCACGGTGTCCGTTTTCATCCGATAGGTCTTGGTTTCCCCATCCCCACCGGGGTTTTCCTGGAGGTAGCGCTCGGCCGCGTCCTCGGCCGGCGTGCTCTTGTCCGCCTCCTCTTCCGAGGCGCCGGCGAAGTTGGCAATCAGGACGAGGACGATGCCGGTCGAGGTCAGATATTTCGTCATTGCGCGGGATCTTACGATTTTGAGAATCATTCTCAAGGAAACTGAGAATCAGTCTCAAAATTGGCCAAAACCCTTAGAATCCGCAGGATTGAATTCAGGACCAACTTCGTCCCATTCCACAACTCAGCGGTCTTACTCCCCTAAATATCGGCTTCGTCGTGACTTCTCATCGGATCAGAGCGCTCCTCGTGGCCACCGCGATCGTGTTGGTGTTTGCGCCGGGACTGTTGGTCGGTGAGGACGAATCCCACCGGCTCGCGGCCGCGATCCGGACCCGGATCGAGGAGATTCAGGCGGTTCGCCAGGCGCGCCAGCGAGAGGCGGAGTCGCACCGCGATGCCCAGGGATTGGTCGAAGGCCAGACGGCGCGGCTCCAGACCGAGATCGAGAGCGCGCGCGGTGAGGCCGGGGCCGGGGATCGCGCGGTGCACGCGCTGCGCAAGCGGATGGAAGAAGGCGAGGCCGCCGTCGCCGAGCATCGCGCAATCCTGGAGGAACTCCGTGCAGTGGTCGAGCCAGTGGCCGAGGCGTTTTGGAAACGCATCGCGACCGGTGTGCCACACGCGCGCGCGGCCCGCATCGCACGTTTCGAGAGCGTCGCCGCCGCGTTGCGCAAGCCGGACGCGCCGCAGGAGTGGGCCGACGCCCTGAACGAGTTCTGGGACGCGCTGAACGAGGAGCTGAGGCTGGCAGGCACCCGCGAGCTGGTGAGCGCGGCCGTCGATCTCCCGGGCGGCCGCCGCAAACACGCGTACCGCCTGCGATTGGGTCTAGTCAACGAGTTCTACCGGACCGAGGACGGCGAGTCCGTCGGTCTGGCTTCGTTCGGTGAGGATGCGTGGCGCGAGCTGGACGCCGGCCCGATGCGGCAAGTCGTCGCTGAGGCCATCGACGTGTTGAGGCAACATCGCTTGCCCGAACTTCAGCGGCTGCCGTTCACGTGCAGGGA
>JAZFYD010000047.1:0-2548 GCA_036443405.1 Planctomycetota bacterium
CTTGGTTGGGCCCCGCTCGGTAGAGCCTGGCCCGCACACGACGTTCGTTTTCAAAGAGCACCGAACGCTTGAAAAGTGTCCGGTGCGGATTCTTACGCAACGCCTGTGCCTTGCATGAAAGTGCGCATTTCACTGGAGTCGATCGGCGCGCGGTGCGGAACCATCCGCAGTTTTTCCGCAATTATCGCGTTGGCCGGCGGCCGGTGTCGACGCGGGTGGCCCGGTCGTCAGCCGCTCTTCTTGCGCGCCGCGAGGATCGCGTTGATCAATTCCTCGGGCACGTCCGCGGCCTGGGCGTCGTCGCCCTCGCACGCTTCCTGGCCCAGCTCCACGGCGCGGCGGTAGTTGTCCATGTAGTCGACGCAGCTCGGACAAATCGCCAGATGGCGCTCGAACTCCTCGCGTTCGGCCGTGGAGAGCTCCTTGTCGAGATACTTCATCAGGAACTCGATGAGGTCCTTGCAGGTCAAGTTCACGCCTGACCCTCCCTGAAGTGCGGGTCCAGCAGGGTCCGCAGAGCCTGGCGAGCACGATGGAGTCTGGTTTTCACGGCGCCTTCTTTGATTCCGAGCTGTTGCGCGACCTCGCGCGTGTCCAACCCTTCGATGTCGCGAAGCAGGAGCACGGTACGGGCCGAATCCGGCAACTCGTCGATCTTTTCCCGGACCAGGGCGAGGGTCTCCGCCCGGTCGGCGGCGGATTCCGTCGAACTCTGCGCCGCCACGCCCCACGATCCGGCGCGGTCGGCCTGGTGCCCGTCGTCCAGAAACTCGGGCAGCAAATCCTCGAGAACCGGCTCCGACTTGCGCGCGCGTTTGCGGAGCTTCATCAGTGAGGCGTTCACGACGATCCGGTGCAACCAGGTGCCGAGCCGCGCACCCTCCTGAAAGCTCGAAACCCCCTTGAAGGCCTGCAGAAAGGCGTCCTGCAGCGCGTCCCGGGCGTCGTCCTCGTTGCGCAAGAACCGGCGTGCGACGGAGAGCAGACGGCCCGCGTGCGTGCGAACCAGCGTCTCGTAGGCCTCGTCCTCGCCCGCTTTCAGGGCGGCGACCAGCGCACTCTCGTTTCGGTCTGTGGGATCGGCGGGCGGAACGGCCACGGAAAAAGCGTAACCGATGGGCCGCTGATTCGGCCACTCCAGGGGCCAAGGCCCGGACAGGTGTCCTCGTGCCCCGGTTACTTCTTTACGTCGTGCTCCTTGAGAAACGCCTCGAGGCGCTTTTGGAGTTCGCGGCTGTCGATCACTCGGCCGTCTTTCTTGTGGTCCAGGGGCCGGTGTTGCTTCTTGTCGGGCGAAATCAACCAGATGTAGACCTTCGGGTCCCATGCGTCGCTCTTCTTCCAGAGCTTCGGTTCGCGCTTCGTGCGCGACCGCGGGTGATCGCTGATGACGCTGTGGAAGTTCTCGTGAATCAGGGCGAGCACCTTGCGGCTCGGGAACGTCGCCGATTGGAGGCGCTTGGATTCGGGATTGGCGGGCCAATACTTGAAGAGCATCACCCAGCGTCCGTCCACCGCAGCGTCTTTGAACGCCTCGGCCGACTTCCGCCAACGCGGCTCCTTCGCGTTGGGATCGCGCGGCGGGAGCTTCGTGCGCTGTTGGAGCAGCTTCGGCAGGCGCGCGAGTTCGCGCTGGATGCGACGCTCTGCTGCGCGGAGGTCCAACGTCGGCGCGCCGATCCACACGATCGTGCCGGACGCGTCCACGAGCAGGGCCGTCGGAAACGACGAGACCTGGTACTTGCGCGTCAGACGGCCGCCGTCGTCCCAGACCACCGCGTGTTTTGTCTTGAGCGAGTAGGCGTGGTCGCGCACGGCACCGAGCGTATCGATTGCGCCGTCGTCGATCTCGATGATGCGGAGGCCCTTTTTCTTGTATGCCTCATTCCACCTGACCAGGCGGCGGTCCATGAACCGGCAGGCGCTTCACTTCAGGAATCCGAACTGCACCCAGAGGACCTTGCCGCGCAGTTCGGAAGCACGAGGGGCCTTCGTGCGGTTGACCCAATGGTCGTTTTTTACGCTGAGGTACGGCCAGTGTTTGCCGAGCCAAGGGTGTTTCTTGGGCGGCTCCCGCGCGGACACCGCGCTGGCGATCAGCATCGCGGCCAACAGAGGCCGGACTGTTCTCGTGGCACCGTCCTGCATCGATATCTCCTATCGGCCAATTTACCAGCGGGCCCGACCGGATCCGCCCCCCCGATCCGAGCCGGGCCCGCCCGACACGTACAATCGCGCCGCGATGTCTTGGTTTCGCAAGCGACACACCGAAAAACCCACGGACCATCCGCCCCCGGCCCTCGCGTCGGCTGAGCAAGCGCAAGCCCTCCGCGCGCGCCTCTTGGAGCGAGCCGCCGCGGACCACGCTGCCTTTGTGCGAACGTTCACCTCCTCTGGGACCTCCATCGGGCAGGGCGCGGATGCAGAGTTCGCGGCTGCGGGGCTGGTCTCGGACGACGGCACGCCCCGGGTCCGCCTGTTTCCGTTCTTCGATTCTCTGATCTCGACCGATCTTCTCTCACACGAAACGCGCGATCAGGTTTTCTCG
>JAZFYD010000048.1:0-19979 GCA_036443405.1 Planctomycetota bacterium
TTCCGCCGGCGCCTTCGGGCTGACCCAGGAACTGCATCCTCAGATTCGGCCCCAACTCGAGGGGACACTCGACCAACCCTGATTCAAGCGCACGCGCGGTGAGCTGCGCATAGGTGGCTCCCTCGCCAAAGCCGAGATCAGCAACCGAAACAGGCGCGATCTCGATGACCTGGTCTTGGCTGAGCAATGTGAACCGGCGATTCTCAAACAGCGTCTCGGCGGCCTGGTTGAGCTGGACATTGTGCTCACGTAGAGCTCGGAGCAGCTCCGACTTGCCCATACCGCCGACGCGCACTGCGCTTGGCATGGAAGCTCGCCCACAGTCTGTCTGGTCCAACGTCGTCCTTCCGCGTGTCGGTCTAACGATTCTGGCGATCAGCGGCGCGGCGAAGCCGCCGCCGCCTGCATCGCCGGGTTAGACCGAGCTCCCTGGGTCGGTCACCAACTCCTCCTCGAGTAGACCGCGCTTACGCGCCTCCGCAAGGAACCACACTAACGGGGCGTTCGCCCTCCAGCCGCCCGGACAGTCAACACGGTCCGCGACCATGAAGATGCAGAGCAAGCGCATGTCTGTCTTCCTCGCGAGACGGTTCCACGCCTTGTCCGTCGGTGGATCGCCGCGTTCGCTCGCCATGTACCAGGGAAGGTTGGTGTCGTGGTACTTAGCGAGAGCGATGAGCCGCTCGTCCGACACATCGTATTTGGTAAGGAGCTCCACTGATGCGCTCGGCTTCGCGGTGCCGGTGATCTTTCCGATGTCATGCAGACGGGCCAGATCGGCAAGCAGCTCAGTCTCTGAAGCCGGGAGATCGTTCGATTCGCACAGCTGCACGACGCGGTCGTGGACCTGCTCGGAGTGCTCATGGGCATTCGCCGCGGCGTGCCTCTCGGGATTCAGAGAGACCCCCTTCAGCTTCTCGTAGTCCGCCGTGAAGACTTGATTGTCGAGGATGCTCATGTTGGTTGGCCTGCTTTTGGTCTAACTACTACTTGTACGGATCCACGTAGCGCGTTCGCAGACTGATGTTGTGCAGTCTAATCTGCAACAAATTTCGGGGGCGAATCCCCCGTGTCCGCCCGACAACCGGGAATTCGGTCGGGGGCCGCCAAAATCTGCCGGGACAGACCGCGCGAGCGCTGCTGCATAGCATGAGCGCCCGGTTTCCGGCTGGCTCGCCGTGATGTTCCGGGATCGCGTGGCAGCGTCGATCACGGGTCCGCCCCGCTGAACCCAACCTCTGTCCAAATGGAAGAACGTGAGGACTTCCCCGCCGACGGGCGCCGTGCCGCACCTAGAGATCGAACCGTAGCTGACCCTTCACACCGCGGCGGCCCTCGCCGGTCGGGCAAGCGACGCCTTCGGACACACACGCTCGTTGGAACTCGCAGTGAATGCAAGCCGGGCCGGGCTCGGGTCCGAACGCCCCCGCCGCTCCGGAGTCATCGGGCGCGCGATGAGCCTCGAGGAACCGCTCGACCAGCACCTCCACCGGCTCCGCCTTGACCTCGACGATCTGCTGCGCATCCACGTAGACCAGATGACCGCGCGCGGGCGGATCGAACCCCAACTCGCGGACGGCGGCAAGATACAGCCCGATCTGCACGGCGTATTCCGTCGCACGGACACGGCTACCGGTCTTGTAGTCCAAGAGCAGCGGCAGATCCGGAGCGTAAAGATCGATCACGCCGCGCACCGGCAGCGGGCCGACCTTGGTGAGAAACGGCATCTCGCGATGCTGCGTGGTTTCCTTGAGCTCGCGCGCCAACGGCTGCTCCGCGAGCCACTCCGCCCACTCGATGATCTTGCGCACATCGGTGTCGCGCGCCTCGCTCCAATGGCGACGCACCGTCTCGGTATCCGGAACCGCGCCGGGACCGATCTCCTCCATCACTTCGTGGAACGCGGTTCCCTGCAATCGCCGCGGGTGTTCGTCGGCATCCGCCGGTTCATGCCCCTCATTCAACGCCTCGCTGTCGTCGTATTCGATGCCGAGCATGCGACGCAAGCGATACCGCCGCGGGCACCTCTTGAACTCGACGAGGTCCGCGGCCGCCGCCACATACGGCGTCGTGTCCCGCGTCCGCACCGGGATCGACGCGATCCTGTTCAGAACCGCAGCGGCGGCGTCCTCATCGCGGGTCACGCCGGCCGGAAGCTCGGCGCCGCGACGGAGCGCCGCACGAACGGCGGCACGCGACCGGCCGCGTTCCAGTTTTTGCAATAGCGGCGCCACGTCATGAATCCGGACCCCAGCCGGCGGCCGGTCCACGAGGTCGCCGAGAAACCGTTCCGTCGCAGCACGCGTGCCGTCGCTCTTTCTCGGTTTCAACGTTCCGGAGAGGATCATGTGCTCCTGGGCGCGAGTGAACGCGACGTAATAGAGCCGCAGCGACTCGGCCTCGTCCTGCGCGTGGTCCCACTCCTTCAGCGCGGCAAATCCGGGCGGCTCGGTCGGAACCCTCCCTTCCGCGCGAAGGCGCAGGCCGAACTGTCCATCGCCGCGCAAGATCGGTCCGGATCCGCCGCGCACGCCGGCATTCAGATCGGCGACAGCCACGAGCGGAAACTCCAGCCCCTTCGACGCGTGGATGGTCATGATCTGCACGGCGTCGTCGTTCTCGCCCGCGATCGGCGCCTCGCTCTCGCGCAGCTCGCGATCGCGAAACTCGAGCAGGGAACGGGCATACGTGACGGGACCCTCGTGGGTTTGCCGCGCGCGGCGCAAGACCTTCATCAGATTGGCGAAGCGGCGGCGGCCGTCGGACTCCAGCAGCATCAGCTCGGGGAAGCGCGTGTCCGCAAAAATGCGCTCGACCAAATCGCCGGTCTCCGTCCGGCCGGCGAGATCTTGCCACTCCCGAAACCGCGCCGCGAACTTGCGCAGACGGTCCCAGCGCGGTTCGGGAATGGCCTCGGGCCGCTCCAGCGTCGCGGCGCGCAACGGCAGCGGCGCCTTGGACGACGCCGCTTTCAGATGCACGATGTCGGCGTCGGGTACGCCGCAGAACAACGACGTGAGCGCGGACACGGCGCGGTAGTTGTCGAACGGATCCGCGAGGAGCATCAACAGGTGCGCCAGGTCCACGACTTCGCGCGCGGCGTAGTACCCGCGGCCCTGAATCACGACATACGGAATCCCCGCGTCCGTGAACGCGCGTTCGTACACATGCAGGTTCGACATCGCGCGCAACAGCAGCGCGCAGTCGCCGTAACGCAGCGGCTCCGGTTCTTCGTCCTCGCGCGAGATCGGCAGCTCGCCGCCGTTCACGATGTCGCGAAGGCGCCGTGCGAGAGCCACCGCCTCCAGCCGCCGGCCTTCGGCGCTGCGCGGCGCTTCGATCGCGATCACCTCGACCCGCGACGGCCCTCCCTCGACGTCGCGCCAATCGGCCGCGGCGTGAAGGTCCTGCGGTTCGACGTCTGTTGCCTCAAACGGCCCCCGGAAAAACTCGTTGTTGAACGACACGAGCTCCGGCCGCGACCGGAACGAACCGCCGAGCGGGTAACGCGCCGACGTTTCCTGTAGATCCTGAAACACGCCGACGTCCGCGTAGCGGAACCGATAGATCGACTGCTTCTGATCCCCCACTCCGAACCGGTCACGCCCTTCCGCGAGCAGATCGAGAATCGCCTGCTGGATGCGACTGGTGTCCTGATACTCATCGACGAGCACGTGGTCGAACTCCGCGGCGACCAGCGCGCCCGCCGGCGAACGCAGCAACTTCAGACCCTCGCGTTCCAAATCGGCAAAGTCCAGAAGCCCCTCCGCGCGCTTGCGCTCGGTATAGAGGTGGTCGAGAAGGGTCAGCGCCTCGACGACGGCGTCGCCGAGCGCACGCGCGACCGCGAGCAGGTCGAGCTTGGCGTATTCCTTCGCCAGCTCCCTGCCCTCGCGGAACAGGTCGCGCTGCGCCGCGGCCACGCCGCCGCTCGTGGCCGCCTTGAAATCGACGGCGGCATCGCGGTCCAACTCGATGACCCGCGGAGCCAGACGCGCGAGCGCGGCGAGCTTCTCGCCGGTCTTGGCCGTCGCGGTGTGGCTGGAACAGGCGTCAAAGAAACGGCGCAGGCGAGTCCGAAGTTCCTCTTCGTCGTACGGTGCAAGCGAGAGCTCCGACATCGCGTGGGGCGTCGCGCACGCTGCGAGATACAGCGACGTCAACGCGTCCTCGCCGCCGGGCAGCTCGACCAACGCGCTTCGGTGCGCGGGATCGATCGTGTCGAGGGTGCGGCGCACACTCTCTTCGAGGTAGATCTGCGCCGTGATTTCGTCGGCGATCGCGAAACGCGGATCGAGGCCGGCA
This sequence comes from Planctomycetota bacterium, assembly GCA_036443405.1. Taxonomy (GTDB): domain Bacteria; phylum Planctomycetota; class PLA2; order PLA2; family PLA2; genus JAZFYD01. Next base: position 4,306 of record JAZFYD010000048.1, read on the forward strand.
TCGAGCGCACGCTCTCTCAGGATGCTTGCCAAGAACGCGTGGATGGTCGACACCGGCGCAAATTCCATGTCGTGCGCCAGGTCGCGCCGGTCGCGATCGTTCAGCGCGTCGCGGATGCGCTCCTTCATCTCGCGCGCCGCTTTTTCGGTGAACGTCAGCGACAGGATGCGGGACACGGGCACGTTGCGATCAAACACGAGATGCATGTAGCGCGACGTGAGAACGCGGGTCTTGCCGGTTCCGGCGCCGGCCACCACCGCGACCGAAGGTTCCGTCGCGAATGCCGCGGCACTCTGTTCGTCGGTCAGTTTCATGCGCCGTCCCCGGTTGCGCCGGGCGCGTCGTCGCGCTCATCCCGGCGCGCGTCCCGTTCCGCGCGAGCACGGCGTTCCAGCCAGTACGCCGGAACGGTGCGGCACAAGTCGTACGCGTCACACTTCGGGCAGAAGTCCGGGTCGGCCGGGTTCACGGCGAACCGCCCCTCCGACGTGGCTTTCGCAACGGTGTCGATCACGTCGCGCACATTCGCCATGCGCCGCGCGAGCTCGTCCTCGCTCACCTTGAAGATGCGGTTCTTTTTCGGCGGGATTTCCGAAACGCCGTCGGTTACGAACCCGACGGAGTCCCCCTCGCGCAGGCGCTCGAACGTCGCGCCGGCCGGCCGGTCGACGGCCAGCAGATACGCGTCGAGCTGGACGTTGCCGTCGACGACATCGTCGAAGTGGATGCGCCCGGTCTTGTAGTCGCGCACAACGTCGCCGGCGGGATAACTGTCTACGCGATCGATGCGGCCCCTCAGCGTGACATCCCCCACCGGGATCTCGAACATGCGCTCGACCTCTTTCACCGGCGCCGCACGAATCTCCTCCGCCGCGACGAGGACGGAGGCCCGCATCGAACGCCTCCACGCCTCATCGCCGAGTTCGAGGCGCAGGTGCTCCGTCACCTCGGCGAACTTCTTGTCGAAGATCTCGCCGGGGTCCTCGTCCGCGTGCTTGGCGACATGCTCGAGGACGTCGTGAACGAGACTTCCGCGCACCAACGGGTCGAGGGACGGCTCGCGCTTGGGTTGCACGCCCAGGACCCTCCGCGCAAAAAAGAGATACGGACACCGGTGGTAGTCGCCGATCGACGACGGGCTGAGGTGTTTCAACTCCTTCGGCAGGTCCGTGATCGCACGGCGGCGGGCCAACTCGAGCCGGCGCGGCCACGAGAGCATGTCGCGGTCGATCGCATCGCGATCGTAGAGCGCCGCCGCCAGTGCGCCCTCGGCGATGTCGGCCCGGCCCAAACCGTCGGCGACCAACGGAAGGAGATCACGCGCGCTCACCGCGTCTTCCGCCGCCGCAAACAACTCGGAAATCGGAATCACGCGTCGCTTCGGCTCGACGTGTCTCAGCGCATGATCGAGATAGGGCGACGGCGCACGCGGAGTGCCTTGCTCGTCATGCGAAACCCAAGAGAGGCAGAGCTCTTCGCGCGCACGTGTGAGCGCGACATAGAAGAGGTAGCGTTCCTCTTCCTCCTTCCGGCCGCGCAGCGGCAAGTGGAAATCGCGCTCCTCGGCGAGGGCGGTGCGAACGTCGTCACGCAGAAAAAGATCCTGCCGCGACTGCCGGGGGAAGCTGTCCGCGTTGAGGCCTGCCACGAACACGACCGGTTTCTCCCACTGCCGGGCGTGCAACGCCTCGACCGCGTACACGCAATCGTGCCGGCGGTCCGGCGGCGCGCCACGAAACAGCGGAATCCGCTCGAGAACGCGTTGCGCCGCCGTCTCGAGATCGAGCCCTTCCACGGCCGCGGCCTCGGCTTCGAGCAGCTTCAAGAAACGCGAGGCGCGCGCGAGGTCCTCGTCGCCCGACGGATTGGCCTGAAGCGCATCGCGCATCCCGAAGCGCTTCCGCAGCGCAAAACCGAGGTTCGCGTCGGGCGGCGGCGGTGCCAACGCCTCCCGAACGCGCGGAAAGTCATCGAGATCGGGCGGCTCGGCTTTCTCGCGCAGATGCTGGGCGAGCTCGTCCATCTCCTCGGGCGGCGGGTGGTCGAGCAGAAACGGCGAGCGCAGAAGCGCCAGCAGGTCGCGCAGATCGAGGGTGTGGACGATGTGACGCAGGAAAAGGGTGACCGCGCGCGCGACCGGGATCTTGCCGAGCGGCTCCGGCGCAAAAAACCGCAAGGGAATCCCGTGCCGTGAAAACGCGGCGCGATACGTCGCGTGCAAACCATCGAAGCTGCGGCGCACGATCAGGAACTCGCGAAACGAGCGCGGGGAAGAAGCGATGCGACGCGCGAGACGATCGGCTTCGTCCTCCTCCGTCGGGACGGAAAGCACCGCGATCTCGGGCGCGTCGACCTTCCCCGCATCCTCTAGAAACAACCGCTTCTCGAGATGCGCGAGCGCGCCGCCCGCCCGGTGGTTTTGGCGCAGCGTTTCGACCCGGTACCCGTGAAACGAGCGCCGCGTCCGGTCGGCGGCCGTGAACACGACGTGGCCAGCGTCTTCGGGGTCCCCAGGCAGCGTCACCACCGTCTCGGCGCAGCGGTCCTCCAACTCCTCGATGATCTGACGCTCGAGCCCGGTGAAATCGTGAAACCCGTCCACGAGGAGGAGGTCGCGGCGCCAGTCGCAGCCGGTCTTGTCGCGCAACCGGTCGCGCGCGGAACGGAGAAAATCCGCGTGGTCGGGACGGGTCAACCCGGCGAGGTAGCGCTCATACGCGGCGAACAGCCCGAGCTCACGGCCCCCATCGGCAAAGTGGAGCCGCACCTCCGCCAGCACGGTCTCGGGATGCGTGCCCTGCTCCTTGATCTCCTTGACCAGGGCGAGGAACTCGGCCCGGAACCCCGGCCGGGGTGCGGCCTCGGGAAAGTCGGGGAAAAGCGTGGCCTCGGCCACCCGATCGCACTGGGCCGGGGTGGCCAACTCCCTCAGGGTGAGCCCGGTGAGATGCTCGCTCAGGCTCGAAAACGTCTCCACGTAGTTCTGGAAAAGCCCGCCAAGCCGCTCCAAAAGCCCGAATCGAAGGTGTTCCGCCTGGCCATACGTCGGCACCAGGAGCAGCGCGCTCCGCTTTTTGTCGGCGGCGTCGGCGAGGCGGTCCAGACAGGCCCGTGTCTTGCCCGAGCCGGCGCGCCCCAAGATCAGAATCCTCCCCACGGACCAGAGTTTAGGCGCATTCGCGGACAATTGCCCATGCATCAGCCGATGGATATAGTGGTTCGATTAACCATCAACCGTCATGCGAGCTGTAGTAAATCACTCGGTGGCGATCCTCGGCACGGGTTCCTACCTCCCCAAGCGGATCGTCAACAACCACACCCTCCGCGACATCTGCCAGGGATACGACGCGGAGCGTTCCGGCGACTTCGTGACCTGGGTCGACCGCGTCACCCACATCCAGGAGCGGCACTACGTCGCGGAGGGTGAGACCGCCGCCGACATGGGTGCGATCGCGGCGCAGCGCGCGCTTGACGCCTCCGGCGTGAAAGCGAACGAACTGGACCTGATCGTGCACGCCTCGTTCACACCCAGCAACATCGTGCCCGGCGACCATGTGCTGGTGGCGAGGGCGATCGGCGCGGACGCCACCCCGTCGTTCACGCTGACCGCGGCGTGCGCGGGTTCGGTCCAGGGCTTGTCGGTGGCCTCCGGAATGCTCGCCGCCGGCTTCATGAACCGCGTCCTCGTGGTCGCTTCGGAGACGATCAGCCCGACGCTGGACTTCTCCGATCTGCTCACGACGATCCTGTTCGGCGACGGCGCCGGCGCGGTCGTGCTCGGCCGCGTAAGCAATTGCGACGGCGGGATCCTGAGGCCGCACCTCGGCCACGAGTTCAATTACGAGAACATCGTGATGAACAACGCGAACCTCCCGTTCACGTCGACGGTTCGCGAGCCCGGCAAAAACGGCACGCCGCCGGCGATGGAGAAGGAATATCTCCGGATGAGGTCCGGCCCCAGCGTGCTGCGCAACGCGGTGAACGCCATGGCGGGCTCGGTGCGCCAGGTCCTGGGATACGGCGCCAAGGAGCAGTGCGAGGAGTTGGACGATACGATCGCGCAGGCGCGCATCGTTCCGCACCAAGCCAACGGCCGCATCGTCGATGGAATTGCCAAGAAACTCCGCGCGAATCCCGATCGGGTCGTCAAGACGGTTCACAAAACCGGCAACATCTCCGCCGCGAGCAACCTGATTGCGCTCGACTTCACGATGCGCAAGGGGAACTACCGCGCCGAGGTCGAGAAAGACACCGGCCGCATCCTGAACATCCACGAGATCGACGACCCCGTGAAAAAGGGCGATCTGGTGGTCTTGCCGACGATCGGCGCCGGTTATCTGTTCGGCGCATTCGGATTCGTCCACGCCGGCTGATGACCCTGCCGGGCCGGCGCGCAATGCGCTGCCCCATGCGTTCAAACGAGGGTTGCGGTTTGCCGGGTAGCAGCTAGTTTGACCGTTTCGTGTCCAACAACCCCGATGAAAAGCGCGGGCAGGCCCCGCTGCGACCCGCAGCCCCGAACCGGTACGTCGATTTCCAGCCCATCGGCGAAGGCGGGATGGGAATCGTCTACCTCGCCCACGACCTGGAGATGAACCGCCGGGTGGCGTTCAAGGTCGTTCGGCCGACGCCACAGGACGGCGAATCCGACTCGGCCACGACGCCCATGGCCCTGTCGCCGCCCGCCGGGGATTCACCGGGTGCCCAGGCGTTCGAGGATCTGACCACGCGCTTTCTACAGGAGGCTTGGGTCACCGGCGGAATGGAGCACCCCGGCGTCGCGCCCGTGTACGAGCTGGGCCGGACCAAGGGCGGCATTCCGTACTACACGATGCGGTACATCCGCGGGAAGCGCACCCTCGCGGATGCGTTCGCGGAGTGCAAGAGCCTCGACGACCGCCTCGAGTTGCTCGAGCCGTTTCTGCGGGTCTGCGACACGATCCGCTACGCGCACAGCCGCGGCGTGCTGCACCGCGACCTGAAACCGCGCAACATCGCGCTCGGCGAGTTCGGCGAAGCGATCGTGCTCGACTGGGGCCTCAGTAAGGTCAAGGGGCAGGCGGACAAGACGAGCGGCATCTGGCAGTCGCGCATCCAGGCACACCGCGACGCAGCAGACCTGAAGACGGTCGCGGGCGCGTTCGGCACGCCCGGGTACATGGCTCCGGAGAGCCTCACGGGAGCGCCCGAGGCCACCGACGAACAGAGCGACGTGTACAGCCTCGGCGCGATCCTGTTCGAGCTCCTGACCGGCAAGCTGCCGTTCGAGTTCCAAAACTTCATGGAGTATGTGAACCAGGCGCTCAACAACGAGCCGCAGCCCGCGTACGAGCGGGATCCGGCTGTGCCCGAGGACCTGAGCGCGATCTGCGCGCGGGCGCTCATGCTGCACAAGGAAGAGCGTTTCAAGAGCGTGGATGTGCTTGCGATGTCGCTGCGGCGCTGGCGGACCGAGGGCGCCAAGGATCGCGAGATCGGAGAGCTCTACAAGAAAGCGCTCGCAGCGGTCGAGGCGGCGGAGGGCCTACAGGGGAGCGCGCTCCTGCGGCACGTCGAACGGGCGTCGGCCACATGCGGACGGCTGTTGGCGGATCGGCCGGAACATCACGGCGGACTCGAACTGCAGGCCATGATCAAGTCCCTTCGGGAACGCGGGATCCACGAGCGCGAAGAGGCCGCGCGGCGCAAGCTGCTCCACACCATCGGCTTGTTGCTGCTGATCACACTGAGCGTCGCGACGGTCTTCGTCGCGATCAACCAGAAGGACGATGTCGGCACTTCTGGCGCGACCGCCGAGGTGCCGGTCACATCCGGAGAGCTGGCGACCACCGAGATCCGGCGCCTGGAGGCCGACCTCGCGGAGTCGAAGAAGCTCCAATCGGGCGCGCGCGAACGGTTGGCCGAAGCGTACACGAGCTTGTCGACGTCGCTGCTCGAGGAAGGCCGTGTGGGCGCCGCGCGCGTCGCGGGCGCGTACTCGTTGACGGTCGGCAACAGCATCGCGGCCTGGACGGCGCTGGCCCATGCCGAACGAAGAAGCGCGTGGTGGACGTCGGTCGTGCACACGGGAAGGCGTGTGAACGAGTTCGCGATCGCCGACGAACTCGGACTGATGTTCTGGGTGACGGACGACGACACCCGCGTGCGTGTGCTCGATTTGCGAACCGGTGAAGCGCGGCCCGCGCTGCAGGGCCACGAAACCGCGGTGACCTGCGTGCAAACAGGCCCCGATGACACGCTCTACACGGGATCCGTCGACGGGATGGTGCTTGCGTGGAACATGAAGACGGGGGAACGGCTCGCCACCTATGAAACCGGCCGCTCGGTTCGCCACATTCTTCCCGCGGAAGACGGTAGCCGTCTCGTGGTGGGAACGGCCCCGCCGACGGTGACCGCCTTCGATCTCGCGGAAGAAGGACGGAGACGTTTCTTCGAATTCCACGAGGACGAAGCCGGACGCGGTGTGACCGCACTCGAACTCGGCTCCGACGGCGAGACCCTCTACGTGGGCTGCGAGAGCGGCATGCTGTACGTCTGCGGAATCGGTGACGAGGACCGGTTCGACCGCCAAAAAGAGCACGACACCGCGATCACGCTGCTGGTGCGCTCAGATGTCGGCGACCACATCTATTCCGGCTCCAACGACTTGCACCTGCTCCTATGGGATGCCGACGAGCTGACACATCAGAAGGTGTTGGTCGGGGACGGCGTCGGATCGGCGACCGCGCTCGCAGCGTGCGCGGAGACCGACCGCCTGCTCGTCGGTCTGGACGACGGAACGATACGCGACCACGAGCTTGCAACGGGCGAGTTCCGCCAGTCCATGAGTGGCCACGGCGGCGCGATCACGCAGCTGCGGCTCGGTGATGCGGGCACGCGCATCTACTCCACCGCGAGCGACTCCAGCGGCAGCAATAGCTCCGTGCGCACATGGTGGCCGGACGACCGGAATGATCTGCGTATCCAACCGTCCTCCCGCGCGGTCGAGCTGAACGCCGACGGCGATCGTCTGTTTGTCGCGCGCGGCAACAGGACGATCGAGGTCTGGGATACCGCCGACAACACACTGAAGCGGACGCTCCGCGGACATCTCCGTCCGCCGAACGCGCTCGCCAGTTCGCCCGCAGGCACCCGGCTCTTCTCCGCGGACGTCGCGCTGCGCGTGTGGGATGTCGCCCGCGGAACCAGCAGGGTCCTGGGCGACCACCCCTACCCGGTCTGCGCGCTCGCGCACTCGGAAGAAACCGATCGCCTGCTCTCCGCGACGATCGACGGATCGCTCTATCTCTGGGACACGAACCGGTCGCGGCAGATCGCCCGCCTCCAAGGACACCAGTCCCCCATCGGTGCGATCGCAATCTCCGGCACGCAGCTCGCCGCAACGTCCGACCTGCACGGACGCGTGTTCCTGTGGGACCTGCAAACGCGCCAGATCACTCAGCGTTTGGACGGGCACGCCACGGTCGTGACTGCACTCGCGTTCTCGCCGGAAGGCAGCACGCTCGTCACCGGCGACCGCTACGGTCTGGTTCAGCGCTGGACCGTTGGCAGCGTCGAAAGCACGCGCGTGCAGTTCGGCGCGCCGATCGAGAGGATCGCGTTCGACGAGGAGAATCAGCGCGTGCGTTTGCTCACCGGGGGCCGGTTGGCCACGCTCGATCACGGGCAAGCCGAAACGCCCGCTGGGGCGGGGACCCTGCTCATGACCGCGACGGGTCAGCCCGTGCGATGCAATTGGACCGGCGCGCCGGCCAGGTTCGGTGACACGCTCTCCTGGCTGACACGCCCGCCGATGCTCCGGGTCATCGAACTCGAGAACCGCACTGGGTTGTACGTGCGTCGCTTTCGGATCCGGAACGCGACTCCGCGGGACCTGCGCGACGTGCGTTATTCGGATACGCCTCGCAACAAACCCTGGTCCGACTAGGCCCTGTCTGAAAACTCCGCCGGGCCCGCGGCTACTTGCCGGTCGGAGTCTCGGTCGCGTTCTTGGTCGGAGCACGTGTGGTGAGTTCCAAGAGGCTCGCGCGCCGTATCACGCGTGCGCGCGTGATGCCGCCGGTCTTGGACATCGCGAGCCCCTTGCTCAGCGAGGTCCGCGCCTCCTTGGTCTTCACCGGTACACCGTTGAGTTCCATCAGGATGTCGTACCGCTTGAGCCCGAGCTCTTCCGCCAGCGTACCGGGCCGCACGCGTTGGATCACGACCCCCCGGCCATTCAGTTCGAGTTGAGCCGCGAGCACAGCGTCGGGCTCTGCGACAAACGCGCCGAGTTGCACGCCACCGGTTCCCGTCCACTTGAGCGGGCGGGACTCGAGCGGCTTGCGGAAACGGCGCGTCAGCTCGCGCTCCAACGCCTGGAAACGCTCGAGGCGCGCCCGTGCGTCCTTTTGCATCCGCTCGATCCTCTGGCGGTCCATCGTCGAGAAACCGCTCTTCCAGATCTCGTCGAGGTCGAAGCCGTCCTTCGCGAACGAGCCCGTGGTGACCCGCACATTCGAGAGCAGGCGCCGCAACTCGGGGTGGCGTTTTTTCAGATCCTCGATCGAGGAGCCCTCGTACTCGCGCGCCTCCTCCTTCCCGTCGGTGACGACGCGCGTTTTCACGCGCACCCTCCCGTCTCGGAGCTGAATCTCGACCGAGAGCGCGCGCGAGCGGGTGTACGGCCGCACGGTTTCGGCCGGCGCGCCCTTCGCACCCGGTTTGCCGGCCTTGTCGCTCTTGGGCTGCAGCGTCCCGGAGGCGCGACCGCCCTTGTTCTTCCGGATTTCACGCAGCGCCCGGCTCGCCCGCAAACGGACCTCCAGGTCCTTCGACTCGAGCACCTGTTGCAGCGCGGGAACGGCGGCATCGGCCAGGCCGATCAGGTCCTTGGTCGCCTGCTCGCGCACCTCGTAGGCCTCGGCGCCCAGCTCTTTCACCAAGATGTCGATCCGGTTCGGGGTGTCCTGGGCGGAAAGCGACGCAGACCAAAGCAAAAGCGGCAGGAACAAGACAGCGTGGCGCATCATGGATCTCCGGGTTCATCTCCATTTACGCATTGGAGCCCGCTGGAGGGCCAAAAAAACAGGCGGGGTCTTTAGACAGAGCCTTCGGGGACTTGGCCGAACTTCCGGATGCGCTCATAGCGCGCGTCGACGAGCGTCTTCGGGTCGATCTCTTTCAACTCCGCAAGCAGTTCCGCCACGCGACCGCGCAGCCTCGCCACCATCTGGTCGGGATCGCGGTGTGCGCCGCCGAGCGGTTCCGGCACGACCTCGTCCACCACACCGAGACGTACGAGGTCCCGGCTGGTCAAACGCAGCGCGGACGCCGCGTCGGACGCACGCTCGCCGTCTTTCCATAAGATCGCGGCGCAACCCTCCGGGGAGATCACGGAGTAGTACGCGTACTCGAGCATCAACACCTTGTCGCCGACGCCGATGCCAAGCGCCCCGCCGCTGCCGCCTTCGCCGATCACAATGCAGAGAATCGGCGTGCGCAACCGCGACATCGCCAGAATGTTCTCGGCGATCGCCCAGGCCTGCCCGCGTTCCTCCGCGCCGACGCCGGGGTACGCGCCGGGCGTGTTGATCAACGTCACGATCGGCAGGCCGAACTTCTCGGCCAGCTTCATCTTGCGCAGCGCCTTCCGATAACCCTCGGGGTGCGCGCAGCCCCAGTTGCACGCGATGTTCTCTTTCGTCTCCTTGCCCTTGCGATGGCCGATGAGCAGGAAGCGGTGTTCTTCGATGCGGGCGAAGCCGGCGCTGATCGCGTGGTCGTCGCCGAACGCGCGATCACCGTGCAACTCGAGATACTCGTCGAGCATCCCGTTGATGTAGTCGGATGTCTGCGGCCGCAGCGGGTGGCGCGCGACCTGGACGACGTCGTACGGCTCGAGATCGTCGTAGATCTCCTGCGTCATGCGATCGAGCTTTTGCTGCAGCGGTTTGAGCTCGCCGTTCAGGTTCATCCCCGTCGACTCGCTCAGGCTCTTCAGCTCCCCGATCTTGAGTTCCAGCTCGACGATCGGCCGCTCGAAGGGGAGGCCGATTCGCGGGGCCTCCCTACTCGTCTTTCGCTCCGCCATGTTGAAGGGGCAGACTAGCGTCGGCTGGGGAGACTGACAAGGTCCCCATGAGATGCCCGTGCTCGCACGTAGCTTGCCGGGCCGTGTCGGCCGTGCTACTATCCGCCACAAGTCCTGATTTAATAAAGACTTATAGCGGAATAGGCGCTCGTTATGTCGGAAGATCTCCCGCAATCCCTGCCCTGGTCGCGCATCGAGGTTGCGGTCAACCCGGACCACACGGATCCCGCGGGCCGCGCCGCGCTGCACGAACTGCGCGCGGTCGGCCTAAAGGCCCGCGATGTCCGCGTGCACCGGGTCTTTTTCCTGCAAGGCACGAACGACCCCGCGCCGTTGCTCGAGCTGCTCGTCGATCCGGTATCCGAGACCGGCCGCGCGGGCGAGCCCGTGCCCGGGACGGGCCGCGCGGTTTCTGTCTGCAAACGACCCGGTGTGATGGATCCGTCCGAGGCATCGATTCTGCGCGCGCTGCGATCGCGCGGTGTCACCGCGGAGCGCGCGGTCACGGGCCGCACGTATTGGATCGACGCGGACGCCGACGACGCGGCGCTCTTGGATGCCGTCGGCCGCTGCCTCGCCAACGAGGTCATCGAAGAGATGGGCGCGGGCCCGGTACCGTCGCCGCGCGACCTCCCCCACGGCCACGGATCGGACATGATTCCCGAGGTGCCGCTCATTGGTCTGTCCGACGACGAGTTGCGCGCGATCTCCAAGCGCTACGTGCTCGCGCTCAACGCCGGCGAGATGCGCAACGTGCGCGAACACTTCGCGACGCTTGAACGCACACCGCGCCTGGGCGAATTGGAGACGATCGCGCAGACGTGGTCGGAGCACTGCAAACACAAGACACTCACGAGCCCCATCGAGTACGTCGAGGAGGGCCGCACCGAAGCGATCGGCAACCTGTTGAAGGAGACCGTGTTCGGCGCGACCACCAAGCTCGACAAGGACTGGTGCGTTTCGGTCTTCAAGGACAACGCCGGGATCGTGCGCTTCGACGACGAGCACGACATCTGCTTCAAGGTCGAAACGCACAACCACCCGAGCGCGATCGAGCCGTATGGCGGAGCGGGCACGGGCATCGGCGGTGTCATCCGCGACATCCTCGGAACGGGACTGGCCGCGCGGCCCGTCGCCAACACCGACGTCTTCTGTTTCGGGGATCTCGATACGAAGAAAGTGCCCAAGGGCGCGCTGCACCCGCTACGGGTCATGAAGGGAGTCGTCGCCGGTGTGCGGGATTACGGCAACCGGATGGGCATCCCGACGGTGAACGGCGCGGTGTGTTTCGACGAGCGCTACACGGGCAACCCGATCGTGTATTGCGGGACCGTCGGCATCCTGCCGCGCGGCCGCAGTGAAAAGGCCGCGCAACCCGGCGATCGCATTCTCGCGGTCGGCGGCCGCACCGGCCGCGACGGCGTTCACGGAGCTACGTTCTCGAGCGAGACGCTGCACGACGAATCCGACGAGGTGAGCGGCGGCGCCGTGCAGATCGGCAACCCGATCGAAGAGAAGCGCGTGCTCGATTCGCTCCTGCGCGCCAGCGAGCGCGACCTGTTCACCGCGGTGACCGACTGCGGCGCCGGCGGGTTCTCGAGCGCGGTCGGCGAGATGGCCGAACACTGCGGCGCGGATGTGCAACTCGATCAGGCGCCGCTCAAGTATGCGGGCCTGAACCCCGTGGAGATTTGGATCTCCGAGGCGCAGGAGCGCATGGTGCTTTCGGTGCCGCCGAAACACGAGAGCGAGATTCTCGCCCTGTTTGCGGCCGAGGATGTTGAGGCCACGGTCATCGGCACGTTCACCGACACCGGCCAACTCGTGGTGCGCCACGGCGACCAGACGATCGTGGATCTCTCGATGGAGTTCCTGCACAACGGGTTGCCGAAAACTCCGCGCCGCGCGGAATGGACGCAGCCCGCGGTGGAACCCGAGGCGCCGGCGAGTGACGATCTCGCCGCCGAACTCGAACGTGTGCTCAGACACGGCGACGTTTGCTCCAAGGAGTGGATCGTTCGCCAGTACGACCACGAGGTGCAGGCCGGTTCCGCCATCAAACCGCTGGTCGGGCCGGAAGGCCGCGGCCCCGGGGATGCTTCCATCGTCGCGCCGGTGCTCGGCTCGCACCGCGGTGCCGTCATCGCGAACGGAATCACGCCGCGATACGGGGACCTCGATCCCTACAACATGGCGATGTGCGCGGTGGACGAGGCGATTCGCAACGCGGTCGCGGTCGGCGCCGATCCGGAAAACATCGCGATCCTCGACAACTTCAGTTGGGGCGACTGCAACAACCCCGAGGTGCTGGGCGCGATGGTGCGCGCGGCGCGCGGTTGCCACGACGCGGCGCTCCTGTTCAGTGCGCCGTTCATCTCGGGCAAGGACTCGCTCAACAACGAGTTCCATGGCGAGCACGGCCGCATCCGCATTCCGCACACGCTGCTCATTTCCGCGCTCGGGCAGATCGATGATGTGACCACGGCGGTGACATCGGATCTCAAGCGCGCGGGTTCCAAACTCGTACTCGTCGGCGAGACGTTTTGCGAGATGGGCGGCGCGCTTTACGGCGGCGGCAAGGGCAAGACACCGGCCGTGCGCGAGAGCGCGCCCGCGGTCATGCGCGCGGTAGCGAGCGCAATCCGAAGCGGCGCGGTACTAAGTTGCCACGACCTCTCGGACGGCGGCCTCGCGGCGGCGGCAGCGGAGATGGCGATCGCCGGAAACTTCGGCGTGCGCATCGATCCGAGTGCAATTCCGGTCGGTGAGGAAATGGGCCGTCTCGACCACCGATTGTTCTCCGAGAGCGCGACGCGTTTCCTCCTGGAGGTGGAAGACGTGCCGCAACTCGACGTGCCGCACGCGGTGATCGGCGAGGTGACCGAGGACGGTACGATCGACTTCGGCGACGCCCTACAACTGAGTCTTGAAAGCGCCCGCAGCGCGTTTTTCCATTGGGAGGACACGCTTCGATGAGCGTTCCCGTTTTAGTCCTGCGCGCCGCCGGCACGAACTGCGACCGCGAAACCGCGCACGCTTTCGCGACCGCCGGCGGAACTCCGGAGTCGCGCCACGTCAACGAGTTGCTCGCGGAGCCGCAGCTGTTGGCGCGCTACCGCGTGCTTGCCGTGCCCGGCGGTTTTTCCTACGGCGACGACATCGCGGCAGGCCGCGTGCTCGCGACCGAGCTCAAGGAAAAGGTCCTGCCGGAGCTGGAGCGCTTCGTCACCGATGGCGGCTCGGTGCTCGGCATCTGCAACGGATTCCAGGTGCTCGTGAAGATGGGCTTGTTGCCCGGACCCACCAGCGATGGCCAGACGGTCACGCTGAGTCACAACGACTCCGATCGCTACGAGGATCGCTGGGTCGACATGGAAACGCCGGAGAGCGTGTCTAAGTTCGTGACCGCGGGCGACGACTTCTTCTTCCCGATCGCGCATGCCGAGGGCAAGTTCATCGCGTCGGACGAAACGCTCGACGCGCTCGAGAAGAACAAACAGGTCGTGTTCCGCTATCGCAACGAGGGGCGGAGCCGCAATCCGAACGGATCGCTGCGCGACATCGCCGGCATCTGCGACGCCACCGGACGCGTGCTCGGATTGATGCCGCACCCCGAACGCCACCTCGAACCGTGGCACCACCCGTATTGGACGCGCGCGGGACTGGCGAACGAGGCCGACGGGCTGAAGCTGTTCCGCGCGATGGTCGCAGCGGCGGAGTAGCGAAACCATGGGTGTGTTCGAACGCAAACCGCCCAAGGTCACAGCCGCCGCGCTGTTCGACAAGTGGTTCACGACGATCGTGCCGGAGGGGCATACGTCGCTCGAAAACTTCGAAGCCCTGATGACCGATGAAGAACGCGAGCGTATGCCGAAGACGTTGTCCAAGCTCGCGTTGGATGGCGTGGATCGCGTCTACGGGGTGCGCAAGGTGGATCTCGCGCCGGACCGTGAGGGCCTCGAGTATCTCGACAAGACGCTGGGCCCCGCGATCCGCCACAACCTGACGCGCGATCAGAGCCCGGCGGATCCGCGCAACCTGTTCCGGTTGGTCGCAACGGAGTTCGGCTGCATCCTCGGCGAGATCTACGTGCGCGCCGACAAGGGCGTGTGGGAGCCGCGAAGGAGCCCCAACCACTGGCGGTCGACGATCCGGGCGAAGAGCGGCGCGGAGTTCGATCCGTTTGCTGCGGTGATCAAGCAGCTGAGCGACGAACGGGAGGACGGGGCGCTGTTGGCGGGGTTCGACGGGTTTGCGTAAGTGATGCCACCGGTCGCGGGGAAGCAAGCGCGAGCTGAGACGCGCCAGGCCCTCAACCTTGTGACTGGCCCTTGATTACCAAGGACATACGGCGTCGAGTTGTCCCATGTGTCCCATACGTCCCATGTGTCCCAGAGATGCGTATCAGATGCGTATCCTTTGGGGTCACAAGGGAGATTCAACGTCAAGGTCGGTTTGGGCGGCGAAAGAGGACAAGCCGTACTGCAACGGTTCCAAGATATAAGGAACCTGCCAACACGAACGCGGTGAGCGTACTCTGAAGAAAAAACCCGGCCAGCCAAACCTGAATCAGCCAACCGAGCAAGAACTTCACCCCGGTCTTGGTGCGGGGCCACCAGATCGACGAACCGGGGGGACCTTCGCCACTGTGTTCCAACCGATGCAACTCCGATCGCACGCCTTCCGACCTCTAAAGCACGTAGACCGCAACGTTCACCGCCAAGTGCGCTGCGCAGGGAGCAATCACACTCCCTCTCCATTCCCGGAGAAGGGACATCATGACGCCAAACAGAACAAACGGGCCCAACAGCATGTCAGGCGCTTCGTGCAGTAAGCGCCAAGCGTACGGAGTCAGGTGACTTTTTCCGAACTCTCGCACGACCGCTCGCACGCGCAACTGTTCTGCTTGTTCGGACCCCCTATCCGCACTTTCGCGTTGCATCGTAGCGAAATCCTGCGGCGCGCGTTGCATGCAGACAGACCGCGGAACAGTTTTGACGTGTCCGGCGATGCTGTGCTTGGCGGGCGTTTGGTGGCGCGATCAGCGCATCGCGTTCAGGACGCGGTTGCCGAGCGTCGATGCGAGCGTCGCGTAGTCGCGTGACGACTTGCACAACGCGACATGATTCTTGACGTCCAGAAACGTCGTCGACGTAGGACGGCCGGCGCGCATGCCGATCTCGCGCAGCGTGCACCCGGCCAGCTTGCGCAGCAACCCGGCGCGCATCGCGATCCACGCCGTGCGGCTCGAGCGTTTGAAGTGGCCGATCAGCGCGCCGAGCTTCTTCTTGGCCTTGCGAAGGATGTAGTCAACAGCACCCGGCAGCGCCACCGGCCGAAACGGCTTGCTGTTGTCGGCGAGATACGCCTTCTTCATCATCCACCGCAGCGTGCGCGGCGAGCCGGCGTAGCGCAGCGACACGTCCTGCAGTTCTTCGGGCAGCCGGCGGCTCAGCTGGGACTCGATCCACTCGCGGAAGGACGGCTCGATCCGGCTCGGAAACGCGTCTTGCAGCCGTTCCGCGAAGGTCTCGCCGTCATCACCGCGACGATCGAGCTCGCCGTCGAGCCAGTCCGTGCTGAGCCACTTCGGCCGTTTGGT
>JAZFYD010000049.1:0-45507 GCA_036443405.1 Planctomycetota bacterium
GCGCAACTGGCCGCCGAGCACTCCCTCCTGCCCCGCACTGTTGCGCACCGTCAGCTGCACGAACCCAAGCGGCGGGCTGGACGTAACGGGCGCGAACGCGGTCACCTCGTCGCCCGCGGGGTTGAGCGTTCCCGTGAGGGTCGCGATGGTTCCAAAGTCGATCTCGATGACCTCGTCACTGGGCAAACCGAGATCCTCGCCGGCAATCGTCACCGGAGTGAGACCGGTCGGCGATACGAGGGCCGGGCCGACGCCGAAGGGTTGCGGCGGACCCTGGTAGCGAAACGCGCCCTGGAGCGTGTGCTCGCCCGCGTTGGTCGAGCGCACGATGACATCGACCACTTCGGTGGCGCCGCTGGGGGAAGGAGGCACGATCACCTCGATGTTGCCGTCGTCGAGGACGGCAACGCTGCCGCCTTCGGAACCGCCAAACGTCACCTGCGCGATGTCGACGCCGAGAAAGTTCGTTCCTTCGATGACAACGGTCTGGCCGCCGTCCAACCCCGGCGAGATCGCGGGTGAGATCGCCGCGAGCGTGAACGCGGGTCCCGGAACCGGCGTGGACACGGGAGCCGGTCCGCCACCACCGCCACACGCGGTGAGCAGAACGGTTGCAAGGACGACGGCGCTAAGCGCCCACGGAAGCCTGGTGATCATCTCGAACTCTCCTGGCTGCGCGGACCCGCCTCTCCAAAGCTGGAACTCCTGCCCGCTAGGTAGACTACGGCTGATTTTGTGGCGCGCCGCACCACATTTGTAATCCCTTGTCTCACAACGGCTTACACGGTCCGATCGGGCGCGTTCCGCCCAGGTGTCCCGAAACGCCGATAGGGATTCGTGTTTGTTGATTTGCGACATCTGGCGGGACCGAACAAGGGCAGCCTCCGGCGCGGCCGCGGCCCGGTGATCGAAATCGACGGCGATCGTGCGCGTATTCACATCGACGGCGACACGGCGCGGCTCCAAGCCACAGAGCCGGTCCGGGTGAACGCAAACCCGGTTGCGCACGCTGTTCTGCACGATGGTGACATCCTCGAACTCAACGAGGAGACGCGGCTGCAGGTCCGCCTGGTTGCCGAACAAGCGGCGCAGGAGACGGGCGAGCACGAAATGCCGGTCGAAACGGATAGCCCGGCACCGGCCGCGGACGGACGCGGCGCGAGAATGGCGATCCTGTTTTCCGTGTTGCTCTCGACGGTCACGGCGACGGTCGCGATCCTCGGCTATCTCGCGTGGCAACAAAGAGCTCAGCTGCAAAGCGAGTCGTTCGCCCTGCGAATCGAGCAGGAGCGTCTCGATGGCGCGGTGCTGCTCGCGAACTCCGAGCGCGCGGTCGACGAGGAACTCACCACGCTGCGGGGCCGCATCGCCAACATGAAGGCGGAAGCGGTGCTCCGCGGAGCCAAAGGCGATCAGACCCGGCGGCTCACCGACGATGTGCGCCAAAAGGTCGACCGGCTCGATCGCGAGTGGCGTACCGCGGTGCCCGAGGAGATCAAGCGGTCCCTCGGCGCACACCCGCAACTCCAGGCCACCCGCGCGGCGGTCGCGCGCATGGAATCGGATCGCTCGGCTGTCGAGCGCATCCTGGCGCGCTACTCGAATTCCGTCTGTTTCATCCAGGGCGCGTACGGTTTCGCGAAACGGCCCGAGGAGGACTCGTCCGGGAAGTCGTGGCGTTTCCTGAAGAAGGTGAGCGAACGGGTCCTGCGCGAGATCGAACCGGCCGGCGACAAAGTACCGCTGACGCTCGACGGGGACGGCCCGATCTTCGAGGTCGAGTACACCGGCACCGGCTTCCTCGTCGACAAAAGCGGCATCATCATGACGAACCGCCACATCGCCGAGCCGTGGTGGAAAAACGAATCGGCGGAGCCGCTGATCCGCGAGGGGTTTACACCGCGCTTCCTGTATTTGCGCGCGTACTTCCCCGACTCCGACGAGCCGATCCGCTTCGACCGCCACCAAACGATCCTGAGCACTCGTGGCGACGTCGCACTCTTGCAATATCCCGCCGGCAACGAGACGCGCGAACCGCTCGAGCTGGCGCGCGGCAAGCCGCCGATCGGCCGGCGCGTGTTGTTGCTCGGATACCCGTCAGGCATGAACGCACTCCTCGCCAAATCGGAGGAGAATTTCGCGCGCGACCTCATCGACGACGACGCTCTGGGAAGCGTCGCGATGCTCGACGCCCTCGCAGCGCACGGGGCCGTTCGCCCGCTTCCGTCGCACGGACACATCAGCGACGTGCTCGGCGAGAAGATCCTGTACGACGCGCCGACGGCCGTCGGCGGATCCGGTGGGCCGGTCGTGGACCTCGAAGGCCACGTCGTCGCCGTGAACTACGGCATCTTGAAGTCCTTCAAGGGCGCGAACTTCGGCGTGCCTATCGAGATGGGCATCGAGTTACTGCACCGCGCCAAATAGTGGGCGCGCCGCGTCACTCACCCCCGGCGGCGAAGTACTTCGCATCCGGGTGATGCAACACCAGCGCGCTGACCGACGCCTCGGGTTCCATCATGAATTCGTCGGTGAGCGTCACACCGATCGCGCCTGGACGCAACAGCTCGAACAACGGCGCCTGCATCTCGAGGTCCGGACACGCGGGGTAACCGAAGCTGTAGCGTTTACCGCGATATTGCCCGCGAAAACGATCGCGCATCGAAGTGCCGGGCGCGTCCGCAAAACCCCACTGTCCACGCAGCTTGTGATGCAGCCACTCGGCAGCGGCCTCGGCCGTCTCGATCGCGAGCGCCTGGATCGCGTGGCTCTTCAGGAATTCGCCCGCGTCCTTGAACGCCTGATAGCGCGCGCGCACGTCCTCGCCGGCGGTCACGACGAACAGTGAAACCCAATCCGTCGGCTTCCCGTTGACGTCGGCGCTACGAACGTAGTCCGCGAGACAGAGGTGCGACCCGTGGTCCTGGCGCGGGAACTCAAAGGTCGTCTGGATCCGCGCGGGGTCCGCCGGATCGTGCAGGCGCAACGTGTTTTGCATGCCGCTCGCGGGGAAAAACTGCCAGATCGCCCGCGCGCGCATCGGGGCGGGCCCGTCCGCGCGCGACTCCGCCTGCAACTCCTCGATGAGTCGGCGAAGCCCCAGCGCCTTTTCGTCGCCGCTTTCGAACAAAGCGTCCGGATCGCCCTTCAGCCCGAGGTGTTTGCCGTACAGCATGCGCGGGTTGATGTAGCTCCACACCTCGTCCAGCGGCAGTTGCTTCAGGACGTGGCGCTTCCCGTCCGGCGGCACCGGCGCATCGACGACGACAACTCGCGCAGGCGAACTCCGCTTCGGCGCGGCCTGTTTTTTCGCTTCGTGTTCCGTCAGGCGCCGCTCCTCCTCGGCCAACTCCTCGAGCAGCGCCGGGAGCTGCGATTCGTCGCGGATGCGGTTCGCGAGATCGAGTCCCGACATGGCGTCCTTCGCGTAGACGGTGAGTCCGTCGTACACCGGCGCGATGCGCTTTCGTGCGAAGCGGCTCGTCAGCGCCGCGCCACCGACCAGCATCGGCGGACACGTGCCGTGCACGGAGAGCTCCTGCGCCGTGATGATCATCTGCTGCGCGGACTTCACCAGGAGGCCGCTCAACCCGACGAGGTCGGGCGAGTGCTCCTCGATGGCGTGGATCAGAGCCTGCGGCGGGACCTTGATGCCGAGGTTCACGACGTCGTAACCGTTGTTCGACAGAATGATCTCGACGAGGTTCTTACCGATGTCGTGCACGTCGCCCTTCACCGTAGCGAGCAGGATGCGCCCACGGCTCGCGCCCGCGTCTTTCTCCATCTTCGGCTCGAGGTGTTGCACCGCGGCCTTCATCGCTTCCGCGGACTGCAGGACCTCCGCGACGATCAACTCGTTGTTGTTGAACAGGCGGCCGACCTCCGCCATGCCCGACATCAGCGGTCCGTTGATGATGTCGAGCGGTGCGGCCTCGTTCAGCTTGAGCTCAAGGTCCGCGATCAACCCCTCCTTTGTGCCGCTGATGATGCAGTCGGCGAGGCGCTCATCGAGGCTGAGCTTCAGCGTGTCCTTTTTCTCGCGCGCGACGCGGCCGCGGAACTTCTCCGCGAACGCGGCGATGTCCTTTTCGCCGCCCTGAAACAGCACGCGGTTCGCGAACTCTTTTTCGTCGTCGGGGATGGACGCGTACCGCTCGAGCTTCTCCGTGTTGACGATCGCCATGTCGAGGCCGGCCTTGGTGCAGTGGAACAAGAACACCGAGTTCAAGACCTCGCGGCCCGCGGCGGGCAACCCGAACGACACGTTCGAAACGCCGAGCACCGTCTTGCACAGCGGGAGCGCTTCCTTGATCAGCCGCACGCCCTCGATCGTTTCGCGTGCCGACCCGATGTAGTTCGCGTCGCCGGTTCCACACGGAAAGACGAGCGGGTCGAAGATGATGTCCTCGGACCGCACGCCGTAGCGTTCGACGAGCAAATCGTGCGACCGCTTCGCGATCTCGACCTTCCGTTCCCGCGTGACGGCCATTCCCTGATCCGGGTCCTCGTCGATGCAACCGACGATGAGCGCCGCGCCGAACTTGCGGGCCAGCGGAACGACCTGGTCGAACCGCTCGAGACCGTCCTCGAGGTTGATCGAGTTGATGATCGATTTGCCCTGCGAGTACGTGAGCGCATCGGCGACAACGGCGGCGTCCGTCGAGTCGATCATCAACGGCACCTTCACCTTGCGCACCACGTGATCGAGGAATAGGCGCATGTCGACCAGCTCGTCGCGATCGGGATCCTGCAAACAGAGGTCGATCACCTGCGCGCCGCCGCGCACCTGTTTGCGCGCGATCTCCGAGGCCTCCTCGTACTTGCCGTCGGCGATGAGGCGTTTGAACCGCCGGCTGCCGAGGGAGTTCGTGCGCTCCCCGACGAGCAGCGGGCGGTTGGCTTCCTCGAGTTCCGTCATCTCGAGGCCGCTGAGTAGCGTTCGGCGCACGGACGGAACGGCTCGCGGCTTGGCTCCGGCGACCATCGCATGAAGCGCCGCAACATGCAGGTCCGTCGTCCCGCAGCAGCCGCCGACGATGTTGACCCACCCCTCGTTCACGAAACGCTCCAAGACCCCCGCGACCATGTCCGGGCTCTCGAGGTAGTGGCCGTCCTCGTCCGGGAGGCCCGCGTTCGGCACGCACGCGACGCGGGTCTCCGCGAGCTCGGATATCGCGCGCAGATGATCGGTCATGAAGTCCGGACCGGTCGCGCAGTTGAGCCCGATGTACAGGAGCCCGGCGTGCTGCAAGCTCACCGTCAGTGCTTCGGCCGTCTGCCCGCCGAGCGTCGTGCCCATCGGTTCGATCGTGCCCGACACCGCGACGGGAATGCGCTCGCCGGCGCGCTCGAACGCTTCTTCGATGCCGAGCAGACCCGCCTTGACGTTGCGTGTGTCCTGCTGCGTCTCGAGCAACAGGTAGTCCGCGCCGCCCTCGATCAGCGCGATCGCCTGATCGCGAAACGTCTGAATCAGCCGGTCGAACGTGACCCCGCCCGTCACCGAGATCGCCTTTGTCGTCGGCCCCATCGAACCCGCGACAAAACGAGGGCGCTCCGATGTGGCGGCCTCGTCGGCGATGCGGCGCGCGATCCGCGTTGCGGTAACGGTGATCTCGTGCGCCGACTCCTCGAGCGGCGGGTACTCGGCCAACACTAAATCGGTGGAGCCGAACGTGTTCGTTTCGATGATGTCCGCGCCGGCCACCAGATGCGCGCGGTGGATGCCCTCGATCGCGTCGGGCCGCGTGAGGTTGAGGTTTTCGTTGCAGCCCTCGAACGCTTCGCCGCCGAAGTCAGCCGCCGTCAGGTCGAGCTCTTGAATCGCGGTGCCCATCGCGCCGTCGAGCACGAGCACACGATCGGCCAGGGCGGCATGGAGGCTCTCGATTCGTTGCGCGCGGCTCATCGGACAGCCTCCGGCTTGCGGGCGTGCACGGTGAGCACTTCGAACTGCGGCGCACGGCGCTCCCTCGATGTCACGTCGCAAAGATCCACGAGGAGTCCGGCGGCCTCGAACAGGCCGTGCAGTTCCTTTCGGTGAAACCCGAGCCGCGTGTGGTTGAACGCGGCGACGCGCTCTTTGTGCCGGTGGCGTTTCAGTGTCACAGCCACGATCGTCGCTCCCGGGATGGACACGCGAGCCGCTTCGGCAACAACCTGCGCGGGCCGGTCCGCGTAGGTCAGGCAGTTCAGCAGCAACACGTTCGAAAATCGCGCGTCGTAAAACGGCAGCGCGTGCATGTCCCCGCGCGCGAAACGCATGCTGTCGAGATGCGCGAGCCGGGCACGGCCGGCGGACAGGACGCGCTCACTCTTGTCGAGGCACGTGACGCTTTGCGCGCGCGGCGCCAACAACTCCGCCACCGCGCAGTCGCCGGACGCGACATCGAGCACATCACCCGCGCTCACGAACCCGAGCAGGCCGCGCGTGAGCGACTCCCACGTCCGGCCGGGCGAGTAGTGGCGCTCCATGCGGCCGGCAACGGTGTCGGCCCACGTCGTCGCACCCGCTCGCGCGCCCACGACCTCTTTGGCCCGAACCGCGTCGGTATCGAACAGCGGATCCTCGGTGTGGCCGGATACCCAGCGCCAGACCTCGGCCGCGTCCTCCGGCAACCTGTCGCTGAGGCGGTAATACACAGACGTGCCCGCACGCCGATCGCGCAGCAAACCCGCGTCGCGCAACTTGCCGAGGTGAGTCGACACACGCGACTGCGACAAGCGAGTGATCTGCGTCAGTTCCGCCACGGTCAGCGGTTCACGCTCCAAGAGAGCGAGAAGGCGCAGCCGGTTGGAATCGGACAGCAGCCGTAGGACGTCGGTGGATCCGGCAAGTGTCTTCATCTGTATATCCGAATATACGGATTATCCACCCCCGGACATGAGCCGCAAGCTTCGAGCCCGCATCCGCGCCGGCCTCCGTACGGATCGGACGGGTCCCGGCCGCCAGCCTCAAAGACCACCGGTTGTAGGCTCAGCGACCATTTCGACCACAACATCTAGTGGCGGGAACAGGAGTGCGAGCCTCGCCGTCGCAGAAGGGGCGACCGCACCTAGAATGCCCAGATGACTGTGGTTCCCGTTGCCACGGGCAGCAATGCCTACCAGGCGCAGATCGAGGCCATCAAATCGATGGTCAGCCTCGTGCAGGTCGAGGAGGAGACGTTCCGGCTCCTGCTCCGTTCCCGCGAAAACCCGACGATCGTGGCGGGCAACTCCGGGTTCTGGAAGTTCAAGAAGTCGGTCTATCTGACCTCCTACGACGGATTCGTCTTCCTACTCAAATCCGAGAAAGAACTCGACTTCGCCGAGGACGCCGCCGGGGCCTTCTACATCCAAGCGAAAGAGTTGAGCCTCCCGATGATGTGATCCACATCATCGAGAACGCGCATACACTCTCCCCCCGGATCGAACGATGTCATTTCAAAGAGCCGCCGCCGCATCCTTCGCAGCGCCCCTCGTAGCGCTCCTCTGCTGCGCCGCGCTGGGGGGTTGCTTCCGGTCACCTCCGCCGATGGACTTCCTGCGCGTCGTGGCCGACACCGGCCGCATCTACTACGCGGCAACGGACAAGGCGTTGGTGATCCATGACGCGGAGGACAAATCCGTGATCGGATTCATGACCTTCCGGGACGTGGTCACCAGGGAAACGATCCGTCTCGAAAACGGCACCTACTACTCCATGCCGTGCCCCAATGACGAAGTCGATATTCGTCAGCAGGAGTTCCTGGCCGATGGGAAGCCGCCGCGCGTCGTTCCCGGCTTCGAACCGCCGCGCCCCGATTAGGGTCTGTCTGAAAACTCCTCCGGGCTTCGATCGGCTCCTCGATCCGGTTTACAGCGCCGGTAACGCGGTTCCCGGAAGCGCATGTAAAAGCCCTTCATTCGGGCGTTTAGCCGTTGGCACGCACCCTGCTCTTACCCACGGGAATTCACACCCGCGGAAAGGAGACCGGATGCGCAAGAACAACAGAGCGTTCACGCTGATCGAGGTGTTGGTGGTCATCACCATCCTCGCCACCCTCGCGGGGATGGTCAGCCTGATCATTCCCGTGGCTTTGGAGCTTGGCAATCGCACCGAGTGCATCAACAACGTGCGTTCCCTGGTGGGCATGCTCGAGGCGGACAGAGGGAGTCGATACCCAAAGCGAAACGGCCCTTCGCTTCTGATGCACCTCGTCGCGCGCGGCAGGATGGCGGGCAACGACCAACTCGGCGTGCTTTTTTGCCCTGGTGATCTCGACGAGAGTCTCGACGGCGCGGGCGGCGCCGAGGCCTACCGCGGGCTGCAAATCGACGAAGCCGACGACTACAGCTCGATGACCTCGTACGCCGCACGCGCGCAAGCGATGAAGAAACACCGCACGCGCAGGGGCGCCGTCCCCGCTGCGGTGTTGGTCGCCGACGACTCGGCGGATCACCATCGAAACGAGGGCATCGTCGTCGGCCTCACCGGCGGCAGCGCGGTCTGGCGCGACAAGATGAACGATTACGGGCTCGCGGTTGATGCATCTCTCACCGTGGGCGAAGACTCGAGCGTAGAGGAGCTTCGCGCGTTGCGCGCGGAATAGAGCTTCCAGACATTACTCCTACGCTTCGAGTTGGGCTCTCGGCCCGCGCTTCGCAATGAAGCGCGGGCCCTTCACAACGTCTATGATCTGGTCGTGGGGTTGGCGCGTGAACCGATTCGTCCGATTCGTTTTGTGAACGATCGGCTGGAGATCCTCGATCAGACCAAACTCCCCGGCGAGGAGCTCTGGTTGCAACTCGACACGCCGGAGCAGGTAATCGAAGCGATCGGCTCACTTCGAGTACGCGGCGCACCCGCCATCGGTGTTGCGGGGGCTTACGCGCTCGTGCTCGCCGCGGGGACCGCCGACGACGTGCGCGCGGCGGCCCCCGGAATCGCAAGCGCGCGGCCGACCGCAGTCAATCTCGCGTGGGCAGTGGCGCGAGTGCTGCGTCGGCTCGACGATGCGCCCGCGGACGCGCCGCGCGCGATGTTGTTGACCGAGGCGAATGCGATACGCGACGAGGACGAGGCCTCGTGCCGCGCGATCGGTCGCCACGGGCAAGAACTGCTCGCGGCCCAAACCACCGTCCTCACTCACTGCAACGCGGGATCCCTCGCGACCGCGCAATACGGAACGGCACTCGGTGTGATCTACGCGGCAGTCGAAGCCGGAAAACAGATCACGGTGTTCGCGGACGAAACCCGGCCGCTGCTTCAGGGCGCGCGGCTCACCGCCTGGGAGCTCATGCGGGCCGGCATCCCGGTGACGCTGGTCGCCGACTCCGTAGCCGGCTCTCTGCTCCGCTCCGGCCGGGTGGACGCGGTTGTGGTGGGCGCCGACCGCATCGCCGCAAACGGCGATGTGGCCAACAAAGTGGGCACCTACCCACTCGCGGTGCTGGCCGACGTCCACGAGGTTCCGTTTTACGTAGCTGCGCCGCGATCCACGATCGATCCGGCCACGCCCTCGGGCGAAGCGATCCCCATCGAGGAGCGCGCGCCAGAGGAGGTGACCAGCGGATTTGGCGTAAACACGGCTCCTGCAGGAACTTCCGTCTATTGCCCGGCATTTGACGTGACCCCGGCCGCGCTGGTGACCGGGCTCATCACCGAAGTGGGTGTCGTCTCGCCGGTCAATGCGTCCGGCATCGCGGCCATCCTGTAATTCTCGCCGTTATTTCAGCGAAATCCGCCCCAAGTCGATAGGAATTCGGGCTATCCGGATGGCGTTCAAGGGCGACCTCGAAAACCTCTCCCTCTTCGACATTTTCCAGACACTCAGCACGAACGGGCAAACCGGCGTGCTCGTGCTGTCTCGCGAAGGTGCAGAGAAGAAGGTGTACTTTGCACCTGACGGTGTGCGCGTGCTCTTTGCGCGGTCATTCGTCGGGTTCCGCATCGGCGATGTCTTCGTACGGCGCGGTACGGTCACGTCAGAGGACATCGACGCCCTCCTTGTCGAGCAGCAGCGTGAATACCGCCCCATGGGCGAGTTGCTCGTCGAAAGCGGCAAGGTCACCGAGGAGGACGTGAGACGGGTTCTCAAATATCACGCCGAGGACGAGATCTTCGAGATCTTCGGCTGGGTGACCGGGAACTTCGCATTCCACGACGGCCAGGACATCAGCGAGCATGACTATTCGCCGCTGAGCGATGTCGTCCTCGATCCGGCGAGCCTGTGCCTCGAGGCGGCGCGCCGTCTCGACGAACTCGAACAGATCCGAACGCTTGTCCCGAGCAACTCCGCGTTTCATTGCCACAACGAGGGTGCTGGCCGGCCGGACGCCGGAAAGAACGACGAGAAGGTCTGCTTCGTGTTCGACGCGTTGGTCGACGGCGCGTGTCCGTCCGAAGTGCAGGACGCCATCGGGCTCAGCCAGTTTGACGTGCTTCGGTCGCTCTTCCTCCTCCTCGATGCTGGCCTAGTGCGCGAACTCGAGATGAACGAACTTCTCGCGGCGGCGGAGGTTGAGCGCGAGAACGACAGGCCTGCGCGGGCGGCCGATCTGCTCGAACACGCGAAGAGCCTCGACCCGCGCAACCGCGATATCATCGAAGCGTGCGTGGAGATCACGCGGCGCCTCGATGACCCCGAGCGCCATGGCGCGCTTCTCGCTTCGCTCGGCGCGCTCTGCGTGCAGGACGGCGACGTCCAGGAGGGCGTGCAGTACCTCGAACGCGCGCTCGAGAACCAGCCGAGCGACACCACCGCCTTAACGTCGCTGCGCGATGCGTACGCAACACTGGGCCAGCCCGAACGCTGCGCCGAGGCATCGCTCAGGCTCGCGCGCTTGCACGCCGAGGCCGGGCGCCTCTTCAGGGCCGTTGATACCGCGAATGCGGGACTCGAGTGCGCGCCCAATGCAATCGCGCTGCGCTACTACCTGGCCCAGCTCCTCGCTCGGACTTCACGCACACACGAGGCGAAGGACCAGGTCTATCACCTGATCGAGTTGACCAAAGCGAGCAGGGGCAAGGCGCAGTCGGCCAAAGGGCACGAGCTTCTCGCGAGTTGCTACCGGCTGCTGCTGAAGATCGACCCCACCGAAGAGAAGGCCATCGCGGGCCGCGAAGCGCTGGACCGCAACCGACTCGGCCGCCTTCGCAAGCGCCGTCTCGTCACGCGCGGCTCCATCGTCGCCGCCGTGCTGGCCGTTGTTGCCGGCATCGGCCTCATTTCCAGCGGGCCGAGCGCCGAGGAGCTTCTTGCGATCGTCAGCGAGGCTGCGCGCAACAACGACCGGCAAACGCTGCTCACCAATCTCGACAATCTGGTGCGACGGTTCCCGGACTCGCCCGAAGCCGAAGAGGCGCTGCGACTGAAGTCCGGCGTGGTACGCACCCAGGCGGGTGCCACCGATCAGCATCGGCGCCACCAGGACGACCTGCGTCGCGAGTTGGAGGCAGAACTCGACCGGGTCCGGCAGTCGCTCGCCGAGGACGCGCCGGAGGTGGCACTCCGCTACGTGCCGGGCCTTCTCGATGAACTCTCGGATACGCGCGCGAACTTCCTGCGCCGCGAACTCGGCACACACCTGCAACACGCGATCGGAGTTTTCCTCGACCGTGTGCGCAAGGAATACGAAGGCGACATGCGCACGTTCGCCCAGTGCAACGTGCATCTGGGCTCCGACGCGCCCAAGGCCTTGGACGAACTGCAACTCCTCGAGCACTCCCTCGAAGAGGTTCGTCTGCGCAACTGGGGCGAGGGTATTCCGGCAATCGGCCGCCAGCTCAAGGAGGTCGCCACGTCGAAGCTCATCCAGCCCAAGCTGGCGAAACGGATGACGAATTTCGAAGCGCGCTGGAAGGGCGCGACCTTCTTCTCATCAGTCGACAAACTGTACTTCACGGCCCGGGCGCGGCGACTGCGCAAGCAGATCGACGAGCAGTACGACAATGCACGGCGGCTGGGTCGAAAGGCGCTCGAGAATTGCGACTTCGAAACGGCGCGTGTTCTGTACACGGGCCTGAACGAACTCGTCCGAACCGTTGACACGGAGCGTCCGCGCGAGCACTTCCTCGATCTTCTTGCCCACCTGGAGCGCAGGGGCATCCGCAAGGAAGCCGAGGGGCTGGTTTCGGAGATCCGAACGATCGAGGAGGGCCTCGAGGAGGTCGCGCGGCTACGCGCCAAAGGTGGAGAGTCCGCCCCGCAGGCTTTCCGGATTCTGCGAGGGCTCGTCAACTCGAACCGCCTCGTGCGTCTTGAAGGCAAATACGACTTCCCGTATCTCGTCCGGTCCATCCCCGCGGGCAGCGAGGTCTCGGTGGAAGGCGAGCCGGTCGGTGTGACCCCCGCCACGATCGAGATCCCGATCTACGCGAGGACCCGGATCTCGGTAAAGCGCGCCGGTTTCGAGGACGCGCAGATCGAGATCGAACCGCTCGACGCGGAGCGCGACGGTGCACTCGACGTGTCGCTGCAAAAGACATCCCTGTGGACGCGCCGGCTGGACGGCGCCGTCGAAGCGCGGCCGATGGTTCTCGGAAATCTCGTGGTGATCGCCAGTCGCGACGGCCGTCTCTACGGACTCGAGGCAGATGTCGGGGCGCCCCGGTTCGTGATCGAAACTGGTGTTCTCGAGGGTGTGCGTGCGACTCCGGTTGCTGACGAGAATTACTTCTACATCCCCACCCTCGACGGAACGATTCACATCGCGGCCCGCAATACGAACCAGATCGTCTACCGGGTTCCGCTTCCCGGTCAGATTCATCACGGGCTCGCGCTGCACGACGGCATGATGTTCGCCGCGACGCAGGGGGGTCGGTTGGTCGCGATCAAGAACAAGAAGATCGTGTGGAACAAGCCGATGGCCCACTCGCCGTCGACGTCAGTGGTGTATGAGGACGGCAAGCTCTACATCGGAACGATGGAGGGCGTCGTGCTCGTGCACAAGGCGTCGGACGGTACCGCGCTCGATCCTATCGTCCCGCGGTTCAAGTCGTCGTTCCTCGCGGACCTCGCGATTCACAAGGGCGCGGTCATCGCCGGCTCGGAAAACGGCAAGGTCCGATCATTCGACATGGCGACTCGCGCCGTGCGGTGGACCGTCCCCACGCGCGACGTCGTTCGGTCACGAGCGGTCATAGACGGCGACCGGCTGTTCATCGGATCCCTCGACGGATTTGTATACGGCATCCACGCCAACGGTTCGCGCCAGGTGCGCCTCGACCTGGGCGCGCCGATCTCGGGATCCGCCGCCGTGCACAACGGGTTCCTCTACGCGGCCAACTCCGACGGCGAACTGGCGGCGTTCGATGTGTCCGGCAAGCGCGCCGTCCCTTGGTGGACCCGCCGGTTCGACGGCGAGATCGTCGTTCACGTCATCACGAGCGATACCCACATCTTCGTCGTGACCGACAAGTCCAGCGTCCACGCCTTCGCGGCGGACAAACGCTAGCCGAGTCCGTCTGCGTCGGCGTCGGACCCCAGGCTACTTGAACCGCTTGCGCAGCTCTTCGAGCTTGGCCTTCACGAACTCCTCTTCCGTCATCCCTTCGGGGACGGGGTTGGCGGACGGTTCAGGCATCACCGGTTTAGGCGCTTCAGGCCGGACGGCTTCGAGATCCGCCCTGTCGTAGGATTCGTCGCGCCGGCCCCTGCGTCCGCGGTCGCCTCCGCGTCCGGGGCCTCGGCCACCGCCGCCACGTCCGCCACCGCCGCGAGCACCGCCACCACTGCCTCCGGGTCCGCCACGGCCACCGCCGCCACCCGCACCGCGACCGCGTTCGCCGCCGCCACGTCCGCCGGCACCGCGGCCGCCGCCTTCGGATGATCGGCCGGACTTCATCGAAAGCGCGATGCGCTTCGTCTCGGAGTCCACGCCGAGGACGCGAACCTGCACGACCTGACCCACGTGCACGACGGTGCTCGGGTCCTTCACAAAACCATCGGAAAGCTCCGAGACGTGCACAAGCCCGTCCTGCTTGACGCCGACATCGATGAACGCGCCGAACGCCGTCACGTTGGTGACACGCCCGGAGAGCCGCAGCCCCGCCTTCAGATCAGCGACGGACTTGACACCCGCCGTGCGCTGAGCGACCTGCAAGACCGGCCGCGGGTCGCGCGGACCCTTCAGGAGTTCGGACAACACCCCGGCGACCTCGACGGCGCTGTGAGACTCGTCCGCGAACTCGTCGACGTCGACGGCGTTGAGCGGATCCGCATTCGCGATGAGATCCGCCGCGCTCACGCCGCTCTTTTGGGCGATCCGCTCGACCACTTCGTAGTCCGCCGGATGCACACCGGTGGAATCGAGCGGCGTGTCCCCGTCCATCACGCGAACAAAACCGGCGGACTGCGCAAATGCTTCCGGCGTCATCACCGGCAATTCCGCGAGCGCGGCCCGATTCCGGAACGCTCCGGCTTTTTCGCGATGCTCGACGACGGCGCGCGCACGCGACGTCGTGAATCCGGCGATCTTGGCAAGTTGCTGCATCGGGGCACGGTTGAGGTCGGCGCCGATCTCGTTGACGCAGTGCTCGACCACCTCGTTCAGCGCCTGCGCGAGCCGGGTGCCGTCGACCTCGCTCTGATACTGGCCGAAACCGATCTGTTTCGCTTCGAGCTTCACGAACTCACGCAACGGATCCGAGAGCCTCCGCGCCAGCGAGATCGCAGCGCGTGCGGGCACCGGGAACGCGGGCAGCTCCGAACGGCCGACTGGCCCCGACGCGTAGGTTCCGAGGCCGACCTCGTTGACCACGACAATCGACGGCGCGGCGTCGTCGAGTTCGTCGAGCGAGTCCTGCAGGAACCCGGCACACTCGTGCCGCCCAGGGCCGTTTCCGAGGGCCACCAGCTTGATCTCGTGGGTGCGGCAGAGCCTCACGACCTCCGCGGCCGCTTCGGCGCGTTTCGCCTCGTCCTTGGCGAACGGACGCAGTTTCGCGTGCGCGAGCGGCTCACCGCGTTCGTCGATGCACGCGATATGCACCGCGCCGCGCACGGCGGGGTCGCAACCCAGAATGCGCTGCGGTCCGGCCGGCGGCGCCCTCAACAGGTCGTAGAGGTTTTTGCAGAAGAGCTCGGTCGCATCGCTGTCCGCGCGCTCCTTCACGTCCGCGAGGACATCCGCGGAAACAGACGGCGCCAGAAGGCGCTTGGCGGCGTAGTCCGCCGCGCTGTCGAGGATCGCCTTGAGCGGCTCGGCGCAATCGGCAGGGAACTTGCGTTTCGCGATCTCCGCGTGGAGTTTCTCCGTGGGGAACGAAACACGCGTCGCGATCGCACCTTCCTTTTCCGCGCGCTGCAACGCGAGGAACCGGTGGGACGGAATCCGTCCGAGCTTCTCCTTGAAGTTCTTGAACTGCGAGTAACGCGCGGGAACGTCCGACTTGTTCGCGGCGGGACCGGCCTCCAGAACACCCTCCTTGCGAAGCAAGTGGATGAGGAAGAGCCGGATCTCGGGATCGATTGCAAAGCGTTCCGCGAGAATGTCGCTCGCGCCTTGAAGTGCCTCCTCCGGCGACCCGACGCCCTCCTTGCCCGCGTAGTCTGCGGCGGCGGCGGCGGGGTCGATGTCCGCCGCGCTGAGCAGCGCATCCGCAAGACCCTTCAGCCCCTTCTCCGCGGCGATGCTCCCACGCGTTCGACGCGACGGCCGGTACGGGAGATACAGGTTCTCCATCTCCAAGCGGTCGCTGCAGCGTTCGATACGCGAACGCAACTTGGCGGGGACGTCCGAACGCTCGCCGATTGCGCGCAGAATGAACTGGCGTCGCTGTTCGAATTCCCGCGCGCGACGAACCTCGCGGCGCATCGCGTAAAGCGTCCGCTCGTCGAGTCCCCCCACCGCTTCGCGCTTGTAACGCGCGAGATACGGCACGGGCGATCCGCCCGCCATGCATTGCAGCGCCTTACCGGCGATCGCCGGGTCGAGCTTGAAACGTTTGGAGACCGCGGCGGCAATGGCCTCGTCAAGGGTGGCGTGGGGGGTGGTCATGTTTGGCGGTCCGCGTCGGTGAGTTTTGTGGGGACGCACTCACGGGGCGCGGCGGTCCTTCAGGGGGGGGCTATTCGGGGTCGGCGATTCTATCTCGGATTATTTGGCCGCGCCTCTATCGCCGCCAAAGAAAGAGGCGCATCCGCGCATCCGATCTGGACCACCGGCCGTCCGCTGCGGCGATCCTACTTGTAGAACCCGCCGAAGTGCCCGACGCGATACACACCGAGGTGCGTGCCGCGGAACCGAAGGTGCGTCCCGCGAATGACCCGGCACCCGTGGCTGAGGTAGTACGGGTTCCTGTAGTAGTGGCGGACGGGCTGCGGATAGGCATAACCGCGGGAGCGCACGGGATACGGATAGGCGTGTTGGCGGTGACGGCAGCGGCGATAGACGTATCCGTAGCCGTAATAGCCGCCGTGGCCCGGGTAATACCCGGTCGAGTTCGCCCGCGAGGAGTCCTCGAGGAGCTTCTTCCGAAGCTGCAGCGCGGCCTCGTTCTTGGGCTCGATCCCGAGAACCTCGTGAACCGCCTCCAGCGATCCCGGCATGTCGCCCATCATGAAGCGCAGGTCGCCGAGCCGGAGCCAGGTGCGCACGAGCCGCGGCTCCAGATCCTTCAGGAAGCTCTCGATCGTCTCCTTCAGGTCGTCCAACTCGACCACCATCAGCAGATCGCCGAGGTCATACCCGGCCTTGCGGAACGTGTACGCCGCGTAGTTGAGGCGCCCCTCGGCATCGTCGATGCGCGAGAAGCGGGCGCGGGTCAGGACGCGGTCGGCCTGATCGATGCGCGCGTCGAGTTTCTTGAGAATCAGCCGGTGGCGCCTCGCCCGCTTGACGATCTGCTCCTGTGCCTTCTGCTCCTCGATGAACGATTCGCGCTCCTCGATGATCTTGACCAACTCCTTGGTGCGCGCGACCTCCGCGGACTGCGGGAAGTTCTGCATCAATCGCTCGGCCAGCATGCGCGCACGGGCCGGGTCGTTTTCGCGCACGTGCTCCCAGGCCTTCTCGAAGAGCCAGGTCGCCTCCTCTTCGCCGAGTTTCTTTTCCAACTCCTCGAGTGACTTCTTGATCTTCGGGCGGGTCTCCGCCGCGAGGTTGTATTGGGTCATCGCCTGGCTGAACATGCCCAGTTTCCGCGCCCAAACCGCGAGCCGGACGTGACCGTCGGCGTCGCCCTTTCGGATCCCGCGCGCCCAGGCGTAGTAAACGAATTCGGGCACGACCTTGTCGATCGGGACGCCAAACCGCACCGATCCCCCGCCCTTGGTCACACGGATCAGCACCTTGTCGCCTTTTACCGAGACCTCGCTGGCCTCGTAGATCTTGCCGCTTTTGAGCTCGATCAACTCGAGCGCCGGGGCGGCGGTCGCAAAAACCAGCACGAGTGCGGTGGGAAGAAAGATCGCACGTTGCATTCTCGTTCTCCTCGCTCCAACGGCCCAGCTGCCGGGAAAACCTGGCTCCAACGGCCAGTTGCCGGGCCAGAATCCACCGGGCGCTCCAACAGCGTTGGCTGTTGGGCCAGAAACACTGCGCGACGCAGGTCCCGCGGACCTTGCTTTTGAACGGATCCGAGTCGAGAATTTCAGCCGGTTTCCGCCTTCTGGGCCCACGATGGGCGCCAATGCGATCGAGCCCCTGACCGGGAACTCTGGAGATTCAGCCATGGCACTCTCACCCATCCCCGAGATCCTCGACGACATCCGCGCCGGAAAAATGGTCATCCTGGTGGACGACCCCGACCGTGAGAACGAGGGCGACCTCTGCATGGCCGCGGAGCACGTGACCCCGGAGGCCATCAACTTCATGGCCACCCACGCGCGAGGCTGGATCTGCCTGACCCTCGACGAGGACATCGCGGACGGTCTGGATCTCCCGCCGATGGTGAACCGCAACAACTCGCGCTTCCGCACCAACTTCACCGTGACCATCGAGGCGGCAACGGGAGTGACGACGGGCATCTCGGCCGCCGATCGCGCGCGCACGATCCAGGTTGCGCTGGATCCCGACTCCAAACCCACGGACCTGGCGCGGCCCGGTCACATTCAGCCCATTCGGGCCCGCCGCGGGGGCGTGTTGGTGCGGACCGGCCAGACCGAGGGGTCCGTCGATCTTGCGCGGCTTGCGGGGTTCCGTCCGGCCGGCGCGATCTGCGAGGTCATGAACGAAGACGGCACGATGGCGCGCATGGGCGATCTGGAGAAGTTCGCGGCGAAGCACGACCTGAAGATCTGCTCGATCGCCCAGCTCATCGAGCACCGCCGCCATAACGAGAACCTGATCGAGAAGGCCGAGACCGTGCGCCTCCCGACGGATTTCGGCGATTTCATGCTGCACCTGTACCGGTCCAAGGTCGACCGGTGCCCGCATTTCGCGCTGACCGTCGGAATGGAGACGCCTGATGTGGTGAAGGGCGCCGAGCCGATCGACGAGGCGATTCTGGTTCGGCCGCACAGCGAGTGCCTGACCGGGGATGTGTTCCACAGCCGCCGCTGCGATTGCGGCAGCCAACTCGACGCCGCAATGCAGGCGATCCAGGACGTCGGCCGGGGCGCGATCCTCTACATGCGCCAGGAGGGCCGGGGCATCGGCATCGAAAACAAGCTCAAGGCATATGTCCTGCAGGATCAGGGCATGGACACGGTCGAGGCGAACGAGGCGCTGGGTTTCAAGGCGGATCAGCGCGACTACGGCGTCGGGGCCCAGATCCTGCTCCACCTCGGCATCCGCAACATGCGCATCCTGACCAACAACCCGCGCAAGTTCCGCGCGCTCCAGGGGTATGGGCTCAGCATCACCGAACGCGTCCCGCTCGAGATCGCACCCAACCCGCACAACGCCCATTACCTAAGGACCAAGCGCGACAAGCTCGGTCATCTGTTGCCGGGCGATGAGAAGTCCTGAGCCAAACCCGCGCGACGGGGCCGAGAATCCCACAAGCCCGACGTAGCTTGCGCCGCGTTTTCGGCAGCCGCTCCGAAAACGGTGATCACAACTCGCTGCCCAAACACGGCTTACGACGAATCCGTGCCGTTCATCGTTCCGCGGGAAGAGGGGCTGCGGCTCAGGCGTCCAATCGGTGCGATAAAGGGCAGCTCTTGATGGGGCCGAACGACGATGGCGCCTTGGTGGCGCGCATGCGAGAAGGCGACGCGGAAGCGTTGCGTGAGATCGTTCGTCTCTACCAGGAGCGCATCTTCGCACTCATCTATGGAATCGTGCGCGACGAGCACGAGGTGCAGGACGTGGCTCAGGAAGTGTTTTTGAAGGTCTTCTCGCGCATCGACGCCTTTGACGGGCGGTCGCGCTTTTACACGTGGCTCTACCGTGTCGCGGCCAACGCGGCCAAGGACCACCTGAAAAAGCGCAAGCGCCGGCCGGCCATCACGCTGGAGGACCAGACGGTGCTTCCCGATCGCGAAGCCGGCCCGCGAGAACGCGCGGCCACGGAGGAGACGAGAAAGATGGTGCGCGACGCCATCGACTCCCTGCCCGACAAATATCGCGTCGTCTTGACCCTTCGCGAGCTCGAAGGGCTCGCCTACAACGAGATTGCGGCCGTCCTCAAGGTCTCCCTCGGGACCGTGGAGAGCCGCCTGCACCGCGCGCGCGAACGACTGAAGCGGAGGCTCGAAACCCATGCACAGTGACAACCCCACATTTTCAGACCAACGGCTCTGGGCGTATCTCGACGGCGAAGCGGGCGCGGACGAACGCGCTGCGATCGAGGCGGCCGCCGCGGACGACGCGGCGCTGGCCACGCGGCTGGCCGAGATGCGCATCCTGAAGGACGAGGTCTTGGCGGGCGCCCCCAAGCCGCCGGCCGACTTCGCGGACCAGGTGGTTGCGGTGGCCGAACAGAACGCTGCACCGATTCTCTATCTGCGCGAGGCGCACCGGATGCTGCGGCGCGCGCTCATCGCGGCGGCGATCCTTGCGGCGGTGGGCCTCGGCCTGCTCGCGGCGAGGATGGTGCCTGACCTGTTCGAGTCGGCGCCGATCCAGGCATCCGAGCCCGATCCGTGGAGGCTCGGACGATGAACGGCTTCAAGAAACTCCTCCTGACGGTCCTGGGCCTGACGTTCATCGGCGGGCTGGGCACCGGGGCGTTTGTCGGCACGCTGCTGGCCTCATCGAAGGTCGTGGCCCAGCCGGAAGATCGCCGCATCGACGATTTCCGCGAGATCCTGGACGTGGACGAGCTGCAGGTCGAGCGCCTGCGTCGCATCTTCGCCAGGCATCAGATCGAGCTCACCGGACTGCGCCGGACGATCCAGCAGGAAAACGGACGCCGGTACAACGAGGTGCACGAACTCTGCCGCCAACGCATCCGCGAGATCCTGACCGACGAGCAGCGGGCGCTCTACGATCAGCGCCGCGGCCAGTGAGCCCTCACAGGTAGAATGTCGCACCCATGTCGAAAGCGGTCGGTCTTGAAATCCACTCACGCGGCATCCGCGCGATCGAAGTCGCCGGGCGCGGCAGGAGCCTGAAGATCGTCCGGTACGCCGACGTGCCGCTTCATCCGCGGGGCGGCGCCCCCGATCCGGACGAATTGCGCGAGGCGCTTCGCGACCTTTTCAAGGGCAAATTCAGCAAGGGCCACGTGGTCGTGGCGATCGAAGCGAACGAAACCGTGGTCCGCGAGATCCCGGTCCCGTTCAGCTCGGACGACCAGATCAGGAAGGTCGTCAAGTACGAGGCCGAGCACCACCTGCACGACTGTGACGCCGACGATGTCATCGTCCAATACACGAAGGTGCGAGCGAGCGAGGAAGGCACCGATCTGCTGGTGTTCGCAGCGCGCAAGGAGGAGATCAGCCGGCGCATCGAATACGCCCGCGGTGCCGGCGTCGAGCCGCTAGCCATGGATCTGGACGCGATCGCGTTCTACACGGCGGCGAGCGCGGCCGGTGTGCTCGAGGACGCGCCGCACTGCGTCTTGTTGAACATCTCGCACCGAAGCACCGAGATCGTCGTCGTCGAGGACGGCCGCGTGCGCGCGCTGCGGTCCGTGCGCATGGGCGTGGACAGCATCACGAACGCACTCGCCCGCGACATGGACCTCGAGTTCTCTGACGCCGACGAGCGCATGAAGGCGCTGACCGTGGAGAACCCCACGGACACGCTGTTTGTGGGCGCGGGCGAGGATTCCGACGAGAAGCGCGAGACCGAAAAGAGCCACGCCGAGCTGGAGCGCGACCTGTTTCGGCAAAAACGCGACGAGTTGACGTCTCGACTGAAACGCGAGTTCGTGCGGTCGACCGCGGTCTTGAGAACACGGCCCGAGAGCGTGCTCGTGTGCGGGGCCGGGCTGCAGGTCGCGGAGTTACTCGAGCAACTCGGCAACAAGCTCGGACTCCCGGTCGAGCCGTTCCATCCCTCGGAGCACTTCACGTGCAAGGTCGGTGAAGAGCACCGGGCGGCACTCGATGCCGGCGGCGTAGTCCCCCTCGGCCTTGCGCTCAAGCTGTCCGGTCACGACCCGCTGGGCCTCGACTTCCGTCGCGAGGACCTGCAGGTCGCGAACAAGTTCGAGCTCATGAAGGGCACGATGGCGCTGACGGTCAGCCTGCTCTTCATCATGCTGATGGCCACGTCGTTCTACTTCATCCGCAAGAAAGACCAGCTGAGGAACGAACGGTTCCGCCCGATCATGACGAGCGCGTACCAAGCGTTCGAGAGCGTGGCGAAGGCCTACAACAAAGCCAACATCAAGAACCGGCGCGGCAAGCACGACGTGGTCAATCCGCCGAAGATCGAGCTGCCGCCGGGCGCGGAGGAAGCGCTGGCGCTCAAGCGCTACATCTCCGAGCTGCGCCGCATGGACCGCAACTTAAAGAACCAGTTCGGTAGCGGTGAGAGTGCGGCCAGCCCGATTCGCAGCGCGGTCGGCATCATGAACGACGTCATGCGCGTCATCCGCGACAACCACAAGGAAATCCGCTACATCGATTTCAAGTACATCGAGATCCGCCAGGAGATGATCCGCTTGAAGGTGGTTGTGTCGGATGCCGCGGGCCTGGGCGTGCTCAAGAAGAAGCTCCAGGAGTTGGAGCCGTTCAAGAGCATGACCCTGGGGGCGACCCAGCTCTCGAACGCGGCCGGCACGGGCCACTCCGAAACCCAGTTGGAGTTCAGCAAGAAGAAGGGCCGCCGGCGATGACCGACGATCCCGTCAAGCTCTTCGTCGCCGTCATGGGACTCCTGCTCGCGGTCTTGTCGTGGGTTTGTTACGAGTCCTACAGGAAGGCCGACGCATTCGAGCGGGCACTTCAGTCCGCGGACAAGGACTCGGAAACAATCCGCGAGCTCGGTTCCCGCGTGCAGTCCATGTGCGACACGATCACAAAGGGCAAGATCGAGTCCGGCTACCTGCCGTTCATCGAATCGGAGATGAACCGGTTCCAAATCAAGAGCTCGAAACGCGGCCAGGAGGCACGTCCGAAGTCCATCGGCGCGCGTCTCGAAGAGCACCGTTTCTTCGTCGAATTCTTCCGGACCCGAGACTCGAGCGCGCTGCGCCGCGACAAGATCGGCGAGTTCTGTAGCCATGTGGAACGGGACTCCCACGGCCTTTTGAAGACCATCGAGTTGCGCCTGACACGTTCCACCCCCAAAGGCGCGCCGGCGCCCGGCCACTCCGATGAGGTGCGCGACGACACGTACACTGGCCGCATCGTGTTCGGCTACCGGACGGCCAAAGAACGCTAAGAGCGTTCAGTGTTGTTGGCCCAACGCCTGACGGCGTTGGAGCGATGGCAAATGAACACCACGGGGCCTGACGGCGTTGGAGCGAAGGCTGGCGCACCGTTACTGGCTCGTCGTTTTTCGCCCCACGCCGAAACACGCGGAGCGAGCGAAGGGGGACGGCGTTGGAGCGACGCGCGCGATTTGTCTCCGGTGGTTTCGGCGCGACGTTCAGCCCGCCAGGCCCGTGATCACGCAGATCGCGCCTAGTAGCGCACAGTAGATCGCGAAGGCGCCGAGGCGCTCTTTCTTGACGACACCGACCAGCGCGCGAATGGCCCACAGGCTGGCAACGAATGAGACCGTCATGCCGACGAGGACGTTGCCCCACGGCAGCGGCGCCGACGCCGCGAGCGCCCTTTGCGCTTCGTAGAGCCCGGCCCCGCCAATCGCGGGGATCGCCATGAGGAACGAAAGCCGGACGGCCTTGTCCCGTTCGACGCCGAACATCAGCGCCGCCGCGATCGTCGAACCGCTGCGGCTGACTCCCGGCAAGATCGCGATCGCCTGTGCGAGTCCGATGCAAAACGCGCGCGGTAGCGACAGCGCCTCCGGCGAAAGGCTCCCACGGTGATCCCGCCGCACCAGCCACAACACCGCCGCGGTCGCGAAGAAACAAACGCCGACGAACCAGAGGATCGACGAGAGGCCGCCGATCGCATGCCCAAAGGCCACACCGATCACGCCAAGCGGCACCGAAGCCACGCCGATCACGGCGATCAACCGCCGCTTCGTGGTCAGCACCTCCAGCAAATCGCGCCACACGAACAGAACGACAGCCCCCAGCGACCCCACGTGCACCGCGACGTTGAAGGTCAGGTTCCCACCGTCGTCGTCCCAGCCGAACAGGGCCTGGAACACCGCGAGATGCCCACTCGACGAGACGGGCAGGAACTCGGTGAGGCCTTGGATCAGACCGAGGAGTGCAGCTTCAAGAAGTTCCGGCACGTGCCTATAGCTATCGGCTTTCGCCTTCGCGCGCCCAACCTACGACGGCGCCGGCGCCTCCGTCTTGTGACGGGCCAACGTCAACGCGCCCATGAACGCGAGCCCCATCACAACCGCCGCGAACACGAACGGCGCGTGGGGCTCCCACCCGAACAGCGAAAGGCCGACATACGGGCCGAGGATGCGCGCCATGCTCAGCCCCGACTGGTTGACGCCCAAAACCTCGCCCTGCGTTTCGGCCGAGGTGCGCTGACTCAATAGGCTCGACAGCGACGGCCCGATCATGGCGAATCCCAAGACGGCGACGGCCAGGCCGACAAACGCAAGCCACGCGCTCGAGGCGCTGAATCCCGTCAGCAGCAGCCCCGCCGCCAGGATCACGGGCCCGGCGCGCACGAAGTTGATTTCGCCGACGCGCATCATGTAGCGCCGCACCACGAACCCCTGGGCCATCAGCAGGCAGAACCCAACGTAGGTGAACAGCCAACCGTTTTGCCGGATGTCGTAGGAAAGCGCGTCCTCGGTGAAGCGGCTCAGCGTGCTTTCGAGTCCCGCAAACGCGAACGTCGCGACGAAGCTCAGGCCGAGGATCAGCGGGATGGTCTTCATCGTGAGCGCGGCTCTGAGGCCGCGGAAATCCAGCCAGGGCTTTTGCGCTTTGAAGCTGTGCTTCTCCGGCTCCTTGAGTCGCGCCGCCGTCAGAACGAGCGCGATCAGGCTCAGGCCCGCCGCGACGAATCCGGGTGTACCCGGGTGCGCCTCGCTGTAGGTCAGGCCGCCGATGGCCGGGCCGATCGTGAAGCCGACGCCGAATGCGACGCCGATGAGCGCCATCTCGCGGCCACGTTTCTCCTTTGGAGTCACGTCCGCGATGTACGCGTGCGCCGTCCCGATGGTCGCGCCGAAGATGCCGGCCGCGATGCGGGATACAAACAGCAGCGTCATCGTGTCCGCGAACGCGAACAGCGTGTACGAGATCACCGAACCCGCCAGACCGAGCATGAGGATCGGGCGCCGGCCGACGCGATCGCTCACGCGCCCCCAGATCGGCGAGAACAGAAACTGCATGGCGGAATACGACGCCATGAGCAGTCCGATCTCGTAGTCCGCGGCCTGAAACGCGTGCGCGTACCGGGGCAACAGCGGCAGGACGATCCCGAACCCGAGCAGGTCGATCAGTACGACCAGAAAGACAGCACCCGCCGACGCGCGTTTCATTCAGGGAGGGAAGATAACCGCCGACCTCCCCAATCCGCCAATAGAACCGGACGAGGAGCAAACCTCGCGGCTACAAATCGACCTCGGGTTGGTAGCACGGTCGGTCGGCGCCGCAGCACTCATCGGACACGTCGCCCTCGTCCGGGCCGATCGGCTGCAGCGTCCGCGCGCACCAAAACGGCGTCGAGCAGGGGCGGTCCGGCTCCTCGGGTTCGCCGGCCGAGGGCAACAGGAAATACGCCTTGTTCTCGAGATAGCGGCAGGCGTCGCGGGGTTTCATCGTCCGGCCCTCCCGTGAAGTTCGGTCAGCGCGCGGCGCACGAGCGCCTCGGTGACATGAAGTTTGTACGCGTTTTGGGAGAGCGGCGTGGCGCCCTTGAGCGCGGCCTTCGCCACCGCGTCGATGTCGAGGCGCTTGCCCCGCACGATCTTCTCGGCCTCGACCGCGCGGAGCGGCCCGGCGGAAACCGCCCCCAACACGAGCCGGATGTCCCGCACCGTGTCCCCATCCATCTCGAGCGCGGCGGCCACGCTCGCCACCGCGAAGTCGAAGCTCTCACGCTCGCGGAACTCGATGTAGGTGCTGTTGCGCGTCAGCGGCGTCGGGTTCAGAACCACGCTGCGAATCAGCTCGCCCTTGCGCAGATGTATGTTGCAGGTAACGCCCTTTTTCGGAATGTCATAGAGCGCCAACAACTCAAGCTCCCGATCGCCGTCGGGATGCACGCAGCGCAACCTGGCATCCAGCGCCGCCAGCGCCGGCGACAGATTGCTCGGATGCGCGCAACCGCACTCCTTCGTCGGGAAGACCGCGTTGTATTTGTTGAGCGCACCGTCCTTCAACGCGGAGCAATCGTCGTCGCCGCGCTTGAAACACGTGAAGTCCTTGTTGCGGAAGTACCAACACCGCGTGTGCTGGCACAGGTTGCCGCCGACAGTCGCCCAGTTGCGCACCTGCGGCGTCGCTGCGACCTCGGCCGCCTCCGCGAGCGCGGGGAAGTCACGGCGGATCCGCGCGTCCCCGGCCACGTCCGCCAACGTCGCGAGCGCGTTCAACTCGCCCGCCGGCACCTCGTTCTTGGCCTTGCCGAGATGAATCATCTCGTCCGGCTCGTAGATCCGCTCTTTGAGCAGATCCAGCAGGTCCGTGCCGCCGGCCTTCGCGACGGAGTTCTTCGCCTTGCTCAGCGCTTCGGCGGCGGCCGCGAAGTCCGCGGCGATGGCGTAACCGAACTGCTTCATGACATCCCCTTCAGCGCGGCGAGTACCTTGTCCGGCGTGATCGGCAGCGAACGAATGCGAACACCGATGGCGTTGGCGACGGCGTTCCCGATCGCGCCGGCGGTCGCCACCGTGCTCGGTTCGCCGAGCCCCGACATCCCGATCGAGTTGATTCCGTTGGCGACCGGGAACATGACGGCTTCGATCTCCGGCATGTCCAACGAACCGACGATCTTGTAGTCGACCAGATTGGGATTGACCATGTCGCCCGTGTTCGGGTCGAGCAGGCGATCCTCGAACAGCGCGTAGCTCACACCCTGAATCACACCGCCGTTGAGCTGGCTGCGCGCGAGCAGCGGGTCGATCACGCGACCGCAATCCTGCACCGCGACGACCTTCACGACACGAACCTGACCGGTTTCGGTATCGACCTCGACCTCGGCGAACTGGCAACCGGATATCCGCGGCGCGAACTGCGCACGGCGATCGAAGTCCTCAGCAGTCGCCTTTGCGTCGGTTTCGAAGCCGTCGGGGAACAAGCTGCACGCCTGTTTGAACGTGAGCGCCTTCTTCCCGCCGACCACCTGGCCGCCCTTCAGATCCATCTTGTCGACGTCGCCGCCGACATCGCGCGCCACCGTCGCGAGAATCTCGCGTTTGACGGAGTAGGCGGCGTTGCGCACCGCCGGCCCGACACTCGCCGCGGTCTTCGACCCGCCGCTGGCCGGCCCGAACCCGTCGGTGGTCGTGCCGAGGCGCACCTCGATGTCCTTGACCTCCAGGCCGAGCTCCTCGGCGGCGATGACCGCCAAGACCGTGCGCGTACCCGTACCGATGTCCTGTGCGCCGTTTGCAACGAGCACCGAACCGTCCTTCTCGATCCGGCAACGCACGACCGTCCCGGGACCGCCGGTGTGGTACCAAAGCGACGCGGCGCAGCCGAGCCCGCGCTTTTTCACACCTCTGTCCGAACCGGACTTCTTGCGCGTTTTCCAACCGATCTTCTTCGCGCCAATCTCGTACTCGGCGAGGCGCACCGGATCGGAGTCGTTCTTGCGCCGCAGCTCGAGCGGGTCCATCTTGATGGCTTCCGCGAGCTCATCGATCATGCCCTCGAGCGCAAACACGCCCTGGGGATGGCGCGGCGCCCGAAACGCGCGACCTCCGCCGGCGTGGGTGTAGACGTTGAAGCACTCCCGTCCCGCGCCCTTGAAGTTGTAGATATCGGGGTTCAACACACCCGCGCCGCCGCCGATCCCGCCGGTCCCCCACGAGCGCACCTCTGCGCCGAGTAGCGTGCCGTTCTTTTTCGCGGAGAACTTGCACCGCTGGATCGAGCTCGGCCGGTTACCCGCGACGAGATGCTCCGCCTTGCGGTCGAGCATGCACCGCACGGGACGGCCGATCACCTTGGCGGCGCGCGCTGCGAACACGTCCCAACGGTCCGCGCCGAACTTCGAACCGAATCCGCCGCCCATGTGCTGCGTGATGACGAC
The DNA here is from genome assembly GCA_036443405.1 of Planctomycetota bacterium. Classification (GTDB taxonomy): domain Bacteria; phylum Planctomycetota; class PLA2; order PLA2; family PLA2; genus JAZFYD01. Next base: position 27,606 of record JAZFYD010000049.1, read on the forward strand.
CACGTCGCCCTGCGGGATGCGCAGCGCGCCCGCGATGGTGCGGCGCACGCCGAACGTCGATTGCGTGGAAGCCCACACCGTCAGCTTGCCGTCGTTCCACTCGCAAACGCTGCCGTGCGTTTCGAGGCAACTGTGCGTCTGCACCTGCGTGCGGTACACGCGCTCGAGCACGACATCCGCGCCCTTGTGCGCGGCCGCGGCAGCGTCCAGGCTGCCCCACGTGCCGCCGCGCCGGGGCAGCACGACGTTTTCCGAATTGCGCTTCACGCGCGGAGCGCCGTCGGCCTGCGCCGCCGCCTCGGAGACCGCGTGCGGCAGCACCTTGTAATCGACCGTGACGAGACGAATCGCGTCGTCGAGAATCTCCTCGGTTTCCGCGACGAGGCCCGCGACGTCGTCGCCGGCGAAACGGACGGTCTTGCCCTCCTGAGCCTCCGCGAACAGCACGCCCTTGAGCGCGCGCGCCTTGGTGAGATCCACGCGCTTCACCTTCGCGTGCGCGTGCGGGGAACCGATCAGCTTCGCGTAGCAAAGGCCCGCGGGCCGCATGTCGTAGGAGTACTTGGCCGCGCCGGTGACCTTGGCGATCGCATCGATGCGCGCGTGGTCCTTGCCGATGACGGCGGGGTCGGCGTCCACGCCCATCCACGCCGGCGTGCCCTTGCGCGGGTTGACCTCGACCTCTTTCTCGTTGCCTTTGAACCCGAGGCGGACTTTCTGTTTGCTCATCGGCCACCTCCGGCGACGTCCTGCATCGCGTTGAAGATGTGCGTGTAGGTGCCGCAGCGGCAGAGGTTGCCGGAGATCGCCTCGCGCACCTCGGCCTCGCCGGCTTTCGGATTGTGCTCGTGAAGCGCCGCGCACGACATCACCATGCCCGGCGTGCAGAAGCCGCACTGCAGCGCGTCGTGTCTGACAAACGCGTCCTGCACCGGGTGGAGCTTGCCGCCCTGCGCGAGCCCCTCGATCGTCGTGATCTCGGCACCGTGCGCGTCCACCGCGAGCATCATGCAGGAGTTGGCCGTCTTACCGTCCACCCACACGGTGCAGGAGCCGCACGCGCCGCGATCGCAGACACGCTTCGTGCCCGTGAGTTCGATGCGGTCGCGCAGCGCGTCGAGCAGCGTCACGCGTGGCTCGAGATTCAATCGGCGCTTCTTGCCGTTCACGGTCAGTTCGATCGCGACCGGTCCGGGACCGATGCGCCGCATCTTGGAAGCAGGTTCTTGCGCTTGCGCAGCGCGCGTGCCGACCGCGCCTAAGAACGCAGCGGCTCCGGCGCCCTTCAGGATGTCGCGCCGGGACACTCCGGACAGGTCATCGGACATTCGTTGGACCTCCACGGGATCGATCTCGCTCCAACGGCGTCAGCCGTTGGGCCAGCAACTCGGCAACGGCGTCCGCCGTTGGGCCAATAAAAACTACCGAGAGCGAGATTACTCCACGTGCGCGCGATGCGCTACGGGGGTTCGGACCGATTCGGGGCTGCCTACTTGCCGATCTTCGCGGGATCCGTAACCGGCAGTTCGCAGGTAAAGTTCCGGCAAACATACGCGGCGGGTTTTCCGTTTACGGGCACCTTGCCGGCAGCCGGTGGCAGCAGCTTTTCGATCCCGGGCGTCACGACGGCTACGGCGCGGTTGCGGTCCGTGTCGCGCCAAACGGCTTCGATGAGGGCGCGCGTGGCCGCGTCGGCCGGATCGCCCGCGATGAAGATCTCGCGGCCGCCGTCGAGCGAGTAGGCCGCGGCATTCAGGATCGCGCCGAATCCGAGCGCGGATTGGGTGGACCGTGCGCCGAAGTACCGAAGCGTCTTTTGCGCCTTGTCGCGGAATCCGGTGTCACCGGTGAGCGCGAACAGGCGCAGCAGGTTGGCCGGCATCACACCGTTGCCGGACGGGCGGGCGTTGTCGAACCCCGGACGCGATCGCGAGATCAGCGCCTCTCCGTCGCGCGCCGTGTAGTAGAAACCGCCTTCTTTTCCGTCATAGAACAGATCGATCGCGACACGCGTGAGGCGGAGCGCCTCCTCGAGCCAGGATGCGTCGAAGTCGCTTTCGTAGAGATCGAGATAGGCCGCGATCATGTACGCGTAGTCGTCGAGCACGCCCGCGTGCGCAGCGTCGCCCTCGCGCCAACGCCGGAGCAACTTGCCCTCTAGCGTCATGGTCTTCTTGATGAACGCCGCCGCCTTTTGCGCCATCGCGAGATAGTCGGCGTTGCCGAGTGCCTGGTACGCGCGCGCGTAGCCGGAGATCATCAGCCCGTTCCAGGCCGTGAGAACCTTGGTATCAGTCATCGGCTTCGGCCGCTTCTCGCGCACCGGATACATCGTCTCCCTGGCCTTCTTGATCGCAGCGCGCGCTGCGGGCACATCGATCCCGGCCGCTTTCGCCGCTTCTTCCAGGGCGAACTTCACCTGGAGGATCGACTTGCCGGGACGTTCGTGCCAGTTGCCGTCTCTCGAAACGTCGAACCAGCGCTTGAGGAACGCCGCCTCCTTGCCGTCGAACAGCGCATTGATCTCGGCCGGCGACCAGACATAGAACCCACCCTCGCCCTCGGGCCCACCCGGGTCGTCCGCGTCCTGCGCCGAATAGAAACCGCCCGAGGGGTCCGTCATCTCGCGCTTCACCCACAGCGCGATGTCCTCGGCGGTCTCCTTGTAGAGTTCGTCGCCGGTGACCTGGTAGGCCCACGCGTAGAGCGAAAGAAGCTGCGCGTTGTCGTAGAGCATCTTCTCGAAGTGCGGAACGAGCCAGTCGCGCGTCACCGAGTAGCGGTGGAAGCCGCCGCCGATGTGGTCGTGGATCCCGCCGTGCGCCATCTTCGTGAGGGTGAGGTTCACGATCGCGAGGGATTCGGCGTCGCCCTTGCGCAGATGACGCCGAAGGATCATCGCGACCGTGCTGGGGCTCGGGAATTTCGGCTGCACACCGAATCCGCCGAACACCTCGTCGTGATACGCGGCGGCGCGGTCGCATGCGCTCTCGAGATCTGCCGCCGAGATGTCCGCGGGATCTTCGGCTTCTTCGGAGTCACGCAACCGCCCGACAATGTTGTCCGCACCCGCGAGGATCCTCGCCTTTTGCTCCTTGTCTCCCCAGGACTGGACGACGCTGGTGAGAATCCGCATGAAACTCGGCCGCCCTTGCATGTCGCGCGGCGGAAAGTACGTGCCGGCGTGAAACGGCTTGCGATCGGAGGTGAGCCAGACGCTGAGCGGCCAGCCACCGCCGCCACCCATGATCGCCATGGCCGCGTTCATGTACACCGAGTCGACATCGGGCCGCTCCTCGCGATCGACCTTGATGCAGACGAAGTGCTTGTTCATGTACGCCGCGACGGCCTCGTCGGCGAAGGACTCGTGCTCCATCACGTGGCACCAATGACACGAGCTGTATCCGATCGACAGGAAGACCGGCTTGCCCTCGGCCTTGGCTTTGGCGAACGCCTCGTCTCCCCAGGGGTACCAATCCACCGGGTTGGTGGCGTGCTGGAGCAGATAGGGGCTCTTTTCCTTCGCGAGCCGGTTCATCGGACGACCTTTCTCGTGACTCGTGTGGCCATGTGCATCGTCTGCGTGGACTGCATCGGTCTCCCCGGGTTCGGCGGCTTCAGTGGCCTCAGCAGCTTCCGCCTCTTCCTCTTCAGGTTTGAGCAGGAAGATGGCGACCCCGGGAAGGGCCAAAAGGGAGACGAGAACCAGAGCGCGCATCGACCGCGATCGTACCCGCCACCCTTCGGCACGCGGTCTTCCTGCACCCCAAACCCGCTCCGCCAGCCCCCAGGTGCACCTCCTCTACGGTGCCAGGTAACTTTTTCTCAAATCTCGAGGCGCGTCGGGGGTCGACCGCCCCGGCGGAAAAGCCCTACCGCGGGCGGGATTTCATGGCTCCCGAACCGGCTCCGGAATTCTAGAAAAAGTTACCTGGCACCGTATGACGGGTTCGGGGCCGTTTGGGCGGGTCTTGCGGGGAGCGGCGGGACAGGGGCTGGACAGGCGCGTAGGATGCTGCGCGCGTGTCGGATCCGAGCTTTCTCTACGTCGTTTCTTGGGAAATCTGCAACCGCGAAGGCGGCGTCTATACGGCGCTTTCGGGGGCGGCGCCCAGCCTTGGTGCCCACCATGGCGAGGACCTGCTCTTCATTGGGCCGGACCTGCGATCCGTGCGCGGAGGTCCCGACGATTTCCTCGAAGCGCCGGTTCAGCCCGAGTGGGCGCGCCTGGCCGCGGAGCACGACGTTCCCGTGCGGTTTGGACGCTGGGCCGTCGACGGCAGCCCGCCGTGTGTGCTCGTTCACTTCGGGCGCCTACTCGAACAACGAAACGGCATCCTCGGCGACCTCTGGAACGAGTACGGCGTGGACAGCCTCAGCGCCGATTGGGATGTGCTCGAACGGCTGCTCTTCGGGCACGCCGCCGGGAAGCTGATCGAACTTCACTACCACCTTGTGTCCCGGCCGCGCGGCCGGCGGGCCGCGGCGCACTTCCACCAGTGGCCGACCGGAACCGGCCTGCTGCACGTCGCGAACTCGGTGCCGGAGATCGGCACGGTCTACACACCGCACGGCACCGCGCTCGGCCGCGCACTCGCCGACGCCGGCGCGCACAACGGCCTCGAATCCATCGACGTGGCCGGCAGCGCGCGTGAACACGGCGCGGCCGCACAACATTCCGTCGAACTCGCGGTCGCGAAGAAGGCCGCGGTGCTCACGACCGTGAGCGAGCAGGTTTCGGAAGAAACCCTGCATCTGCTCGGACGACGCCCCGATCTGATCACGCCGAACGGCTACCGCGCCACCGGCCCGCTCGATCCTGAGCGACGCACCGAAGTCCGAAGCGCCGTCCTGGATGTCGCGCAGCGCTTTGTCGGTTCCCCCATCGCCGCCGACACACGGCTGGTGCTCTGCTCGGGACGCTACGAGTTCCGCAACAAGGGCATCGACCTCCTGCTCGGCGCGCTGGGCCGTCTGCAGGAGGGCGATCGCCCGCAGCGCGATCTGCTTCTGTTGTTGCTCGTGCCGGCGAAACAGACCGGCCCGCGCCCGTTGGTCGTGCGACGGTTGCGCGACGATGCACCGCCCGAAGGCCCTTGCGGCGTGTGCACGCACAATCTCGCGCACCCCGAGGACGACCTCATCGTCGAGGCGTGCAAGCAGGCGAACATCGAAAACGCGCCCGGTTCACCGGTGCGCGTGATCTTCTGCCCGATTCTGCTCGAGGGACGCGATCCGCTTTTCCCTTACGGCTACCAGGACGTGCTGCGCGCTTTCGACCTGACGGTGTTTCCGTCGCTATACGAGCCGTGGGGGTACACCCCGCTCGAGAGCCTCGCGGCCGGCGTTCCGACGGTGACGACGGACCGCACCGGCTTCGGACGGTTTGTCCAATCGCTTCCCGATCAGGACCGGCGCGCGGTGACGCTGTTGGAGACCGGCGAGGACCGCGGCGCCATGGAGGAGCGCCTCGAGCTCGTGCTTCGCGAGTTCCTCGCACGCGGCGATGAAGAACTCGATTCGTTGCGTGCCAGCGGCAGCGCGATCGCCGAGAGCACGTCGTGGGACCGCCTCTCGAAACACACCCGGCGCGCGCATGCGCTCGCCCTCGAAAAAACGGCCGGACGGTCACACTCGGCCACGCCGCTCGGCTGGTCGCGCGTCAGCCGGCGCTCCATCGTTTCGCTGCCCGCGCGCACCGGCCGCGGACCGCAGCTGCATCGCTTCACCGTTGTATCGGCGGCGCCGGAGCGCCTCGCCCGCCTCCACGAACTCGCGCACAACCTGTGGTGGAGTTGGAACCCCGACGCCGGTGAGCTGTTCGAGCGGCTCGATCCGGCCGCGTTCGAACAAAGCGGACACAACCCTGTCCGTTTCCTGGCCGAGCTCGATCCCACCGTTCTGAACGACGCCGCGTCCGACGCCGAGTACGTCGCAAGCTACGACGCCGTGATCGCGCGGTTCGAGGCCTACCGCACACGGGCCTTCGCGTCCGCGCCGCGCACTGCGTACTTCTGCGCGGAGTTCGCACTGCACGAAAGCCTGCCGATCTACAGCGGCGGCCTCGGCGTGCTCGCGGGCGATCACCTCAAGTCCGCCAGCGATCTCGCGTTGCCGTATTGCGCGGTCGGACTGCGATACGCCGACGGTTACTTCCGCCAACGCATCGAAAAAGACGGCAGCCAAGGCGTCGTGTTCGAACGGATCGATCCGGGCGAAACGCCGCTCGTCGAAGTCACCGACTCCGACAACAACCCGCTGCGCATCACGCTGCCGATGCCGGAGCGCGACCTGACCGCCGGCGTGTGGCGCGTCGATGTCGGTCGCGTCCCGCTCTACCTGCTCGACACGGTCGTCGAGGAGAACGACCCGGCCGACCGCGGCATCACCGAACGCCTCTATCCGAGCGCGCGCGAACCGCGGCTTCGCCAGGAGATGTTGCTCGGCATGGGTGGATGGCGTTTGATGCGCGAGCTTCAGATCCCGGTCGAGGTCGTTCACATCAATGAGGGGCACAGCGCGTTCTTGCTGCTCGAACGCCTGTGCGAGTTCGTCGAAAACGAGGGCCTGACCTTTGCCGAGGCCGTCGAGGTCGTCCGCGCGGGCACCGTCTTCACGACGCACACACCCGTCCCCGCCGGCCACGACCGCTTCGCCGAAGACCTGATGCGCCGCTACTTCGGGCGCTTGGCGCCGCGCCTCGGCCTCGACTGGCTCGAGTTCATGGCTCTCGGCCGCACCGAACTCGATCAGGGCGATTTCTCGATGACCAACCTCGCGCTCCACCTCTCTGGACGCGCCAACGGCGTGAGCAAGTTGCACGGCGAGGTCGCGCGCGAGATGCACAACGAGGTCTGGCCCGCGTTTCACATCGCGGAGACGCCGATCGACTCGGTCACCAACGGCGTGCACCTCCCGACCTGGGTCGGGCCCGAGATGCGCGCGGTACTCGAGTCGCACCTCGGAGAGGATTGGCCGTCGGGGGACTGGGCAAAAGCCGAAGCGATCCCGAACGAGGAGATCCTCACCGCGCGCGGGGCGCAGCGCCAACGTTTCCTCGCGGACCTGCGCGAACAGGTCGAACGCGTCTCCGTGCGCCGCGGCGAAGGTGCCGCGATGTTGCGCACGCGCCTTACCGGCATCACCGACGACGCACTCTGGATCGGATACGGGCGCCGTTTTGCGCCGTACAAACGAGCTACGCTCCTGTTCCGCGATGAGGATCGGCTCACGCGGCTACTCGCGGACGAAAAACGCCCGGTGCGGTTCGTGTTCGCCGGGAAGTCGCACCCCGACGACCGCGAGGGCGCCGAACTGGTGAAACGCATCGTGGAGCTGTCGGCGGACGAACGCTTCGCCGGCCGGATCTTCTTCGTCGAGAACTACGACGTCGGGGTCGCGCGCAAACTCGTTCAGGGCGTCGACGTCTGGCTCAACACACCAACGCGGCCGCTCGAGGCGTCGGGCACGAGCGGCATGAAGACGTGCCTGAACGGCGCGCCGCACCTGAGCGTGCTCGACGGCTGGTGGTGCGAGGCTTACGACGGCACAAACGGTTGGGCGATCGGCGATGCCGAGGAGACCGACGACCCGGAACTGCAAAACGAACGCGACAGCCGCGCGCTGTACGGGTTGCTCGAGTCCTCACTGGTCCCCGAGTTCTTCGCGGAGGAACAACCGGGCGCCGGCGAGGCGTGGCTTGCCCGCGTGCGCCGAACGCTCGCGACCGTGCCCGCGTTTTTCAATACGAACCGCATGGTCGGCGACTACGTGTCGCAGTGTTACATCCCCGCGCAGGAGTCGTACCGCCGCCTCGTCGAGAACGAATTCGCCGGCGCAAAGACGCGCGCGGCCCGCCACTCCCGCTGGCACGCCGCATGGCCGAACGTGCAGATCGCCGAGGTGTCGGTCACCGACCTCGATGCCGCCGGCATTCCGCTCGGGGAACACTTCGAGGTACGCGCGCGCGTGCAGCTCGGCACGCTCGAACCGGATGAGGTCGCAGTCGAGCTCTACGTGGGCCCGGCGGGTCCCACCGGCGAACTCCGAGAACCGTCCGTCGTTCCGTTGCTCCTGAACGAACGAGACGGCGACGGGATTGCGCTCTACGCGGGCGGATACCGGCCCAAGAGCGCCGGTCCGCATCGTTACGGCATCCGCGTGCGGCCGGCCGCGGAGACCCCGCAGGAAGTCGCCGCTCTCGGATTCGTCCGCTGGGCCTGACCGGCGTCTGAGCGGTCGGCGACGCGCACGAAAACGGCCGGCACCCGAGCGGGCACCGGCCGCAATTGTTCGAACTCGCTCGTCTCAACGGTGTCAGCCGTTGAACCACCAACACAGCGCTACTTAGCGCTGGCGGCCTTGATCTTGCCGTCGATCTCGTCGAAGCGCTCTTGAAGCGACGTGCCTCGCACGACACCCCTCAGCTTGCTGAGCTGCGACTTCGCCGCCTTCATGTCACCGCCATCGAGCGTCGCCGCAACAGCGTCGAGCTGTTTGGAGATCTCGGTCGTCACGGTCTTCATCGTCGTCGCGGCCATTGCCTGCAGGCCCTCGGACTTCTTGTTCGCCTTGGCCTCGAGCTTCTTGGCGGCGGCGACGGCCTTCTTCAGGTCGCCCTTGCTCATCGCCTTGGCGACAGCCGCCTGACCCTTCTGGATGCCACGCAGATCCTTGCGCGTGATCCCCTTGCCGTGGAGCGACTGAAGGACCTTCTTCTGTGCGAGCACCGCATCCATGATCTTGCCGGACGTCGCGCCCTTGATGACCATCATCTCCTTGCCCGTGAAAGGATCGACGATGCTCGTGTAGGGGATTCTGCCCGTCTGGTTGAACTGACCGGCGGGCGACGACCGCAGCTTGCCGATGTCGTCCTTAGTCAACCCCGGCCACTCGAGCAGGTACTCGACGTCGTTGCCGGCGGCGTCCTTGCCCATGTAAGTGCCAGCCCGCTTGTCGCCCTTATCGATGCCGGACTGAAGCGAACCGAGCGACATCACCTCGACCGTGTTCTCGTCGTGGAACTTGATGTACTTCTTGTTTTGCAGCACGGACCCGTGCATGCCCCAGCAAGGACCTCAGTTGAATCCGTGGCTGTGAAGCACGATCGGGCAGCAAAGCAGCTTCGCCTCGGCGCACGCCGCTTCCCAGCTCTTCGCGAATGCCACGCAGGGCTTGGGTTTGTCGCCGCCGGCTAAGGCGATCGCGGCCGCCACGGCCACCATCGCGCCGATGGGAAAGAGTTTCTTCATTTCATGTTCTCCGAATGATTCGGTGTACTTGGTCTATTTCGTGCCCGCGATCGCTTTCGCGCGCTCTTCCAGCTTCGTGTCTTTCAGGAGCGGGAGCAACTTCTTGATCTTCTTCGCCGCATTCTTGCGCTCCGGACCATTCATGGCCTCAACAGTGTCGAGGTGTTTGGCCAGATCGCTTTCGATGACCTCGAATGCCGATTCGATGCGCGTCTTGAGCGCCGCGGCCGGGCGTTTCACCAGGAGCGCCATCGCGTCGTGCGCTTTGAGCGCCGCCAGGAAATCCGACTTGGCGAGTGCGAGGTCGATCTCGATCTCACGCTGCCCTGCGCTCCGCCAGTGTTTGCGCTCGATGCCCGCGCCGTGCTTTTCCTTGAGGGTTTTCTTGTGCTTCTCGATCAGCGCGATCATCTGCGCGACCGATCGCTTTCCACGCACGCTCTCCATCTCTTTCAGCGTGTGCGGGTCCACAAAGCCGTGGTACGGAATCTTGCCGCCCTGCATGTACTCGATGGGCGGCGCGGTGTCGGCGCTGATGCGCTTCAGTTCCTCCATCGTGATGCCGGGGAACTCTGCGAGGTACTCGACCTCGTCGCCGTAGGCATCCTTCGTTTTGTACGTTCGGATGTCCTTGCTCTTCTTGGCCTCGGCGACGTCGATCTCCTCCATGGTGATGACTTCGACGGCGTTGTCGCGCGCGTACTTGATGTACTTCGCACTGTGCAGCACCGCCCGGTGCATGCTCCAGCACGGGCCTCAGTAAAAGCCGTGCCGGTGGATCACGAGCGGCAGGTTCAGCGCCTTTGCTTCGGCGACCGCGTCATCCCACACCGGAACGAACTCCGGCGTCTTCACGGGCTTCGCGGACTTCCCGCCCGCCGCCGCCAGGGCACAGAAGACGAGGACCGCACCGAAGGTTGTGAGGGGGCCGGGGAATCGCATGGGCTAGAGGTTAATACGTCCAGCCGCCCAGGCGTTATTGGGATGTTTCTTCGCTGGGCGTTTTGGGGCGTTCCGCGCCAAGAACCCTCTCGGTTAGCGCCTCGATCCGCTCCCGCGCGGCGACTTTCTGCCACCAGGCGTCCGAAATCCCGTCCGTGGCGCCGCGAATCGCCGCACTCACGAACAGCCGGCCGCTGGTATCGCCTCCGGAGAGGATCGCGCCGCGGACGGTGTTTTCGAAGTCGCCTCCATGAAGCGCCTCGTGCAGCGCCGTCGGCAGGGAGTTCGGAACCGGGCAGGTCTGGCCCGCCTCGAGGGCGAACGCGGCCATGTCTGCGTCGGATTCCAGGACCCGGACCAGGAGGTGCTCGATCGCCTTGCTCGGTTTGCAGACGGAGTCGACGGCCTCCTCGGCGGTGCCACCAAGAATCGCAGCGCGAATCGCGCACGCCGCGGCGACGCCGTAGCGAACCGCTTGGGTGTTGTCGTGCGTGACACGAATCGCCTCTTCGATGCGCGCTTCGAACTCCGGGTCATCGAGGTAGCGTGCGACGAGGATCGGCAGCTTCACGAACGCACCCGCCTGGTTGTCGTCGGCGCCCTTTTTGGTCTTGAGCAGATCCTTCGTCGCGTGATCGAGCCAACCGTCGTACGCGGAGTCGCCGAAGCGCACCATGTAGCGGCGCAGGTAGTCCTCGACGTCGAGGCCGCCGGATTCCGCGACCGATTCAAGGGCAACCAGCGCGTGGTCGCCGTAGTGCGTGAACTCGCCGACCTTGCGGCGCGCGTGGTACTGGTTGCCCGCCGGATCGAAAAACTCGGGGTGGTCCCCGCCTTTCGCCCGCACCTCGTCTTGGTCATAGATCCAATGCAGGCCGAGCGCAGCCGCGTCGGCAAGAAACGAACCGAGGATCGCGTCGCGGGCCCGGTCGTGTTTGGTCCTCATCACAAAACCTCCAAGACGACGAGCGAAGCGTCGTCGTCGAATTCCGGTCCAAGCTGTTTCATCACGTGGTTCTTGATGTCGGCGGCCCGCATCGAGCCCGCTCCCTCGAGGAGACGGCAAAAACCGTCGATCCCCAGGAGCTCTCCGTCATCGCCCGGCGCCTCGGTGAACGCATCCGAGTAAAGAACAAACACGTCACCTTCATCGAGATCGACCGCGTGCTGGGCGTACTCCGTGCCGCTCAAGATGCCGAGCGGCATTCCGCCGCGTGCGCCGTCTGCAGGTTCGATGGCCGAAAACCGCCCGGTGGCGGCCGCGCCCCGGAGAATCGCGGGGTGGCCGGCGTAGGCGTACACGAGGCTGCGGTCCCGGCTATCGAGAATCGTCGAGACCATCGTCGTGAACTTGAAGGCGCCCTTCCGTTTTTTCAAAAACGACTCGTTCACGTGCCGCAGCATGCTCGAGTTGTCGTGCGCGCCGATGTTCTCGATCAGTGACTCGTGGATGATCCGCGCGACCTCGGCGCTTTCCTCACCGTGGCCGGACACGTCCGCCAACACGACTTTCGAGAGGATGCCCATGCCGCAGACGCTCAGGTAGTGGATGTCGCCGCCGGCGGCGCCCTGGCCGAACGGCTTCGAGAAACACTCGCCGCGCGCGCCCGCGAGCTTCACGGAAACGTCGCACGCTCCCGCTCCGCCCCAGACCTCGGTGCACTGGACTTCCTTCATGGTCGCCTCACTTGGATGCCGCAACCCGCCGCAGGGTTCCGGGGATTCGAAACGGATCCGAATTCTGAAGGACTGCGAAGCTCCAACGGCGTCAGCCGTTGGGCCGGAAACAACGACACGGATCTAGCGGAAATCCGCTAGATCCGTGTCCTGACCGACGATCGTGAGCTGGTCCTCGGCCGCGATCACGGTGTCGGCGCCGGGCACGACCTGCACACGCCCCTTCAGGTCGCGGATCGCGATCACCGCGAGCTTCTTGTCGTGGCGCAGGTTCAGCTCGGCGAGGGACTTGCCCACGCACCAATCTGGCGCAACGATCTCGCACACGCCGTAGCCAATCGTCAACGGAACGAAGTCGATGAGGTCGTGGCCCGCGAGTCCGCGCGCGAGACGCCGGCCGTAGTCGCGCTCGGGTGAGATCACTTTGTTCGCACCGATGCGGGTCAACACCTCCGCACGTTGCGAGTCGCTGGCCTCCGCGTAGATCATCGGGACGCCGAGTTCCTTGAGCTGCAGCGTCGCGAGAATGCAGGACTCCAGGCTGTCCCCCATCGCGACGATGGCGCCATCGAACGTGTCGTTGACGAGCTCGGCGAGGGCCTCGGGATCCTTGACATCCGCAACGGCGGCCGAGGTCACACGGTCGCGGATGTTCTCGACCAGCTTCGGGTTGCGGTCGACCGCGAGCACCTCGCAGCCCGCCTCGCAAAGTTCCTCGGCCAAACTGCGCCCGAACTGGCCCAGCCCCAACACGGCGTATCGTTTGCGACTCATCCGACAAGAACCCTTTCATGAGGATACTGGACGCGCGAGGGTCCGGCGTCGCGAATCAAGACGAGGAAGATCGAGAGCGACCCGACGCGCCCGACGAACATCAGCACACACAGGACGATCTTGGATGCCGGCGTCAGGTCCGCAGTGATGCCCGTCGAGAGGCCGACGGTTCCGACGGCGGAAACCGCCTCGAACGCCAGCGGCAGGAATTGCTCCCGCGCCGTCGGCTCCAGGACCGTCAGCGCGAAGATTCCGCCGAACACTACGAGCAGCGTACAGACTAGGACGGCGAGCGCGCGCCGCAGGAGTTGCCGCGGGATCGTGCGGCCGTGCATCGTGGCGTCCTGCCGGCCGCGGAGCACCGTGCCGACCAACAACACGACGAGCGCCGCCGTTGTCGTCTTGATGCCGCCGCCCGTCGACCCGGGCGATGCACCGATGAACATCAGGAGCATCATGACCAGCAGCACGGGCGTCGACATCCCGCCGACCGGCGTCGTATCGAACCCGGCCGTGCGCGCGGACACGCTCATGAAAAACGCGTCCTTCAGGCTGCTCCCGAGGATCAAAAGCACCAGCACGCCCGCCGCGATGAGAGATCCGGACGTCAACAAAACGAGCCGCGTGTTCAGCGTGTAGCGCCGGCGCGCGTCGGCCCGCCACCTCGGACGGATTTCCAGAAGTGTCGTGAACCCGAGGCCGCCCAAGATGACGAGCAGCGTGACCGGAAGCCACACGCCCGGCCCCGCGCTTTGGAGCGAATCCGACTCGAGCGCAAACCCGGCGTTGCAAAACGCGGACACGGCGTGGAAGGCCGCCGGCCACCAATCGTCGTAGCTCCGGTTCAGAACAAGCGCACCGATCCCTTCGCACAAAAGCGTCAGGCCGACGACGCCTGCCAGCAGACGCCCCAACCGCCAACCCGCGACCGGCGTGTAGCTCTCCTTCAGCGCCGCATCCTGATCCATTGCGACGCGCTTGCGCGCGAGCACCAACACGGCCATCGAGAACGTCATGATCCCGAGGCCACCGGCCTGGATGAGCGCGAGGATGATCGCCTGGCCCGCGGTGGTGAAATCGGACCCCGTGTCGACCACCACGAGTCCGGTCACGCACACCGCCGAGGTGGCGGTGAAAAACGCCTCGAGCGGACCCACGTTCGGACCGGAGATGCCGGGCAGGCTGAGCAGCACGGACCCGACGAGAATCGTGCCCAAAAACGTTGCGGGCAAAAGGAAAACCGGGCGCTTCCACAGGGGAGGTCTTCCCACGTGGGGCAGCAGCGACGGCGGGATTCCGGTAGCGAGTTTTCGCATGGGTCGAGGCGAACCTGCGGGATCGTAGCAACACGACGCAATTCAGCTGTGTTGCACATCCGTCGGCCCGGTTTTCGTGACAGTGGCAACTGCGCCCCCGGTCCGTCCATTTCTTTGCACATTGCAGACGGGGCCGGGTGGCGCTGGGAGTATAAAAAAAGCTCGTGGCGACCCTATCCGGCCAGACCGTCGGCGGCTACCGCATAGGCCCTTTGCTGGGCAAGGGCGGGATGGGGACGGTCTATCGCGCCGAGACGGAGGCCGAAGGACCGGCGGGACCGGCGAGTTCGACGGTCGCGGTCAAGTTCATCCACTCGAACCTGCTCGAGGACGACCGCGCGGTCGCGAGGTTCAAGCAGGAAGCCGAGATCGGGCGCGGAATCCGCCACGCGAACGTCGTCCGCACCTACGACATCGCCGAGGCCGAGGTGGACGGCGACGCCGTGCATTTCATGGTGATGGAGTTCATCGAGGGGCAGACGCTGCGGTCGCTGGGCGCCGAGCTGGGCACGCTCCCGGAACAGCTCCTGTTGCAGATCTCCGACCAGGTGCTCGATGCGCTCGACGCGATTCACGCGCTCGACATCATCCACCGCGACATCAAACCCGAGAACATCGTCATCACGGCGGAGCACCGCGTGCTGCTGATGGACCTCGGCGTGGCGCGGCGCGAACAAGCCAGCACCCAGCTGACACAGGCCGGCGAGTTCCTTGGATCGCTCCACTACGCCGCACCCGAGCAGATCTTCGAGCAGGACAAGGTCGGACCGCGCTCGGACCTCTACGCGTTCGGTTGCGCGCTCTACGAACTTGCGACGGGCCAGAAGCCGTTTGTGGCGGAGGACCTCTCCGTCCTCATTCACAAGAAGCTCGAGGGCACGTTCCGCCGGCCTAAGTCCGTGCACGGCGACATCGATGCGTTTCTCGATGAAGTCATCGCGGTCTGCCTCGAGAAGGAACCGGCCAACCGGTTCCGCAGTGCCGCCGAGCTGCGCACGGTCCTGAGCGAGGGGCGCAACTCCGCGTGGTGGCAAGGGCGCACCGAAGGTCGCGTGCAACCGATCGGCGAGCGCGCACTCGAACGCCTGCGCATGCCGCGCGAGGCGGCGCTGCTCGGCCGCGGCGACGAAACCGATCGCATCCACGAGTTGTTTCAGGAAGCGGCCGCCGGGAGTGGCCGGGTGCTGTTTGTTTCGGGGCCGGCGGGCATCGGCAAATCGCGCCTGGTCTACGGGCTCCTGACCGAGCTCGCCGGCGTGGAGGGTCCGACACTGCTCGCGGGCCGAAGCGTCGGCAGCGGCGGGCGGGCGTTCCAGCCGTTTGTCGAGGCGATGTGCGACCTCCTGCGCATCGATGAAATCGAGGCGGGCCAACGCCGCGACAAGATCCAGGAGCGCCTCGAGGAGTTGCTGCCGGACACGCCCGGTCTCGTCGGGCCGTTCGCGTCGTTCCTGCTTGGCGGTGCGTCCCTCGGCGCCGACGGCCAGGTCTCGCGCGACGCGCTGCTCTCGACGTACGCCAACGTGCTGCGCGCGGCGGCGAAGGAGCGCCCGATCATTCTGGCGGTCGAGGATCTGCATCTTGCGGGTCCCGACTCCGTCGACATGTTCGGTTATCTCGCCCGCGGACTCGCCGAGCATCCCGTGCTGCTCATCGGTCTGTTCCGCGACGACGAGATCATCGAGGGGTCGGAACTCCCCGATTTGGTCGTGGACCTCGGCCGGCGGCTCGACGCGCCGAAGATCGACCTCGAGCCGCTGCCGCGCACGGCCAGCGAGGAGCTGCTGCGCAGCGTTGTGGTCCACGAACGCACGGTGCGCCGGCTCGGCCGTTTGTTGCACGCCAAGAGCGGCGGCAACCCCCTCACCATCTTCGAGCTCATCGGCCACCTGCGCGAAACCGGGGTCCTGCAGGAAGAGGACGGCGGCCAGATCATCGCGCAACCGCTGGACGACATCGAACTGCCGTCCACGGTGCGCGACCTCGTCGAACTCAAGATGGGCCGGCTCGACGACGAGGAACGCGACACGCTCGACGCGGCCGCGGTCCTCGGGTTCGAGTTCACGGCGTCACTGCTCGCCGCGGTGCTCGAAGAGAAGCGCATCAAACTCCTGAAGCGGCTCGCGGTGCTGGAGCGCAAGTACCGACTGCTTCGCAGCGCGGGCAAGAACGCGTTCCAGTTCGCAACGCCGCAGCTTCAGGAGGCCATCTACGAGGCGATCACGCCGGCGCTGCGCGAGGAGTACCACTCCGTCATCGCCGACGCGATCGAGGAGGCCCACGACGGCGAGGAGATCAGCGGCGAGGTCGCGTACCCGCTGGTGGACCACCTGCTGCTCGCGGATCGCGGCGACGAAGTCGCACCGCACGCCGCGAGCGCCGCCGATCGCGCCTCCGTGGCGTATCACCCGACGCGCGCCGCCCCGTTCCTCGAGCGGCTCGCCGAGGCTATCGAGAACGGCGATCCCGCCACGGTCTACCGCGTCTACGACCGGCTCTGGCAGGCGCACGACGCGATCGGGCGACGGGCCGAGCAGCACGCCGTGATTCAGAAGATGATCGGGGTCGCGGAGAAACTCGACGACCCGGGCCTTCTCGGGCGCGGCCACACGCTCCTGGGTTTTTCGAACTGGCAGACCGGCGACTACGAAGCCGCGCGAGCGTCTTCCGACAAAGGGCTCGAACTCGCGCGCGACGGAAAGAACCGCGAGTGGGAAGCCAACGCGCTGCACAGTCTTGGCTCCATCTCGCTGCACATGGGCGACGTTCCCAAGGCCGCGGACTACTTCAAGCAAGCGCTTGAGATCCGCCGCGAGATCGACGATCGCCACGGCATCGCAAGAAGCCTCGCGAACCTGGGCGCAGCGATGCCGCACATCGGTGAAGCCGACAAGGCGCTCGACACCAAGAAGGAGGCGCTCGCGATCCTTCGCGAGATCGGCGAACGGCGTGGCGAAGCGGCGGTGCTGAACAACATCGGCAACTCGTTGAACGCCGAGAACCGCTTCGAGGAAGCCCTCGGCTACTTGCGCCAGGCCGCTGACCTCGGCGTCGAGTGCGGCAACCTGGCGAGCGAAGGCTACCCGTTGCACAACCTCGGTATCGCCTTCGCCGCGCTCGGGCGCGCCGGGGAGGCCAAGGAGTCGTTCGAGCGGGCGGTCGCGGCCATGGGCGAGGCGGGAATCAAGAAGGGCGAGTGCGAGGGCGAACTCGCCTACGGCATCGCGCTCATGAAACAGGGAGACGCCGCGGGGGCGCGCTCGCACATGGAACGAGCGCTCGAGATCGCCCGCGAGACCGGTTCCCAATCGCTTGAATGCGGCAGCGAGCGTGCGCTGGCCGAGTTGGAGTTCGGCTTGGCCGACACCGGCGCCGCGCAGGCACACGTCGATCGCGCGATCGAACTCATCCCTTCCCCCGACGAATCGATGCAGGAGCGCCTCCTGAAGTTCCTTCTGGGCAAAGTTGCGCTCGACGCCGGCGACCCGACCAAGGCCATCGAGATACTCGAGGAGGCTCTCCAAGGAACGGGCGAGAACAACCAGGACGCGCTCCTGGGATACTGCCGCCTGGCACGCGCGCAAAAGGCCGCCGGCGACGTGGCCGCCGCCAAAGCCACTGCCCAAAAGGTCGAGAACCGCTTGGAGTCCTATCCGGAGGTTTCCCCGGAGCACGGCCCGGAGATCTACTTCACGCTACAAGGCGTTTTCGGCGAGGACGACCGCGGACTCCGGTACCTCGGTGTCGCCCGCGACATGGTCGCCGATCGCTCGGGCGCGATGCGCAACGAGTCCGACCGCGAGCACTACCTGACCAACTGGCCCAGCAACGAGATCATCGAGGAAGCGCGCAAGTCGCTGGGGCGCTAGCCCGGGCTAGAAAGACAAAGGGCCGGAACCCAGTAGGTCCCGACCCGTTGCCCGTTCAGAAAAGGTTGGTCTA
>JAZFYD010000050.1:0-11428 GCA_036443405.1 Planctomycetota bacterium
TGGCGTCGCCTGGTCGACATGCTGGTCGATGTCGGCGCGGACCGCGAGTGTGTCGTCGTTGCGTTTGGGGGCGGCGCCACGCTGGATCTCGCCGGGTTCGTGGCCGCGGCCTATCTGCGCGGCGTCCGGTGGATCGGCGTGCCGACGACGTTGCTCGCCCAGGTCGATGCGGCGCACGGCGGGAAGACCGGCGTCGATCATCCCGCCGCCAAGAACCTCGTTGGTGCGTTTCATCCGCCCGAATCCGTCCTGTGCGACACGAACCTTCTCGCGACGCTACCGGAGCGGGAAGTGGCGGGCGGTTTGGCGGAGGTCGTCAAACACGGCGTCATCTCGGGGGCGGAGTTGTTGCGGAGGGCCGGTCGTGACGACCCGGCGGCGCTTGTGGCCGCGGCCGCGCGCGTGAAGCTCGGCATCGTGGAGCGCGATCCGCTCGAGCGAGGCGAGCGCCGCGTGCTCAATCTCGGCCACACGCTCGGGCACGCGTTCGAACGCGCCAGCGACTACGCGCTGCACCACGGCGAGGCGGTAGCGTTGGGGTTGCGCGCTGCGTGCGCGATTGCCGCGTCGCACTGCAACTTCGGCGGGCGTGCCGACGTCGAGGCGGCGTTGGATCGTTGCGCGTTGCCAAAAACGGCAGCGCTCTCCACTGATGTCGTTCGCGCCGCGCTCCGGCACGACAAGAAACGCCGCGGCAAGACGTTGCGTTGGGCGCTCCCGGTCCGGATCGGCGACGTGCGCATCTACGAAGACGTCCCGGACGAGCTCGTGACGAGCGCCATCCGGGACGTGTGTTCGTAGCTGAGGTTGCGGACGTTACTCGCCGGGGCGCCTGGGACGGGCTTCGGCGCGCAGAAGGTCCTGATCCTTGACGAACTGCTCGAGCATGGCCTTGTCCTTGGCATCCGCCTTGGTGTAACGCAGGCGGTACTTGCAGGCCTCGTCGTCGTCGTCGAGATCGACGGCCATCAAGATCTCCGTCTCCATCTCGAAGAAGCGCTCCTTTTGCAGGAACGGCTGCCGGAACTTGATCCAGAGCTTGCGGCCGATGAGCAGCTCGTCCGGATCGATCTTCACCTTGTTCGGATCGGACGGGTACTTGAAGGTCGGGCCGTCCTCGTAGATCGAGAGGATCTTGCCGACGGCCATGCCCGCGTCGGGGTCGTCGAGCAGCCGGAAGAACATCGTCGTCGATCCGAGGAGCTTGTCGTCCACGGGCACGCCGTCCATGGAACTCTCGTGGGCCTCGCCCGAGTCGTGGAAGTAGTTCACCGCGTCTTCGCTCGTCTCGAAGATCTTGAAGATCTGATCGATCCCGAGTGTCGCGATCGTGGTTTGGAAGAACTTGCTCGGCTCGGCGAGGACCAACTCGCCGTCGACGGTGCGAAGGTGCTTGTGGGTCTTGATGAGGTAACCCAACGCTGAGGAGTTGATGAACTTCAGAAGGTGCAGGTTGAAGACCAGCCGGGTGCATCCCTTCTGGATCAGGCCGTCGATCTTCTCGCTGATGGTCGGGAGGTTGAACGCGTCAAACTCCCCCGAGAAGCTGATGATGTTGACGTCGCCTGCGGTCTTGCGCTCGATCTTCATGGTTTCCTCTGTATTTTTCGCGGGCGGGGAGCGTACCATCTCCCTCCGTGAGCCGCAACGGAACCTCTAGGGACGGAACCCCCTGTCGCATAGGGAGTTATGCGCGTAGGAAGCCATCTGTTGGAGCCAATCGAGTAAGGAGTGAGTCGTAGTGTTGCTCGTTACCGGATTCGAGCCGTTCGGCGGCTTGCAGCGTAACCCGTCCACGGACGTGGCCCAAGCACTCGCCAGCGGGGATGTCGTGACCGCGGTCCTGCCCGTTGAGTACCGGGAGATTCGAAAGTCGTTGGAGGCGCTCCTCGCCCAACCGTTTGACGCGGCTGTTTTGCTCGGTGTGGCGGTCAGCCGGTCGGTGATCTGCCCCGAACGTGTCGCCATCAACTTCCGCGATCCGACGCGGCCCGACAACGATGGCCAGGTTCCGTCGCGCCCGGAGGTCGTCGAGGACGGACCGGACGCGTACTTTTCGACCTTGCCGATGGACGACATGGTTACGGCATCGCGCGCCGCGGGCGTTCCCGCGGCGATCTCGGTCAGCGCGGGCAGCTACCTGTGCAACGCGGCGTTCTACCTCGTGCGCCACCTGCTCGATGAGTCCAAGACCCCGGCGGGGTTCATCCACCTTCCGCCGACCCCCGATCTTGCGAGTGGCGGCGGCCCGCCGATGGCACTGGACGATCAGATCCGTGGCGTCGGGGCGATGCTGGACTGCCTGCGCCGGTGAACTCCGCCCGGCCGCGTGCATGCGCTCGCGGCGATCTATCGCAGCGGGATCGCGTGCAAGACGTCGTCGAGGATCGAATCGGACGTCAGCCCTTCGGCTTCGCCCTC
Organism: Planctomycetota bacterium; assembly: GCA_036443405.1. Taxonomy (GTDB): domain Bacteria; phylum Planctomycetota; class PLA2; order PLA2; family PLA2; genus JAZFYD01. The sequence goes on from JAZFYD010000050.1 coordinate 2,422, forward strand.
GAAGTTCAGGGCGATTCGGTGGCGCAGCGACGGTTTGAAAAGTGCCGGGAGGTCCTTGCGTTCGGCGTGCGGGCGGCCATTCATCAGCGCGCCCGCCTTGAGCCCGAGCGCGAGCGCCAACGCCGCGCGCGGACTCGCACCGTGGCGCACGTAGCGGTTCACGCTGTCCGGCGCGTTCTCGTTGCCGGGGTGCGTGGCGAGGATGAGGCGCGCGATGAGGCTGCGGATCTCGGCGGTCAATACGATGTTGCGCGCGAGCCCGATCAACGACCTCACCTCGGCGGCCGTCGTGACGGGGCCGCTCGCCTCGATCGGTGAGCCGGACGACCGCTCGATGATCTCGACGAGATCGTCATGGGACGGCGACTCCACGACGATCTTGTAGAGGAACCGGTCGAGCTGCGCCTCGGGCAGCGGGTACGTGCCTTCCATCTCGAGCGGGTTCTGTGTCGCGAGCACCAGAAATGGCGCGGGCAGCGGCCGGCTCTTGCCGTCCGACGTCACCTGCCGCTCTTCCATCGCCTCGAGCATCGCCGACTGCGTCTTCGGCGTCGCGCGGTTGATCTCGTCGGCCAACAGGATGTTGGTGAAGATCGGTCCTTCGCGGAACGTGAACTCGCGTTTGCCCTCGGCGCTCTCCACGAGCATCGTGGTTCCGGTCACGTCCGCCGGCATCAGATCCGGTGTGAACTGGATGCGCTGAAACGACGCGTCGAGCGCCTCCGCGAGGGTGCGAACCAGGAGCGTCTTGCCGATGCCCGGCACACCCTCCAGCAGCCCGTGCCCACCGGCGAACAGCCCGGTCAGCACCAGATTGACCACCTCGGGATTGCCGACGATGCGTTCGCCGATCCGCTTGCGCAGTTTCTCGGCAACCTCGCCGCAGCGATCCACCTGAGCTTCGATCGTGCCCGTCACGCGCAAGAGTCTACCCAAGGGGGGGTGGGAAACGGAATGATCTCACTCCGGAGGCAGTCAGTTGCGAACGCGCCGACGGTTCTTGGAATCCCGCGGTGGGTGGCTCCAACGCCTGAGCCGTTGGGCAGAGGATCTTCGCGGGATTCGCGCGACCATCTTGGACGCTGCGAACGAGTGGCTCCAACGGCGTAAGCCGTTGGGCAAAAGCTAACGTGCTACTGAATGAAAATCCCGCCGTGCGCTTTCACGGCGATGTTGACGTTCTTTCGTGCCTCCTGGCGCCACTTGATCGTTGCGGGGGAGACCGCGATCGAGGTTTCGCGCGGCCACTCGTTGGCCTTCCTGGGGAGGCGGCCGATCGTTTCGCCGTCGAGGTCGATCAGGAGCAGGCGTTCGCGCAGAAAGCGCACGACGATCGCCTTGCCGTCCTTGGTCCAGCGGAGGCTCGGTTTTTTGGGCCGCCCGCCCGCCTTGTGTTTGTGCACGACCTTGAGAAAGGTGTCGTTCCAATCGCCGATGCCGACGAGCAGGCGGACATCGTCGCCTTCCGGGATGACCGTGAGCACGGCCTGAATTTCGGGGCCGTCGGCATAGATGTATTCGATCGGGTCCTCGCCGCCGCGTGTGCGCGTGACCAGGAACAGGCAGACGAACACGGCCGCTGCCGGGAACGGCAGCACAGCGGAGAGTCGGGACGGTCGGCTCATCCACAAAAACGCGTGGCCCAACAACGCGAGCAGCGCAAACGCGGGCGCGGGTGCGTGCAGGTCGCCGAAGTGGATGTGTGCGGCCGCGTCGCGCAGCGTTTCCGGATGCAACTGGTGGCCCGGCAGGATCTCGCCCGCGGCACCAAGCGACGCCTGGGCGACCATGGCCAGTCCCGCGAACGCGAAACAACAGATCGCCGCGATCTTCCAGCCGAGACGGGTCTCGGACTTTCCGGCGGCCCACGTTCCATAGGCCGCTCCAACAGCGGCGCCGAGCAGGATTACGAAGTCGCTCACGCTGGTTGTTTCCCTGAGTCTATCGCTCGTCCGGCGGGCGGCGGTCCTCGTTCAGATCGTCGAGCGGGCGGCTGCGGAAGTTCACGCCGCACCGTTCCGCGATCGCGGCACACGCCTGCACGTCGACATCCGTGGCGCCGTCCACAGCCGTCATCGTGACATCGGGGACGTGCGCTTTCGCCTTGTTGGCAAATTCGAGGATGCCGTCATACGACGCGAGGCCGAAGGTGCTCGGGCAATCACGGTCGTAGATCTCGGCGCTTTGCGCGTTGAGGCTGATCGACACCGCGTCGACGAGTCCGGCGAGGCGCGGCGTGACATCGCTGCCGTGGATGAGGTTGCCGTGGCCGTTGGTGTTGATGCGCACGAACGCGCCATTTTTCTTCAGCGCGGCGGCAACCTCCAGCAGCGTATCGAGACGGATCATCGGCTCACCGAGGCCGCAGAACACGATCTGTTCGTAGCGCGACGGGTCGCCCACGGAGTCGAGCACCTCCTGCGCCGTCGGGTCGCGTTCCAGCGCGAGGTCGTGGCCCCACGCGACGCGATCCGGGCCCTCGCGCGGGCAGAAGTAACAGTGCGCGGTGCAGAGCCGCGTCAGGTTGACGTAGAGATTGGATCCGATCTGGTAAGTGATCGTGCCCGGCGAGCCCGCGGGTTTGATGTCGAAGAACCGGCGCGCGTTGGCGGTCGTCTGTTTCGCGAGCTCCTCGAGCGTGACGCCGTGCAGCTCGGCGAGAAACTCCGCGGTGTGGAGCATGTGCGCGGGTTCGTTGCGCCGCCCGCGTTTTTTCTGCGGCGCCATGAACGGCGAGTCGGTTTCCAGAAACAACCGGTCCAGGGGCACCGCCTTGGCGGCTTCGCGCAGGTGTTCGACCTTTTTCTTGTAGGTCACGTTGCCGCAGAAGCTCAGGTGCATGCCCATCTGCAACAGCGTTTCCGCCTGCGCGCGCGTGCCGCCGAAGCAGTGTACGACGCCGCGCGGGTAGGCCTCCTCGCGCAGGATTGCGATGACGTCGTCCTCCGCCTCGCGACAGTGCACGATGAACGGCAACGCCATCTGGCGCGCGAGGTGGATCTGCTTGCGGAACGCGTCGGCCTGCTTTTCCTTTTCCGCCTTCATCCAGTAGTAGTCGAGGCCGCACTCGCCGACGGCGGCGATGTCTTCGCGGCGCACGAGCTGTTCGAACTGCGGCCACTCTTCGTCGAAGTTGTCGAGTTCCGTCGGGTGCAGACCCGCGGCGGCCCAGATCATCGGTTCGCTCTTGGACATACGGATGGCGCGCCGCGAACCCTCGAGGCCGACGCCCACCTCGATGATCGCGGTGATGCCCGCGTCACGGGCACGCTGGTAGACTTGCGCGCGATCCTCGTCGAACGCTTCGAACGCCGTGTGGGCGTGGGTGTCGATGAACTCCAACACGGCGCCAGTGTAAGACCCGATCCTCGTGCGCACCCGATTCCTCGCCGCCCGCGTCCTGCCCGACGCCCGCTCCGAGTTCGCGCCGGGTGTCGTCGATGTCGAGGGCGATCGCATCCTCTTTGTAGGCGCCACCGCGGCCGCGCCGGACATCGCCGCGGCCGACGAGACGATCGATCTGGGCGACGCCGTCCTGACGCCGGGTCTCGTGAACGCGCACAGCCATCTGGATCTAACGCACCTGCGAGGCGACGTGCCCGTAGGCGGGACCTTCGCCGATTGGGCGCGCGCGATCGGTCAGCGCCGCAAGGAGGGTGGAGCTCCGACCGCGTCAGCCGTTGGGCCGGCCAACATCCGGGAGGCGGCGGCGCGCGAGGGCATTTCCGGCGCCATCGCGCGGGGCACGACGTGCTTTGGCGACATCGTTACGCCCGGTACATTCGGCGAGATCGCGGGGTTGTGCGCGGAGACCGGTGTGCGGGCGCGCCTGTTCGTGGAGGCGATCGGGTTTCATCCGGGTCGCGCGGACGAGGTGTTCGAGCGGGTGTGGCAGGCGGCCGAGATGCAGGCGTTGCCGGAGACTGTCGCGACCGGCATCAGCCCGCACGCGCCGTACACCGTGTCGCGCGAGTTGTTGCGGCAGCTGGTGTCGATGGCCGACGGACACGGACGCCCGGTCGCGGTGCATGTGGGGGAGACGCTGGAGGAGTTGGCGTTTCTGCGCCACGGCATCGGCCCGCTGCGCGATCTTTTGAGAGAGTTCGACGCCGACGATCCCGATCACCAGGCGTATGGCGACATGCCGACGTTTTTGGCGGAGCTCGAGCTGAACAGCGCGGCGCTTACGTTGGTGCACGGAAACTACCTGCGTCCGCGCGAGGCGCCGGCCGGCGCGCACGTCGTCTACTGCCCGACCGCGCATCACTTTTTCGGCCACCCCGAGCATCCGGTGCTCGAGTTCGTCGAGGAGGGCGTGCGCGTCGCGCTCGGATCCGACTCGGCCGCGTCCGGCGATACCGTCGATCTCTTGAGCGAGACGCAGCACCTCGCCAAGCACCGCGCCGACGTGTCCGCCCAGCTTGCGTTCCAGATGGCGACGGAGTGGGGCGCCGCCGCGCTCGATTTTGACAGCGGCAGGTTGGAGCGCGGGCGCCTCGCGGATCTCGCCGCGTTCACGCCGGCCGCGGGCCACGAGATCCTCGGTTTGCCGGAAGCGGAGTGCGTGTTGTCTGTGGTCGGCGGAAACGTACTGCACCGCACAGCTTGAAAAGCGGTTCAAGTCGGGGGACACTCCTCGGCTCAAACACGGCGACGTGGCCAAGTGGTAAGGCAACGGATTGCAAATCCGTCATCCCCAGTTCGAATCTGGGCGTCGCCTCCAAACACTAGCCCGCATGGTTGAAGCAAACCGCTGAAGCCATGCGGGTTTCTTCGTGTCGTCACTAATACGGCAAAGGACACACACGGACACACACGGCCAAGAAAGGACACGAGAAGGTAGCCGCCTAGGTAGTCCTTTGAGCTAGCTTGTAGATGTGGTCCCGAAATCTGCGCGCCTTAATCCCAAGCGAGTTGCGGTGGGTGTACTGTTCGTGCTGATGCTGTTCTGCGTCGCCGTGGGTCCAATCATCCTGTTCGCCGTATTTCTGATGACGTTCAACCCGATTGACTGACCCCTCTCTCTAGGGGGAAAAGGGTGAAAAGGGTGGTAAGTCGAAAACACCGCGCGCCGTGCGGGTTTCGGCGGGGGACTTTTCGGACGCGGTATTCCGGTAAGGGGTGAAAAGGCCCCGAGCGTCCGGCTGCGCTGTGCGTCATGGACGGCTGCAAGGGAGAGCCCTGACGGTTGCCCACGAAACGTCTCCGAGACTGACCAATCTCCCAGTCCGGGTCATGGAAACAACCCTATACGGATTCCGGTACTGGCTTCTTCGACACGGTTGCCGGGCCATCCGTGGCGTGTACAACGACGAGGCCCGAGACCGTGATCCACTTTTCCTTAGGGAGCAGTGGACGGTTGGCACCCGGGGGATTGTCTATCTCGTTGGAATACTCAACGGTATGTTGCGAAACCCTGATCTGTATTGACTCGCTTGATGAGTGGATGACGAGCCACTTGCATGTGTTGAGTTTATATGACTCGTCTTCGTCGGGCATTCGAGCAAACAGAACGTCGATGTGCGCTGTCAGGTCGGCAAATCCCAGTTCAAGATCGCCAATGCGCTCGTCTTCGGTTCGCCTGGGCGCCCTCCTCTCCGTGGCCTTGGCCTTCTTCTTCACTTTCTTCTTTTGTCTAGCCATCGTCCGCTCCTTCCGATTGCATTCTGAAGTCGGCGCCGAGTTGTGTCAACAACAGCACGAAAGTACCCTCCCTTGGGCCAGGAAGACCGTGACACCGCAGGGTCATACGATTGAAAGCATGGACGGCTGGACCCAAGACCTCCCGCTCTTGCCGGGCTACTACTGGGTGCGCATCGCCGGCTACGAACGTGCGCCGACCATCGTTGAAATCGACATTCGCGACGGCGTGCCGATGGTGCTGCACGAGGAACCGCGTGAGCCCGGCCAGGAGCCGCAGGCGCCGCACTGGGCGCCGCTCGCCGACGAGTACCACCCCGAAGACGATGCGGCGTTTTGGGGGCCGCTGGTGCCGCCGGAGTGACGGCGCGCCGCGATACCGAAAACGGCGCTGGTTGTCCCCGGTGTGAGGCCCATCGTCTTGAACGGTTGTTGGATACTGTTCGCCCTCGCGCTCACCGTGAACCTATGCGCGCTCGCGGCGCTCGCCAAGTTGATTCCAGCGGCACCGATGGCTGGCGCGGTGCTTCTCGTGATGCCGGTGTCGCTCATCTTCTCGGCGTGTAGCAGTTACGCCGCGGCGACAGGGTTCTGCCATCGGCGTCAGGCAATCGTGACGTGGCTTAAGGCCCAGGCGGCGTTGCCTAAGCCCGACCGACTCACTCATTCGGATGGAAGCGGATGAACCCTAAGCGAAGGCTATTCGGATGGAAGCGGATGAACCCTAAGCGAAGGCTAAGCTGCCACAGCACGCCGTCCTCCAGCGCATCCTCGGCGGTGTAGTCGAAGCCCCACGGCCCGCACTCTCCTGACTCCGTAACGTCGATGGGGTCCGAGAACACCATCTGAAACTCGCCGTCTTCGTCCGGTATCTCGCTGATCTCGGTGCCATGCCAATCCATCCCGCTCGGCCTGTGCGCGCGCCAGTGGATGGCAGCCTCGTCGTGTTCATTTACCGGGAACAAGATGTGTTTGCGAAGCACTTCGCCCTCCGTCGTCTCCCATCCTCCGGAAGGGTCACCGCTCAAGATCACCACGCCCGGCACGAGCACGTCCGCGCCGATGTCCTCGTCGAAGTAGACGTAAGGGCACGCGACAACCCAGGGGCCGCCCCCAACGCCCCAAACGCCGTCACGGTAGTTACCGCCGCAACTTTGACCGGGAACAAATGCGGCAAGAAGGGCGAGCGGGACCAGTGTGGTCCACCTCATGCCTGAACCATACCCGAACAGGTGCCCGGCCGGTGTCGAAGGCGCGTCAAACGTGGGGATGGGACTGGGGTGGACCGGACGACAGCTTCGAGCAATCCGACCCCGGGGGGTGCCTTGCGCTACGTTGCAGCCGATGGACGGCTGGAGTACCGACCTCCCGTTGCTACCCGGCTTCTATTGGGTGCGCATCGCCGGTTACGAGCGCGCGCCGACCATCGCAGAAATCGACGTGCGCGACGGTGTGCCGATGGTGTTGCACGAGGAACCGCGCGAGGACGGACAGGAGCCGCAGGCGCCGTGGTGGATGCCGCTCACGCAGGAATACGCACACGAAGACGAGGCGGCGTTCTGGGGGCCGCTGGTGCCGCCGGAGTGATTCCCGACGCACTGCCCGCGGTCGCGCAGGCGGGACTTTGCCGCTCAACACCGAGCCGGCTGCACCAAAACAGACACTTGGGTGGTCGGTGCGAGTCATTCAGGACTAGTCGCGCCCTGCTACCGTGTCGGCTGCCGTTGACTTGGGAGGCGGGGCAGAATGAACAAACAACCGGGGAGTGCGGACCCTCGTCGCGAAACGCATGATGGGAGCGACGTTTCGCGAGCAACAGGGGGAGCATGGTTTCCTGCGTGGCTCAAGACTGCGGGAATCTATGCGGCTTGCATCGCTACTTACCTTGGTGTCGTCACGGGTGCTGTCGCTGCGTGGAATGAACTGAAAGGGAAAGCAGCGGATTCTGGCGACTTCGCTCTCTGCGGAATCGTGGGGTTGCCACTTCTGGCCGCGGTACTTTTCAATCTACTCCCCGCCTTGAGGGAAAGGAGGGAGCGTCGTTACCGCCCAGGCACCGATGGCCGCGTCACCGACGACTATTTCACGACAGCCCCGCGTGAAGACGACCGTCACGGGTTCTTCGCAAACGGCTATGACCAGTGTGTCACTTGGGCCGCGACTGCGAGCTTTCCCATCATTCACCTCACGGGTCTATCCGGTAGCGGTAAGTCTTCGTTACTCAGCGCGTGTCTTAGGCCCCGCCTCGCGAAGGGCGTTGATGGAGCCGAGGTCAAGCTACTCGTCGTTCGGAGCGACGCGGACCCGCTGTCGTCAATGAAGGATGAACTGCGCTCGATGTGGCAGAAAAAGCCCGCGGACTGGGATGCGTTGTTGCCACTCGACGCCTTGCGACGCGCAGCCGGCCGCCTCGGAACGAATGAGACGTTGCTGGTTGCCCTCGATCAGTTCGAGGCGCCGTTCACACTTGGTGCGACGTTCCCGAGCCGCGCGACCACCTCGGTGGGTAGCCCAACACCTCCTAAGCCGTCACCCGCTGTCGCCCGGATGCGTGACTTCTTCGCGGATTTCCTCGCAAATCCCCCGAGAGACGCGCGTTTGTTGCTCTCCTACCGGTGGGACCATGCCAGCTTGCTGGACCCCCTGCGCCTCCCCGCGCGTATCGATGGCCAGAATCACTATTCCGTCGCTCCATTCAACTTTGATCGCGCCGCGAGTTTCATTCGCTCCTGCCCTGGTCTCAGGGTCCCCGATGCACGAATGGAGAGCGTCCTCCGCGAAGCTGCGCTCCAAGAAGGCGGGCGCGTTCTCATGCGCCCAATCGTTGCGAACCTTCTTGGGATCATTCTGCAGCGGATGGCGGGGCACCCGACGCTTTGGCGGCAGAAGAGCGGGTTGCTGCGATCCTATGTCCTTGAGTCGGTAGCTGGCGAGTCAATTGAGGACCGGGTTCGCATCCTCCGCGCGCTCCACACCGACTTCCAAACAGCGCGCCCGCGGGCGGTTCAGGATCTCGTCGATGAAACAGGACTCCGGCCGGAAATCCTCACCGCGCACCTGGAGACACTCGGCGGAGCTGGGCTCCTGCGGTGCGTGAACGCTGCCGAGCCTGATCCCAAGCGCCGCACATGGCAGGTCGCCCATGACTTCGTCGCTACGCTCGTAGATCGTACAGTTGGGGGATTCCATCGTTCCGTGTGGCGCACCGTGCGGCCCCGGCTTGCGGTCGGGGCGCTCGCACTTGCGATAGGAGTTGTCCTCCTGTGGCCGTGGGTCGAAGAGAAGCGTGCCATCGCGAGGCTATCGAGTGTTGGCGTTTCGTGGAATGCGGAAAAGTCCAAGCTGCGAGGCAGCACAGACCTAGGCA
>JAZFYD010000051.1:0-8247 GCA_036443405.1 Planctomycetota bacterium
GACGCTTGCCGCGCTGTCGGAGACGCTCGTCGGACTGCTCGAGGACCCCAAGCTCGCGCCGAAGGTGAACGAGGCGGTGCCGCAGAAGACCATCGTCGCGCTCTTCGACGACATCGCGAACTTCACGGGTTCGCGGGAAGTCGGCGCCGCGGCGGTCGTCGTGCTGACCGTCATCAACCTGCCCGAGGCCGTGACGAAATTGGATGAGATCGCGCGCACGTGGGGGTCCGCAGAGGTGCGCGGGGCGGCGATCGTCGCGCTTGGCGCCGCAGCGGTGCGCGATCGCGCGAACCAACGATACGTTGGCGAGAAACTTGCCTACCTGCTCGCGAACGAGACCGACGACCGCAACCGAGCGAGTCTGCTGTCGACGCTCGCGCGGGGAACACCGCCTGCGGCCGCGCTCGCTCCGGCCTACAAACAGCTCCATGAGTTTGTGGGCGACGAGTTGTCGAGCGCGGACTTCGACTGCATCGAGATCCTCGCGCGCATCCGGGACGGCGAGGGCAAGGCGCCGGCGGCGCTCTTGGAACTCGCGACATCCCACGCGTCGCTCGCGCTGCGTGCGGCGGTGATCGAGCGCGGAATCCTCGGCCGCGGCTACCCCGATGAAAAAGCGGAGAAGGCGGCGTTGGACCGTGTCGCCGCGCTGCTTTCGAATCCGGACAACCCGGTTGCGTTTCGTGCGGGAATCGTCACTGCGATGGGAGCGCGCGGCCGCCGCACGGTGGCACCGATTCTCGAGCGGATCGAGTCCGCCGAAGACACGCCGAAGGAGCTTGTTGCGGCGGGTGTGGAAGCGCGCTGGACTCTTGCGGACCGGCTCGTGAGTGCCGCGGACCCGGCCAAGATTACGACGGAAGATTTTGACGTCGCCGTCTCCTTGCTGGCGCGCCTTCCGCGCGACAAACCCAGCGCGCGCATGAAGAGCCTCTCGCAAAAGGTGATCACCGCGGGCGCGGCGCTCAAGGCTCCGGTCGTGAGCGCCCGTTATCTGTGCGCGTGGGCGCAGGATCTGGCTAAGGCCGATCCGGCTGAGGTCCTGCGTTATTACGGTGAAGCCTGCGACCAGGCCGAGGCGGACAAGCTGCCCGCCGCGGAGGAGCGCATCGCCCTCGGGCGCTTCATCGAGTTGCTGGCCGCCCTGGAAGCACCGACTCCGGTGCAGTCCACACGGCTCGCGCACGCGCACGAGCGTCGGGCGGAGATCCTGGAGGCGGCCGCGGACACGGGCGGCGCGGCCGGCGAACGAGTGAGTGCGGCGGAGATGTTCTTGCAACTCAAGGATCCTGCCGGCGCATCGCGCAACGCCCAAAAAGCGAAAGCGCTCTCCCCCGAAAACCCGCAGCTGAAACCGCGCATCGACGCGGTCGAGCAGGCGCTGGCCAAGCAGAGGCCGTCTGGGCCTTCCAAGCCGGGGTCCTAGCCTGCTGCTTGACACAGGCTCGACTCGGCCTAGGCTCTGTCTCGAAATTTCGCCTTGTTTTTTCGGCTGAACCTCGGACCTCTGTCGGAGGTTCAAGACAGAGTCCAATGTGAACCCCACGGCGGGGTAGCTCAGCTGGTTTAGAGCACAGGATTCATAACCCTGAGGTCCGCGGTTCAAGTCCGCGCCCCGCTACCATCTCGAGCCGCACGGTCCGATTCAGGCCGTGCGGCTCCTTTGTTTGCGGACTGCCATGGCCTCACCGGCGCGCGCGTCCGCTACTCTTTGGGCCATGCGCGCCATCTTGATGCTGTCTTTCCTGGTCGCCGGCTGCTCCGACGAGGCGGAACGGAAAGGACAGGAACCGGCCGCCGTCGAACGTGTCTCCAGCGGCCGCACACTGCCGACGCCTCCGCGCTTCGTGACACCGACGGAGGCCGCGGTGATCGTCGACGTGGACCGGACGTCGGCATTCTTGCGCACGCGGAAGGTGCCGCTGGCGGTCGATCGGATGTCGCCGTTGGTCCTGTCGCCGCTCACGAAGGAGAGATTCCCCCCGCCCATGCCGCGTTGCAAGGTCGAGGGCGGCGGCGGCACCTACGACTCGATCCGGGCGTATCTCGACGAGGTTGGAGATTGGAAGTTCGCCGGCGCGGACAACGCGCCTGTGTTGGCGGCGGTGTCCGTCGAACTCGAGAAGACATGGAAGGCCCTGCGCGCGGTTGCGGCGGGGGACCTCGGCGAGCAGCCGCTACGCGTCATGTTCAAGCACTACCCGCGCGAGGATCTCGAGAAGGGCTGCTACACGATTCACACCGCCGTGTTCACGCTGCCGGATCCGTTCTTCGACAACGGCGCCGATTTGGCGACGCTCATGGAAAACACCAAGGGCAAGACGATCCCCGGCCTCTTGCTCGAGATGCGGCAGACCTACCGCGTGAAGTCCGGCGCCGCGCGCATGATCGAAGCGGGCCTGGAGGCGAATCCGAAGGTCACCGGTCGCTTTCACCGAAACGCGTTCGCTGGCCTGCTGCAGACACCCGAAGTCACCGCGTTCACCAAAGACGCTTACGCCGGCGGCCACTTTCACGTGTACGGCGGCGGCGAACGCGTCGGGATCTATTGGTGCGATCGCAGCATGGGCAAGGGCGAACCCAAGCCGTGGGGCGTGGCGTATCGCGCGACGCGCACGACCGACGAGCCCCGATACGACGTGAAGACGGAAGCGTTGTCGCCGGAAAACGCGAAAGCGCTGCGCGAGATCGTCTCGCGAAGTTGATCTACTTGACCCTTCGTAGCCCTTCGAGAGCTTGCTCCCGCTTACTGGCCGCGAGCATCCGGGCACGGAAGCGCCTGTCCGGCTCCGCGGGGAGTTGGTCGATCGCTTGGTCCACGCGCGGGTCGGTCCCGGCCAGCTTGACCACGTGAACGGCAGCCAGTTCCGCGAGCAGCGGATCTTCTTCGTAGGCGACCGTGTCGACAAGACGGGCGCGAAGCTCGGCCGGAAGGAGACCTCGATTCGCGAGCCAAACGACCCCCGGCCGATGAAGCAACGGGCTGGCGCGCTTCGCGAACCGTAGAAACGTCTCGTTCGCCCCGCTGGGCTGGGGCATGTTCGCGTTAAGGATCGCGCGTAGCACCAGACCGCGCAGCGTGTCGTCGCGGAGTTCGAGCCAGCGCCTGTAGACCTGCCCGGCGCGAACCGGCTCCGGGACGACTCCATGCTGAATTGCACGAATCGCGCGTGTGCGATCCGCGATGTCGAGGGAGAGCAGCCATGCGTGGACGCGTTGTCCGATGTCGGAACGCGGTGCCTCGACGGGTTTGGCTTTCCCGTGATCGAGTAGCCACAGCGCCGCGTCCGCGTCGCTCTCGAAACCTGTTCTCCACCACAACTGGTAGCGCGCCTGGCTGGTCCGTGCACCGAGGCGGGCCAGATGGCGAACGTCGCCCTCTTCGGGACGCAGCTTCGGCATCAGGATCGCGAGGTCCTTTTTTGTGGCCCTCCCCGCCAGTCCGCGCGCGTACGCCTCGTGAAACGGAATGCGGGATCGAAGCGTCGGCGGTTTGCGCTCCGCGAGCCAAGCCTCGACCTGTTTCCGCCGGACCCAGGTCGTGAATGCACCGGCGCGCCGTCGCAACGTGTCGAAGTCATCCAGCGAGGTGATTTGGAGCTGGAGCCGAAGGTTCAGTTTCTCGTCGGGTGTGATCGGCCGCTCGGTTGCTTTGACGAGCGAGCGCTCTTTCATCGAACCGAGATTGAGCTGCAGCAAGCGCCCTTCCTGCGGCAGAGCGGCGAGCGTGTGCACGGCGCGCCGACGCAGGATCTTATCCTCGCTGGCGAGGCACTCGATCACAGCCGGGAGCGCATGGCGCGTCGCGCCGATCTTGCGCAGCGCGGTGAGCGCTTCGGCGCGGATGTCGGAGTTCGGATCCTCGATCGTTCGCAAAAGAGCGGGGACCGCCTCCCACGCGGCGTCGCCCATCTCGGCGAGGTCCAAGGTCGCGCGCCAACGCGTGTACCAATCCGGGTTCGCCAATCGCGCGACGTGTTCCTTTGCGAGCTGATTCGGGACGACCGGATCTCCCGCCGTTGCGGCGGCGCTGCATAACAGGAGGACGAGCGCGCCGAATCTCACGATTTCCCTATCCGAGTCTATCGCGGCGCGCGGCCCGGTCGGACGGGTTTTACGCGGTTCGTGCGCGAAAGCGCTACGGGCGTTCGTCCAGCACACCGACCGCGGCCATGGCGGCGTAGTGAGGATCCGGCGCAACGATTCCGGGCAGCAAGTTCGGCGTTTGGTCGCCGGGCAGCAAAAGCGCCGCGACGATGGAGTCTGTCCCGCCGGCGGACGCCATGCGCTCCAGGTCGATCTTGTCGGGACAGAGCGCGGCCATCGAGTGAATCGCGTGGACGCGGACGCGATCGCTGGCCGGCCAATCGCGCGCCGTTTCCAGGAGGCTCAGGTAGATGTCCTTCTCCTCCCCGTCGGGCAGGATCGCGTAGCGGTTCGCCGCCATGCGAAAGAAGAGCTCCCGTTCATCGTTGGGCATGTGCTCGAACTTCGATGTGCCCGGCAACCTCGCCGTAACGGGAAGGAGGCCCACCCAGATGCGCGCAATTCGAAGTTCGCGGTTGTGGCGGGGCAGATCCTTGAAGTGGGTGCGCTCCAGCCGATCGATCTCGTTCGGCCCCGCGAGCCGTGCCAAGCCCAGGATCGCGGTCCCGGTCCGGAGCAGGACTTCTCCCTCGTCGACTGAGTGATCGATGTTGTCCAGGGTCTCGTGGAACGCGCCGCGGATCTTCTCGACATACCGCGCAAGCATCTCTTCGCCCTCGCCGTAGATCCTGTGGTACTCGAGCAGCGCGGCCCCCGCCCAGACGACCTCCGGCGTTTCGTCGCGTTCGAGATAGTGCTCGAGGATGGGGCGGACGCCGCGAAACGGCGGATGCAAGCGGATGCAGAATCCGAAGAACTCGCCAAAGAACGGTCCCGCTTTCGTGTAGCCCATGAGCTGGTCCGCGCCCTCGTCGTAGCCACGGCCGGCGAGGTACAGCGCCGACGAGACGGCCATGTACCAGTTGGTCTCCTTGAGACGGAGACGGGTCCAATCGAGCATCGTCTTTTGCAGAAACGTTCCATCGGGGTCCAACTCGTGGCGCTTTCCGATGAACTCCTGCACCGTGTCGCGGACCATGATCGACAGGGTCGGCTGGCCCGACGCCGTTGCGCCGAGGCGGACGATCGTCCGGAAACGCCCGAGCCAAGCGGCCTTGTCCTCGGGGTCCTTTTCGAGCATGGCGTTGTAGCCCGAGAGCGCTGCGCCCAGGAGATTCTCCCGCTCGCCGCGTTCCGCCCGCACCTTCGGGTCGGCGTCGTAGAGATCGGATTCCCGCGCGATGAGCCCGCGCTCACGGCGGACTTCGGGAGCGAAAATGGCCGACGCGGTGAGCAGGGCGAGGCCGAAGAGGGCTAGAGACCGGCGCATTTTGAGACGTTCAGGGCTCATTCTTGGAGCGCGTCAGATTAGCATGGGTCGAAAACCCGTCCCGCGCATGGCGCCCCCCGGGGCCGAGCCCAGCCGGCGCAGGTTCAAGAAGCACGTCCCAGGCGCCGATGGTGTCAGCGAGGTAATCGCGATGACTCGATTTTTCGTTCCCGCTCTCTTGGTCGGCCTTTTGGTCGCGGCTCCCGCGATTTCCCAGGGCGACAACACGGAAACCGCGGAGCAGATCGCCGCGCTGATGGACCAGGTGACCAAGCTGCAAAAGCACGCCGACGACCAGCAGAAGCAGATCGACGCCATGCTCGCGTACCACCAGGCGCGCAAGAATCACATGAACGCGCTTGTGAAGTCGGTCGACGCCGCGGAGAAGGGCGGATTCACGTATCCCACACCGGTGCCCAAAGTTCGCGAGGCGTTCCTCGACGGCATCCGCACGTTCGCCAAGAAGGGCACCGAGAACGTCCCCGGCGAACCGCAAAAGAAGCGCCCCGGGAGGTAGAGGCCGCGATTGAATCGGGTACAGTCCCCGATTCATGTCCGACGATCTCCGCCAAGTCCGCATCGACAAGATCCCGCGTCTGAAAGAAGCGGGGCTTCACGCCTACCCCGAGCGTTTCGAGCGCACGCACACGCCCGCCGTCGCGGCGCTCCTGGCCGAGGGAACAGGCGGCGTGAGTGTCGCCGGCCGGGTCATGGCGGTCCGCACGTTCGGCAAGCTGACGTTCGTGCGCATCCAGGACTCCGGGGGCACGGTGCAACTCGCGTTCGAGCGCGAGACCCTGCCGAACGAGTCGTGGAAGACGTTTCACGACCTCGTCGACATCGGTGACTTCATCGGCGCGCTTGGTGCGATGTTCATCACCAAAAAGGGCGAGAACACGCTCAGGGTCGAGTCGTGGGTCTTCCTGGGCAAGACGCTCCTGCCGTTGCCGGAAAAGTGGCACGGCCTGAAGGACATCGAGACCAAACAGCGTCGCCGCTACCTCGACCTCGTCATGAGCGAGGAGACCCGCGCACGGTTCCGGTTGCGGACCAAGGTCGTGCGGACACTTCGGGCGTTCCTCGACGGGCAGGGTTTTGAAGAGGTCGATACGCCGGTTCTGGAGCCGCACGCGTCCGGCGCCGCGGCGCGGCCGTTCTACACGCACCACAACGCGCTCGACCGCCAATTCACGCTGCGCATCGCGCCCGAGACCTGGCTCAAGCGTCTGATCGCGGGCGGTTATGACCGCGTCTACGAGTTTGCGCGCTGCTTTCGCAACGAAGGCATGGACCCCAGCCATCTCCAGGAATTCACGATGCTGGAGTACTACGCGTCCTACTGGAACTGGGAGGACAACCTCAGGTTCACGGAGCGGATGTTCCGCCATCTTGTGCGCGAGGTCTGCGGCAGCGAACAGATCACGTGGCGCGGGCAGGAGATCGACTTCTCCGGCGAGTGGCCGCGCGTGGACATGCGCGTGGCGATTCGCGAGAACTCGGGCATCGATGTCGTCGCGTGCGAGACGGTGGAATCCCTCCGCGCTGCGATCCGTGAGAAGAACATCGAGATCGAGCGCATCGACCAGCTCGGCCGCGGCAACCTGATCGACGCGCTCTACAAGGCGACGGTCCGTGACGGTCTGATCCAGCCGTGTTTCCTCGTCGGCATTCCGTCCGACATCCTGCCGCTCGCGCGCCGAAACGACGATGACCCGACCGTGTCGGACGCGTTCCAGTTGCTCGTCAACGGCTGGGAGATCGTGAAGGCGTACAGCGAGCTCGTGGATCCGCGGGAGCAGCGCCGCCGGTTCGAGGAACAGGACAAACTTCGGCGCGGCGGCGACGACGAAGCCATGCCGCTGGACGAGAACTACCTCCTGGCGATGGAGCATGGCATGCCGCCGATCAGCGGCTGGGGCATGGGGCTCGAACGGTTGTGCGCGCTGTTGAGCGGCGTTGACAACTTGCGCGAGGTCACGCTCTTTCCGCTGCTCAAACCCGAGGGCCCGGATCCCGTGCCCGCAGCGCAGGCAGCTCCGGCGGTCACCGCCACCGACGCCGCCGCGCCCGCAGCGAGCGGGCCCTACGAACTCGGCGAGTTCGGCCTGTCCCGCGAGGAGTCGATGGCGCTGTTCAAGAAGCATGTGCACGACGACTACCTGACGAAACACTGCCTCGCGAGCGCCGCGGTCTGCGAGGCCGTGGCGGAGAAGTTCGGCAAGGACAAGGACACCTACTGGTGCATGGGGCTGCTCCACGACCTCGACTTCGACGAGGTCAAGGAGCCCGACAAACACACGCTCAAGACCGTCGAGTACTTGAAGGCGGCGGGGGTCGCCGACCAGCGCATCCTCGACACGATCCTCAGCCACAACCACGAGGGTCTACAGCTCGTCGAGCGCACCGAGTGGCCGCACTTTGCGCTGTCGTGCGCGGAGACGATCACCGGATTGGTGATGGCGACGGCCAAGGTGATGCCGGACAAAAAACTCGCGTCGGTGAAGGCGTCGTCCGTGAAAAAGCGCATGAAGAAAAAGGAGTTCGCTCGCAAGGTCAGCCGCGAAGCGATTCTTCAGTGCGAGCAGATCGACCTCCCGCTGCAGGACTTCTGCGCGCTTGCGCTGGAAGCGATGCAGGGGATCTCGGACGATTTGGGGCTTTAGCTCCTCGCGTCGGCGAGTTCAAACATCCCACTGGTCCCCGCCAGTTCGTCCAACGAGACCACGGACGTTGGTTGTTGCCGTGAAGGTGCCAGGTGGCGCGGCGATCAGCTTTGGTTGCCGACTTCCGTGCTCCGCGGCGCCGTCTTACCAGGCACCGCTTCCTTGCTG
>JAZFYD010000052.1:0-24903 GCA_036443405.1 Planctomycetota bacterium
TTCTTCAGGAACTCGTGCGCCTCGGCGCCGCGCTTTCCCTTCGCGAATGCAACCGCGGCCTCGACGGCCTTTCGGCGGATGAAAGCGAACTTGGCCTCGTCGTACGCCTCCTCGATCTCGGGCATCAAGTCCACCAGCCCGCGCCGCCCAGCGTAGTAGCAGACAAAGGCCTGCACCTCCCAGTCGATGTCGAGCAGGTAGTAACGAATCGGGTCGTGCAAACCCTCGACCTTCTCGCGGACCAGACTCGCCTCGGCCGCTTCCCAGTTGCGAATCGGATCCAGCGCGAAGTCCTCGAGTTTCTGCGCGACGATCTTGTCAAGCGAGGTGAAGCGGGCCTTGATTTCGAGCCGTCGCTTGACCCGCCGCTCCTCCGGACTGACGGGCTTTTTTTCCTTGCCGTCGTCCGCCTCGTCCGCGTGAACCACGAGAGCAGCGATCAGCAAGAGCGCAAGTCGGCGGAATTTCACGGGGACCAGAGTAGGCGGTCCTGCACACTTGATGGTCAGAAATCGCCGTCGGCGCCGCCACCGTCAAATCCGCCGCAGCGTCCTCTGGATCGAAGAGAAGAGTTCACCACAGAGGCACAGAGGTCCGAGCCGAGGTTCACGGAGGCGTTTCTCCGAAAACGCACCGACCCCGAGCGAGCGTGCCGCGAAGCTGGAAGAAAAGAAAAAGGAAGGGCGCCGGATCCCAATGCCCTCCCCCTTATTTCATTCCCTTCGAAGTCTCCCGGCCAGCCCCGGTTCAGCGCAGGAACGCCTCCGTGTAACTCTGATTTCCCTCTGTGCCTCTGTGGTAATTCTTCTTCTTCGACGGCGCCCGCCCGCGCACAGGCCACGCCCGCTCGATCTCGGGACGACGAGCTTTTCTCGGACCGCGCGTAGGTAGAAACCCCTAATCGCCAGCGGGGATTGGTGGATTTGGGGGGTCTGACCGAGACAATCAAACTGGATGATCGGCGGTACATCGACCTCGGCTGGCGGCACGAACGAATCTGTCGGTGACGTCATTCCCGGCGTCGCAGAGTTCGTCACGACCATTCGCTCCGAATTGGCGCGCTGCAAGGAGTACGTCGCGCACGACCAGGACCCGCTGCAGTGGTTCGGCGCCGGCGGCACGGGTTACATGCTCGTGTACTCGCCGAGCAAGCGGGGCGCGGACCGCCTGAAAGGACTGCGCAACGCGCTGGACGATGTCGGCGACGGGCGCTTCCGCAAGCTTGAGCAGTTGTTCTTTCTGGAGGCGGCGGTCGAGTCGGCGGGGTGGCGTCTCCTGCAGCTTCAACTGCGCACGCTGCGTCCCAAACTCGTGGTGACGCTCGGTAAGCCGGCCACCGAGGCGGTGCTCGCGCGGCGCATCAAACTCGAGGACGAACACGGCGTGCGCCGGCCGTGCGCCGGGACCGAGGTCTTACCGCTGCTGGTGCCGTCGCCCAACAACCTGAACGCGCTCAACCGCCGCAACCTGACCCTCGAGAGCTACGGCCACTGGCTCACCGAGACACTCGCCGGCCTGATCGAGTCGCTGCCGTCGTAGCACCGGCGCGCGAACGCGAGCGGTTACTCCCCTTGCCAGTCCGCGACGAAGACGTTGGTCTCGTTGGGTTTGGCGTTGAAGCGGTTCGAACAGAACACGAGTCGCTTCGCGTCGCGCGTGAACATGGGGAACCCATCGAAGTCATCGGCCCGGTGGGCCCCCTCGCGCACGCGCTCGAAAAAGGTCACACGCTCGGTATCGCCGCTTTCCGTGTCCACGAGAAACAGCTCGAAGCTCCCGCGACGCGGCTCCCCGATGTTGGAGCTGTAGATGATGCGGCGGTTGTCCGGATGCCAAAACGGCGCGAAGCTCGCGCGGTCGCGATGGGTGATCTGGCGCTTGTCCGAGCCATCCGCGTTCATCGTCCAGATCTCGAGCTTGTTCGGACGCACGATGTGTTGGCGCAGCAGGGTTTTGTAGTCGGTCTTGGAAAGATCCAATTCCGCGCCCGGAGCGCGCCAGACGATCTTCTTGCCGTCCCACGAGAAAAACGCGCCGCCGTCGTACCCCGGCCGGTTCGTGAGCCGAACAACGTCGGAACCGTCGAGCTTGCATGAATAGAGTTCGATGTCGCCGTCGCGCGTGGACGTGAACACGATGCGGTCGCCGGCGGGCGAAACCGTGGCCTCCGCGTCGTACGCGGGACTCGTCAGCAGCGGTTTCGTGTTCTTGCCGTCGCGGTCACAGACATAGATGTTGAACGACGGGTAGAGCGCCCACACGTATCCGCGGGAGCGGTCGGGCGGCGGGGGCGGCTCCTTGCCGGCGCCGTGCGTCGACGCGTAGAGGATCTGTTTGTCGCCGGGCAGAAAGTAGCTGCAGGTGGTGCGACCGTGTCCGGTGCTCAGCAGCGTCTTCCCGCCGCCGTTTGCATCCATGACGTAGATCTGATCGGCCGCCGCCCGGTTGGGCCGCGCCTGGAACACGAGGTGTTTTTCGTCGAAGCTCCAATACGCCTCGGCGTTCTCGCCGCCAAACGTCAACTGCCGCAGATTGGCGAGGCGTTTCTCCGCTTTTTCCGCCGCACGCTTGACCGCCGGCCCGCGTTCGAAGAGTTCGGGTTTCGGCTCCTCCGCCAACGCCCCTGCGGACAACAGCGCCAGCGCCGTGGCGCATACAAACGAAATTCGTCGGTTCAATCGCATCCTCATGAGCCTACGCGACATCTCCAGCGATCGCCCGCTGCGGAGGCAACCAAGCCGGTTCATTCCGTCGGACGCGGGAACTCCGGACGAACGAACAGCGGCGGCGGCGCATGCGGATCCTCGGCCGGCGGGGCCAACGACCGGCGGCGCGAATCGAGACCCGGGTACGCCGCATCGACGGATTCGATCTCTACGAGACAGGCGCGCGCGCTGTCACGATCGCCCTGGTCGAGATACGCCTCGGCCAGGAACATGCGGGAGGCGCGTCCGATTTCCGTGTCCGCGCCGGAACCGCTGCGCACCGTTTCGAGCGCGCGCGCGGCAGCATCGAGACGCCCACCGGCGTGAAGCGAAACGCCCACGAGGTAGCGCGCGCGCAGATCGTTGGGATCCGAAGCCAACGCCGCCTGCGCGACGGAAACGCTGTCGTTGTGCATCCCGAGTTTGATGAAACGCGCGCACGCCTCGACCGCCGCACCGAAGTCGGACGAGGCGAGTTTCTGGCGCTCACGCGCCGCAAGAAGCACGCGCTTGCGATGGCGGGAGCGCAGATATTCGTAGTAACGCCGTTCGAGAAGATCGTGCTGGGCGGCTTCGTCGAAGTCGTCGAACGCCGCGTCGTCCTGATTCAGGGCGGCATACGCGTCGCCGCGACCGAGCAGCAGTGGAATCCGAATCTCGGCGCGCGGATTCGCCTCCAGACCATGCGAGTACGCGGCAACGGCTTTCTCCCGGGCTCGCTGGAACTCGGCGTAGGTCGTACCGACCGCGAGCCACAGCAGCGCGGGACGTTTGCTCCGCGGCGCGGCCTCCTGGAGTGCTTCGATGGCGGCGTCGGCGCTGCTGCGATCGACCTCGACCGCCGCACGGAAGTGGCGGACGGCATCGTCGGCTTCGTCGCCTGCCAGATGCGCCTCCGCCAACGCGAAGTGCGTGTTCGCGGAAAACGCGTCGAGATCGAGGGCGCGCTGCAAGCGGGCCACGACGTTACGGCGCGAACCCGGCTGCAACCGGCGCGCATGCACGCAATGCTCGGTGGCTCCGCCGGCGTCGCGCAGGTCCAAGCAGATGTCCGCGAGGAACAAGCGGATGTCGGGATCGTCCGACCGCAGAGTGAGCCCCTCGGCCTGTTTGAGCACACTCTCTTTCGAGGTGAGATCGGCTTCGTAGAGGCTCTTCAGCGCGGCGAGCGCCTGCGCTTTTTGGTCGAGCGCCTCGAACGCGCGGCTCAGCGCGAAGTCCGCGTTTGGCCGAGCCTGGCCCGACTCGACGATAGCCTGCAACGCCTTCGCCGCCTGCGTGCGCGATTTTTCGTCGCGTTCCACGAGATCGGAAAGGGTGCTGACCGCCTCTTCCGTGCGCTCGCGCTGCAAGAGAAGCTGCGACTTGAGAATCAGGAGCGGCGGCACCGCGTCATCGGCGATGAGTTTGATCGCGCGTTCGGCTCCGTCGTGGATGTGTTCCGGAAGCCGCTCGAGGATCGAACACGTTATCGCGATGTCCTTGGTCTTTTCCGCTTCGGTGGCGAGCGCTTCCAAGTCGGCGGCGATCGCGGCCGAGTCGGCGCCGGAACACTCGAATCGCGCGAAGTGCGCCTCGGCGCCATCCGCCACCCGTTTCATCTCGAGGAGCACGACCGCGCGCGCACGTTGCCCCGGCTCCAGGTCCGGCTGTTCCGACGTGATGCGCTCGAGCCGTTCGAGACGATCACCGGCCGGAGCGCCGCGGGCGGCACCAAGCTCCTTGATCGCGCCCGCGTAGTCCTTCTTGGCGACGAGGATGTCGACGCGACCGAGCGCGGCTTTCCCCGCGCTTTCGTCCTGCTCCAACTCGCCGAGCAGCGCGAACGCTTCGTCCGCTTCCGCTTCGGTCCCCGGGATGGCACGCAGATCGCGCACCGCATCCTCTTTGCGATCGAGAGCGGCGAGCAGGCGTGCACGGAGCAACCGGCTGCTCGCCAGCTGCGGTGACTTCTGGGTGAGCGTATCGACCAACGGCAGAAGCGCACGCGGCGGGTCGCCGGCCGCACGACGCGCATCGAGAAGCTTCACGGCGGTCGGTGCGGCACCCTCCTTCACCAGGAGTTCCGCGAGAACGCGAGCGGCGTCCCCGTGATCCTTGGCTTCGCTCGCCAGCCCCTCCATGCCCGAACTCGCGGCCTTCAGGTGTCGCTTGGCCCGCGGGAGATCGCCCAGCGCGAGCGCCGCGCGCAACGAGATCTCCTCGAACGTCTTTTCCGACCTGAGCTTTCGTTTCTCGAGCAACTCGTCGAGCGACTTGCCCGTCTCCGTGTCGAGCGGAAGGCGGATCAGGAATCCGGCCGCCTCCTGTTTCTGGTTCTGATCGAGCAGGGCGTTCGCGCTCTCGAGCGCCGTCTCCAACGAAACCGTGCTGCCTTGCAGCCTGCGTCCGATCTCGGCCAACAGTTCCTTGTCGCCGCGCGCGGCGCGAAGCAGCCACTCGGCCGCATGCGGGGCTTGGTCATACTTCTCCGCGAGTTCCGCCGCAGCGCGCAGTAGCTCGGAATTCGTGTGTCCGTCGGCGACCCACAGCTCCGCGATCGAGATGTGCTCCGGCGCCGTCAACAAGGCGACCGCGTCCTCGACATGGTCGTCCGCGAGCAGTGCCCGGCCGACCTCGCAGCGCAAATCGGGGTGGTTTGCCGCGCGCTCGAGCAAACGTCGGGCGACCCGCAGCCAAGCATCGCCGCGGTCCTCGCTGCCGACATGCATGAGGCTGTCGACGCCCTCGTCGAGCTTGTCGGGCTCTCCCCAAAGCCCCTCGGCGACAACCGCGGCGTGCGCTTCCCGCGCGCCGGCCCAGATGCCGGACTTCTTCTTCAGCACGCCCGCGAGCGGGTCGGCCGCGCTCTTGTCGCGCCGCACAACCTCCTCGAGGATGCGGCACGCATTGGAGGGTTTGCCGTTCACGAGCGCGGCGAGACCGCGAACGACGCGCCCGGAGATCGCGTCCCCTTGGACCCGGTCGGCGGCGGCCACAAGGCTGTCGGTCGACGCGTCCGCGGCGGCGGAGATGACCTGGTCCAGCGCGTCGAGGCGCAGTGCGAGCTCGAGACGGTCTCCCGCATCCATCGAACCCGTCCACGTGATGATCTCGTCGCGCAGTTCCGCAGCCGCCGCGGCACCGCTATCGAGAAACGCTTCGCGATCCCCGGCGCGATGCGCTAGCTGGGCCAGCACGTAATACACCGGCCCGTCGACGCCGCGGTCCATTTCGTGCAACACGCCGACCACGCCCTCGAGCAGCTTCGTTCCGACGTCGTTCTTGAGCAGGCGTTTGGCGAGTTTCAGCCGATCCACGTTGACCCCGCCCAGCGAAGCGAGAAGGAAGATGCCGACGGCGCCGACTTCGTCCTTTCTGGCGACAAGGAGCTGCGCACGCTTCGCACCGTTGATGCCCTTGGATTGGACGAGCATGTCGAGATGGCGGACGGCGACGTCGAAGGCGCCGACCTGCAACGCGAGCTCCCAAGCGACATCGCGGACTTCATGGTCGTCCGCGTGGGAACGAAGATGCACGTCGGCGATCTTCAGCAGCGCGGGAACCCTGGTCCGGCTCACGCGCCCCACCTCGCGCATGGCGCCGGCCGCGGCGGCACCTCCGCCTTCGGCGAGCAGAAGCTCGGCCGTCGCCTCCTGCAGCATCGGTCCCTTGAGACCCTGTTTGACTGCCTTGTCGATCGTCTTGCGCGCGGCTTTCAGTTTGTTCTTGCTGATCAGACCGCGCGCATCGGAAACGAATTCGGAGAGACTACGAGCCACCTCCGTCCTCCCTGTTCGTGTCGGGGTCGCGGTCTGCAACCGAGCCCCCTCCGTTCGAACTGATGGCGATCGAGGCGGCGTCCGGAACGTCCGCGCCGACCCGCTTTGCGCGGAGGTCATGCAACGCGGCGGATGCGGCGTAGTGCCACGGGTCCCGATCCAGCGCTTCGTTCAGGAAGTTCACGGCATCCTCGGCACGACCCACGGCATAAGCAACGCACGCACGCGCATACGCAAGCTCGGCGCGCATCTGCGAGCTGGCGGGTTGCGGCGCGTCACGCAACAGTTCTTCCGCCGCGCCCGCGTCGCCGGCCTGGAGCCGCAACGCACTCAACGTGATCCGGCACGGCGTGTTGTCGGGGTTGCTGGACAAGAGCTCATCCAAGAGCGTCAGTGCGTCATCGACCTCGTCGGCATGCACGTGAGCCGTCGCGAGATCCCCCAGGAGGTACTCGTCCGAGCCGCGTTTTTGCGCCGACTTGAGGATGTGCACCGCCGCGCCCGGGCGCCCGTCGCGCAGGGCGGCACGCGCCGAAAGGCGCGCATCCCGGCGGCCGCGCACCCGCTCGCCGACGCCGGACGCCTCGACCGCGCGGGCAAGGCGGTCGAAACCCTCCGTCAGGGCCTCCTGCTCGCCGGACGTATCGCGCACCGCGTCTTTCAACTCGACGAGCAGGTCGCCGACGTGTTCCAAGAGCTCGGCGGACTTGTTCTGGCCTCCGGCCATGGCTTTGAAATGCGCCTCCGCGGAGGCGAAACGGCGCTCGAAGTCGGTGTATTGCTGGCCGGAGCGTTGACCGCTCTTCTTGAAGACGAAGTTGATCGCGCGGCGTGTGTCGCGTGTGCTCTGGCGAACGGTTCCGAGCACGTAGGCGATCTCGCCGAGCCCACAGCGGCCTTCGGCTGCGTCGAAGATCGCGCAGTCAGTCTTCAGGCAGCGCGCCGGGACGGGGTCGCCGCCCTCACGACGCGCGGGTGTCGGGGGCAAGAAGGGGCAAATGTCGCCGACTCCGGCGACGGTGGACTCGCGAACGTCCGCGGCTTTGCCCTCGCACCCCGGCACCACGCACTTCTCGTTGGAGGCGAACCAACACCTCGTGTGATACGGCGCTTTGCAACTGCGACACCGGCCCACCTGCGGGGATTTGTCGTCCACGATGATGGGCCGGCCGCAGTAGACGCATACCTCGCCCGTGTAGATGATCATGCGCCAGCAATGTATCAACTCGCCCCGTGGTTCGGTACTGGACCCAACTTGTTTTCGAGAAAGGACTTAGCTGTGCAGCGGTTCCATCCGGGGCGCGCCGGACATGTTCCGCACGCGCTGCGGGACCGGAATCGGCCCGGATGCGTCCCCGCCTCTTGTTCCATTCGGGGATCTCCGGGAGTGACCCACGCTGGGCGCTGGGGAATAATGTACGTGGAAGGAGAACCGCCGGCTCGGCCCGGCACGCCGTTTCGATGTCGAAGTACGTGTTGCTCGTCCAGTCCGGGAAGCTGAAGCGGGAAGCTCCCGTCGGGGAGGACCCCTTGGTCGTCGGGCGCGGGCCGGAGGCGACCCTGCGTCTGCCCGATGACTACTGCTCCCGTGTGCACGGCAAGTTCGTCATGCGCGACGATGAACTCTTCATCGAGGACGTGGGCGCACGCAACGGAATCTTCGTCAACGGCGAACGGCTACTGCTTGACGCCCGGCTCGACGACGGGGACGAAGTCCGCATGGGGCGCACGTTCATCACGGTTCGCCAGAGTGCCGCCCCCTCCACGCCTCCGGTTACCTCCTCGGACCTGAACGACACGGCGACCCGCGATCTGGGCCCGGAAGGAATCCAGTTTGTGGAACCGGCTGCGGAAATCGGCTTCAAGCTGACCAAACTCGTCGCGGTGAGCGGCATGGGGCTCTTGTTCGAGGCCGAGGATGTCGCGAACAAACAGGCGGTGGCCTTCAAGATCCTCAGGCCGGATCGCGCGACCGAATCCAACGTTGCACGCGCCGTCGAGGAAGCAAAGTCGCTCTCACGAATCCGGCACAAGAACATCGTCAGCATTCTCAGCACCGGTCGGCTCCGAAACGGCGAGTCGTTCCTCGTCATGGACTTCGTGGACGGCCTCACGGCAACGCAACTCGGCAAGGCCGGCCGCCTTGGCATTCCCGAGGCGCTGCGCATCGCCGCGGACACGGCGGGCGCCCTCGAAGCGGTCCACCAAAACGGCATGGTTCATCGCGACGTGAAGCCGAGCAACGTGATGATCGAGGGAAAGTCCGAGCGAACCGTGCTCATCGATTTCAGCCTCGCGCTCACCGAAGGCGGCGGGCTCGCGGGCGCGCCGGCCGGAACCATCATTTTCTGCGCACCCGAACAGGTCATGCCGCAGTCGCCGCGCGACACGATGCAACCGGCCGTCGACATCTACGGGCTCGGCGGCACTCTCTATTTCATGCTGACGGGTTTCCACCCGTTCAAGGGATCGAGCGCGATCGAAATCCACCAAAAGAAGATCGACGATCCGATTCCCAAGCCGAGCGAACGGAATAAGTTCGTGCATCCGTCGCTGGACGAGATCGTCGAGGGATGTCTTCAACCGAAGGTGGAAAACCGCCTCCAAAACGCCGAAGAGGTGCGTCGGCTTCTCGTACCGATCCAATCGCTCTATCCGAAGTCATCGGGAGGAAAGCGGGACATCCGCTGGGCGCCCACCCCGACCCGCAGGCGGTCCCGTTGAGCCAGGGCGTCGGCCTGCTGCCCCTTCACGGTCTTGCCGGAGCGCCGCGCGTCACGTTGCGCGACGGCAGCGGACTCGTGTTGGGACGGGATCCGGGCGACGCGGGAGTCAAGGTCGCGGATCCGCGCTGCAGCCGGCGTCACGCCGCCTTCCGTGCGGTGGACGGCGTTTGGAACGTCGAGGACCTGAAGAGCAAGAACGGTACGTTCGTGAACGGCGAACGGATCACGACGCCGACCAAGCTCTTCGACGGGGACCACGTACGCATCGGTCATGCGGAGTTTGCATTCGGTGCGGAGAACGAGTCCTATCGCTGCTCCTCGTGCCTGCAGACCCTCATCAGCACGGATCCTGAGGCCCCGTTTTGCACGGAATGCAAGCACGCGTTCCCGCTGCTCGGCTCCACGCTCGGGTCCCGCCGGCTCCTGCGCGGCCTCGGCACCGGATCGTTCGGCTCGGTGTACGTCGGGCACCGGCGCGGCAACCCCTACGTTGCGCTCAAGGTCCTGCACGTGAACTTCACCGAGTCGCCCGACATGGTGATGAAATTCCTGCGCGAGGCCTACGCGACCGCCGGGATCGAACACGAGAACATCGTTCGTTTCGGCGACAGCGGCCACGAAGCCGGCCACTGGTTCATCATCCTGGAGTTCTTCCCGTCGGCGAGCCTGCGCGAAGTGCTCGATGAACGTGGTGCCCTGCCCGCAGACGAGGTCATGCCGATCGCGCGGCAAATCCTCGCGGCGATGGAGTACGCCCACGCCCGCAAGCTGCTGCATCGCGACATCAAACCCGGGAACATCCTCGTCGGACCGGACAACCTCGTGAAACTCGTCGACTTCGGCCTCGCGCGCCGCCTCGTCGACTCCGCATTCACGCAGCACACGACGTCGTCGATGCCGGGCACGCCGCTGTTCATGGCGCCGGAACTCGTCACGGGCGCCGGTCGGGCCAATTTCCGCACCGACATCTACTCACTCGGCGCCACGATCTACCGCGCTCTCGCCAACCGGCATCCGATCGAGGGCAAGAAGCTCAGCGACTGGCTGCGCGCGATCCAATCCGAAGACGCCGCGCCGCTCGGCAAGTTCTGCAGCGTTCCCAAGCACATCGAAGACGCCGTCATGCGCGCATTGCGCCGCGAGCCCGACCACCGGTTCGCGTCGATGGCGGAGTTCCGGGAAGCGTTGCGGCTCTAGCAACCCTGGGCGTACTACGTGCGCCACTCGATCGCCGTAACTGTCGATTTGGCGGGTACTTGCGGCATCACGATGCGCCACCGGGTGGCGCAACCGGCCCCGCACTCCAGGACCAACATGGGCTTAGCCTCGACGCCTCCACGGGCGTGATGCGCAGCGAACGAGACCTACGCGCTCTTGCGGGGCGCCGGGGCCGGCTACGCAAACGTCTCGACGTACAGCCAGATGCCCGTCGCGACGGTCAGGAAGATCAGCGTGATCAGGATCTTGCCGCGCTTTCGGTGTGCGGCGGGGGCGGCCGCGACTCTGCGCGCCGTCGCGATCTGATAGGTCCACAGCACGAACGCCGGCAGCGCAAAATGCATGTGGATCAGGAACGGCCAGAACTTCGGCGAGGGCAGCACGTCGGAACGCAGGCGCACGTCTATCTCGAACCCGAGAACCGCGGTCACGAAGATCGCGTAGGAAACCGCCATCCACTTTCCGTGCGCCGCTGTCTTGCCCTGCCGCACGAGCGCGATGGCCCAACAGAGCATCGGCAATAGCGCGACGAGCGACACCAGGAAGAGGTCGATGACCAAGTCGGCGTCGGTTCCCAAGAAACCCTTCATGAATGCTCTCGTCGAGGTAGATGTAGCTGTGCCTTCACGTTCGTCGCGCTCATCTGGCCGGCCAAGAGTAGGTGATCTCTTCGGTTCGCTCCAGCGCGTCCGCGATGAGCCCCTCGACGTCGAGCGACTCCTCCGCTCTCGCCGCCTGCTCCGGCGTCGCGCGTGTCGCGGGGCGGCTCGGAATGAACAGGCTGCAACAGTCCTGGTCCTTGCGAACGCTGATGTCGTAGGTGCCGATTTTCTGCGCTTCGGCCAGGATGTCCTGTTTGTCCGACCCGATCAGCGGCCTGAGGATCGGCATCCCCGCGACGACATCGATCGTCTCGATGTTCTCCAACGTCTGTGAAGCGACCTGGCCGAGACTCTCCCCGGTGACCATCGCAAGGCAACCCCGGCGGCGCGCGATGCGTTCGGTCAGACGGACCATGAACCGCCGGTACAACACGACGCGCAGCTTCTCGGGCGCGTGCAGCTTCACTTGGGTCTGGATGTTCGCGAGCGGCACGAGGCTCACGCCGCTGTCAAGCTGCGTGCGCGTCAGCCACTCGGCGAGATCCTGCACCTTTTCCTGCGTGGTGCGATCGACGAGCGGGTGCGAGTGGAAATGAACGAAGTGGACCTTGCAGCCGCGCCGCATCATGCGCCACGCCGCGACCGGCGAATCGAAACCGCCGGAAAAGAGCGCCGCGACCCGGCCCCCGGTCCCGACCGGCAGTCCGCCGACGCCATTGCGCTTGTCGAAGCCGACAAACGCGCGGTCGTCCATGACGGTCAGTTGCGCGTCGAATTCGGCCCCTTTCAGCCGCACCGGGATGCCCGTGGCCTCGTGAACCACCGCCCCCACGGCACGATTGATCTCCGGCGAGATCATCGGGAACCGCTTGTCGACGCGCCGGGCGCTGACCCGGAAGTTGGCCGGCGCGACGCGGCGGACCTCCTCCAGGACCGCCGCCGCCATCGCGTCGAGCTGGGGTTTCACCTCGCGCACGGACAAGACGTAAGCGACCCCGCAGACGGCCCGCGCCCGCGTCAATACGACCTCGAGATCCGCTTCCGTCTCGATGAGCACCCGGCCGTGCAGCGGCCGGACTTTCGTTCCCGGGAGATCCGAGAGCGTTCGCGCGAGATTGCGCACGAGCGTGCGCTCGAACCTCGGACGGTTCCCGCCCTTAAGAGCGAGTTCGTGATAGTGCGCGGTGATGCGTTCCACAGGCTGGTTGAGTCCCTACCGGGTCCAAAGTAAAGCACGCCAGAAACACTGAACGGCGTCAGCCGTTGGGCCAGAATCAAACGGCGGACGCAGGGAAGATGCCCTCGGCGTTCCGTTTTCGTAAGGTGGAACATACCTTGAGCGATCGCCGGATCGAAGAAGCGCGCCGAACGGCGTTCGTCCTCTACGAGGGGCGCGAAACACCGCACCGTTCCTGCGGAATCGCACTCGCCGAGACGTTCGGCCTCCCCACCGCCTCGTATCAGTCGTTCCGCCGGGGCGGCATCACCGGCGAGGGTCCGTGCGGCGCGATTCAGGCCGGCGGCGTCGTGCTCGGCGAGATCCTCGGCGATCCGGATCCGACGGGCCCGGTCACGCCCGCGCTGAAAAAAGCGATGGAGGCGTACCACCGTCGCTGGAAAGAGTCGCTTTTCTCGGGAGAATCTTCACCCGACATCGTGTGCAACCACCTGACGGAACCCCTCGGCGAATTCAAGGGCGAGGCTCGCCACGGTTATTGCACGCACCTCGTCGCAACGGTCGCGGCGATCGTCGCCGAGATCGCGATCGAGCAGGGCGCACCGATCTCCGTGACGCCTTTACCGCCAACCCGGGACACAACACCGTGAATCGCATCTTGTTTGTTTGTTTCTGCGTCGTCCTCGTCGGCCTGACGGGCTGCGGACGCGACAAAGTTCTCGTCCGTCCGGACCGTCTTGCGCCGGGCAACGGCGATCCCGGCCGCGGCGGATCAGGGGTCTACATGCGCCCCGCGCTGGACATCGTCATTCGCATCGCCGAGGACGCGACCAACTTTACTCCGGGCGACCTCATGAGCCTGTTCGTGAACAGCGTCGATCACACCGACGAGATCGTGATTGGCGGTAAATACGCCATCTTGACGCTCGACCCGTCGCCGACCGGCGCGAACTTCGTCGAGTTGATCCGTCCCAACGGCGTGCTCGTGGACACGTTCACGTACAACGCCGACCCGCAGCCGTTGCCGACCATCACCGCCGTGTCGTCAACCACCGCGATGCGCGGCGACCAGGTCACAGTCTCGGGCACGCTGCTCACCGCGACCGCTGTGCGCGTCTTTTTTGGTGGGTTCGAAGGCACCGTCGATGCGTCGTCGGACAGCTCGATCACAGCGACCGTGCCGGATGACGCGATCCCGGGCCTGATCTTTGTGCTCGTGGACGGAGTCGCCGCGGAGGGCCTCGTCGGTCTGACCGTCGTGGACGACGAGGGCACGCGGATCCCGCAGCCTTCGTCAGCGCACGTGTTCGCGGTCTTTCCCGCCGCGGGTGTCATCGAGACCCCGGTGCGAATCTGCGGCATCAACTTCGACAGCAGCGCGCACGGCGTCTACAACGCGGAGGCCGGCCAGCGCCTGTTGGACGTGAAAGCGGTGGATGTCCCGGATTTCGGCCCGGTTACGGAGGCCTTCGGTGTCGTCGGGCTCAACTCGAGTCCAGGCTCGGCCGGATTCGAGTTGCGCCCGCAGTCCGGGTCACTTAGCAACAACCTGCCGTTTGTCGTGAACGGGTGACGGAGGGAACGATGGCGGACCTTGGGACCTATTTCGATCGCGCCCGCGAACTCGACGCGTCCGAATTGCACCTGAGCGCCGGGTCCATTCCGTTCGCGCGCGTGCACGGCGAGATCCACCGGTTCGACGAAGCGGCGCTGAGCGAAGAGGACGCGGATGCGCTTCGCCGGGAAGCGTTGGAACGGAGTTCGGAATCCGTCACCGACGACGACGGCCAAGCGTTGGACCGCGACTTCACGATCGACAGCGCCGACCACGGCCGGTTCCGGGTCAACTCGCACCGCCACCGGCGCGGCTGGGGCATGGACGTGAAGTGCGTGCCCCGCGGGATCCCGGATCTCGACGATCTCGAACTTCCGCACAGCTTACACGCGCTCACGCAGTACCGCGTCGGCATGGTGCTCGTGACCGGGCCGACCGACAGCGGGAAGTCGTCGACGCTGGCCGCGCTGCTCGACGGGATCAACCGAACGCGCAAACAGCACGTCATCACGATCGAGGATCCGATCGAGTACGTGTTCATGAGCCAACGTTGCAACGTGACCCAACGCCAGATCGGACCGCACACGAACTCCTTCCAGGGCGCCCTCCGCGCCGCGCTACGCCAGGACCCCGATGTCATCCTCGTCTCCGAGATGCGCGACCTGGAGACGATCCGCACGGCGATCATCGCCGCGGAAACCGGCCACCTCGTCCTCGGAACGCTGCACACACGCGACGCGACCACCACGGTCAACCGCATCTTGGACGTGTTTCCGCCGGCGGAGGTCGAGCAGGTGCGCACGATGCTCGCCGCATCGCTGCGCAGCGTCGTCTCGCAAGAACTCCTGCCGCGCGTTGGCGGAGGGCGGCGCGCCCCACTCTTCGAGGTGTTGCACGTCACACCCGCCGTCGCCAAACTCATCCGCGACGGCCGCACGCACCAGATCCCGTCCATGATTCAGATCGGGCGCAAGGCCGGAATGATCGATCGCGACACACGCTTGGCGGAGATGGTCGACGAGGGCCTGATCACCGAGGACACGGCGCGGACCTACGCCAACAACCCGAAGCGTGTGCTCGCATGAAGTCGCTCGACGACTACCTCCGCGACGTCATCGAACGCGAGGGCTCGGACTTGCATCTCGCGGACGGCCTGCCGCCGAAAGCGCGCATCCACGGTGCCCTCGAGCCGATCGAAACGGACGAACTCCAAATCGCCCCGCTCGTCATGCCCATCTTGGAGGCGCGGCATGAAGAGGCGTTTCAGGAGTTCGGCGAAACGGACCTCGCCTACGAGGTTGAAGGCGCGGGGCGCTTCCGCGTCAACGTCTTCCGCCACAAGGGCGGCCTCGGCGCCGTGTTCCGCACGATTCCGCAGCGCATCCCCACCATCGAAGAGCTGGAAATCCCCCTCGAGGTCAAACGGTTCACGCAGATTCGCAAGGGACTCGTGCTCGTCACGGGACCGACCGGCAGCGGGAAGTCATCGACGCTCGCGGCGCTGGTGGATCTGGTCAACCAGGAGCGCGCGGCGCACATCATCACCGTCGAAGATCCCATCGAGTTCGTGCACGAGGACAAGATGTCCACGCTCACGCAGCGCGAGGTTGGACGCGACACCGATTCCTTCGCCGAAGCGCTCCAGTCAGCGACGCGCCAAAGCCCGGACCTCATCCTGGTCGGCGAGATGCGCGACCGCGCGACGATCAACCTCGCGCTCACGCTCGCGGAAATGGGCATGCTCGTGTTTTCCACGCTGCACACCAACAGCGCCGGCCGAAGCGTGGACCGCATCATCAAGGTCTTCCCCGAGGATCAGCAACCGCAGATTCGCACGATGCTTGCGGCTTCGATCCAGGGAATCCTGAGCCAGATCCTCTGCCGCCGTGCGGACCGGCCCGGGCGGGTGCCCGCAACGGAACTGCTGTTCACGTCCCACGCGGTGCAAAACGTCATCCGCGAGGGCGCGACCCACAAGATCGAATCGATGCTGCAGGCCGGACGCGCGCAGGGCATGCATCGCATGGACGACTCGCTGTACCGCCTCGTCGAGGAGGGCATCATCAACCGCGAGGAGGCGTACCGAAAAGCCGAGGAGAAGGTGCGTTTCGAGAGATTTGCGGATTAGGGTCGGCCTGAGGATTCAGACAAACCGCCGCGCCCGCAGCGCGCCCCGTTTGACTCCCGCCGCCTGCGCCCGGACAATCGTGCGCCCATGAAGAACCGTTCGATCGCCGAGCACGCCCAAGAGCTCTTCGACAAACCGCTGCTGGACCTCGTGTTCGAGGCTGCGGCGGCGCACCGCGAGCATCATCGGGCCGACGAGATCCAGCGCTGCACGCTGCTGTCGGTCAAGACCGGCGCCTGCCCGGAGGACTGCTCCTACTGCGCCCAAAGTGCGCGGTATAACACGCCGCTGGAAACCGAGGCGCTCATGGATGTCGAGAGCGTCCTGGCCGAGGCTCAGGCCGCGGCCGACGCGGGTGCAACGCGGTTTTGCATGGGCGCGGGGTGGCGCGAGGTGAGGGACGGCAAGGACTTCGAGAAGGTCCTCGACATGGTTCGCGGCGTCGCGGCGACGGGCATGGAGGTCTGCTGCACGCTCGGCATGCTCAATGACGCGCAGGCCAAACGCCTGAAAGAGGCCGGCCTCACCGCATACAACCACAACCTCGACACGTCCGAGCGTTTCTATCCCAAGATCATCACGACGCGCACGTACCGCGACCGGCTCGACACGATCGGGAGCGTCGCGGGCGCCGGCATCTCCGTCTGCAGCGGCGGCATCCTGGGCATGGGCGAAACGCGCGACGATCGCCGCGATCTCCTGACGACCCTCGCGTCGTTGGAGCCGCAGCCCGAGAGCGTCCCGATCAACGTCCTCGTGCCGATCGAAGGCACGCCGCTCGCGGATCTGCCGCCGATCGATCCGCTCGAGGTCGTGCGCACGGTCGCGGCCGCCCGCATCCTGATGCCGCGATCGCGAGTGCGCTTGGCGGCGGGACGCCTGGAACTCAGCGAGGAAGCGCAAGCGCTCTGCTATCTCGCGGGAGCCAACTCGATCTTTTTCGGCGAACGCCTGCTCACGACGCCCAATCCGGAAATCGATCGCGACAAAAACCTGTTCGAGCGCCTCGGAATCAAGGTTGAGGATGGGGTCCCCGCTCGAGCGTGAGGCGCGCGAGGCGCTGTCGGCCCTCGAACGAAATGGAGCACGCCGCACGATCCTCCCGGGATCCGGCGTCGACTTCGCGAGCAACGATTACCTCGGGCTGCGCGACGACCCCCGCGTGATCGAGGCGGCTCATGCCGCGCTTTCCGAGTACGGCCTCGGCGCGGGCGCCGCCCGGCTTCTGCGCGGGGACCACGCACCGCACCGCGCGCTCGAACGGGCGTTCGCGGAGCGCCAAGGCGCCGAAGACGGCCTGCTGTTCCCGACGGGGTTCCAGGCGAACTACGGCGTCTTGCAAACGCTGGCCTCGAAGGACTGGACCATCGTGAGCGACGCGAACAACCATGCGTCGATCATCGACGGTTGCCGCGCCGCCGGCGCGCAGGTTCGTGTCGCGGACCACAACGACCTGTCGTCGTTCGCAAAACACATCGAAAACGAAAAGACACTCGTCGTCATCGAGTCGGTCTATTCGATGTCGGGGGATCGCGCGCCGGTCCAGGCGATCTCGGATTTGTGCAAAGACACCGGCGCGTCGCTCATCGTGGACGAAGCGCACGCGCTCGGCCTCTTGCCGGCGGAGGGGGATGCGGCGATTCGCATCAACCCGTGTGGCAAGGCGTTCGGCGGCGCGGGCGCCGTCGTCACCGGGCCGCACGCCGTGCTGGACGTGCTGCGCTCCCGGTGCCGCACTTTCCTGTTCACGACCGCGCTGCCGCCGATGGTCGCGGCGGGTGTTCTCGCCGCCATGAAGATCGCCGACGCGGAACCGGACCGCGCGGAACGGGCGCTTGCAAATGCACGCGGCATCGACGCCGACGCCGTTTCGTGCATCGTTCCGGTGGCGTGCCGGAATAACGAGGATGCGCTGTCTCGTCAAGGGGCGCTGGCGGAACGCGGACTCGACGTGCGCGCGGTGCGCCCGCCGACGGTCCCGAACGCGATGTTGCGCATCTGTGCGCACGCGCACCACACCGCGGATGAGATCGCCAGGCTGCGGCACGCGTTGGACGAACTCGCGGCGGAACGCGTTTCATGAACGGCGTGTTCATAACCGGCACCGACACCGGCATCGGCAAGACGACGTTTGCCAAAGAAGTCATGCGGCGCCATCCCGATGCGACGTACTGGAAACCGGTGCAAACCGGATGGCCCGCCGACGACGACACCAAGACCGTCGGCGCGCGCCGTTCGTTGCCCGGACTGCGATACGCCATGCCGGTCTCGCCGCACAAGGCGGCCGCGAACGAGGGCGATCGCATCACCCTCGACAAAATCATGGAACCGGTTCGCGGTTTTGAGGGGACGATCGTCGCCGAAGGCGCGGGCGGACTGCTCGTGCCGCTTGCTCCGGGTCTCCTGCAGTCCGACCTCATCGCCGCGCTCGGCCTCCCCGTCGTAGTGGTCGCAATGGACAGACTCGGCACGATCAATCACACGCTCTTGACGCTCGAGGTGCTCCGCGCACGCGGCCTCGAGGTGCGCGGCGTCGCGCTGCTGGGCGGCAACCAAAACCGCTCGGCGATCGAGGAGTACGGCCGCGTCGCGATCGTGGAGGACGCGCTTTGAACACACCGGAAAACCTGCCGCCGAATTCCGACCTGGATTTCGCGACACGGGACGCTGCGTGCATCTGGCACCCGTACACGCAGGCGGACACGGCCACGCTCCCGATCGCGATCCGCCGCGCCGAGGGCGCGTATCTCATCACCGAGGACGGTCGGCGAATCATGGATGCGATCTCGTCGTGGTGGGTCAACGTGCACGGCCACGCCCACCCGCGACTCGCCGACGCACTCGCGCGGCAGGCGCGCGAACTCGAGCACGTGATGTTCGCGGGATTCACGCACCGTCCGGCGGTCGAGTTGGCCGAACGGCTTTGCAAGCTGACCGGACTCGACCGCGTGTTCTATTCGGACAACGGATCAACCGCCGTCGAAGCTGCGCTCAAGATGGCATTTCAATACTGGGCGCTTCGAGGCGAACGGCGCGTCCGCTTTCTCGCGCTGCCGGATGCGTATCACGGGGACACGGTCGGCGCGATGGCCGTCAGCGGCATCCCGCTCTTTCATCGGACGTTCCGGGAGCTTCTTTTCCGCGTGGATCGTTACGAGGGCGGCGAGATCGGTACTGATATCGCCGCGGTCATCGTGGAACCGATGCTCCAGGGCGCCGCGGGTATGAAAGTGCAAACTCCGGAGCATCTCGCCGAACTCGCGCGCCGTTGCCGCGAGAGTGGGACGCTCCTCATTGCCGACGAGGTGCTCACCGGATTCGGCCGCACGGGAAAGATGTTCGCGTGCGAACACGCGGCGGTGGTGCCCGACATCATGTGCCTGTCCAAGGGCATCTCAGGCGGCGCGATGCCGTTCGCGGCGACACTCGCATCCAGTTTCGTGTTCGACGCGTTCCGGCGCGGCGATCGCGGGGCGACTTTCTTTCACGGCCACTCGTTCACCGGCAACCCGCTGGGTTGCGCGGTCGCCCTCGAGAGCTTGCGTCTCTTCGACGAGCAGCCCGTTCTCGAGCGCGCCCAGCGCATCGGCGAAATCCTCGCCGCGGGGCTCGAACCGTTGCGCGGCGAGAAACACGTCAAAGAGGTGCGCGGTATCGGACCTGTGCAAGCCGTCGAGATCGAAGCGGACGGCGGGTACCTCTCCGACATCGGTCCGCGCATGGCCGCCGCGGCGCTCGAGCGCGGCTACCTGTTGCGGCCGCTCGGAAACGTGCTGTACGCGATGCCGCCGTATTGCCTGACCGATCAGGAAGCCACGGACCTGGCGGGCGCGATGGTCGACATCGTCCGGGAAACGACGTGACGGCGTGGCGACGGTCGTGCTGACACAACACCTCGCGCCGTACACCGGCGGCCAGCGAGAACTCGAGTGCCCCGCCGACGACGTGGCGGCGCTACTCGAAGCGCTCGACCGCGAGATGCCCGGCGTCCGGCGCTACATCTGTGACGAACACGGCGCGCTGCGCCGGCACGTGAACCTTTTTATCGACGGCGTCGCGCTGCGCGACCGCGTCCGGTTGACCGATCGACTCGCACCCAAGGCAACAGTCCACGTGTTGCAGGCGGTCTCGGGCGGCTAACCATGCGAGCGTTCCTCGCGACACGCAAAGGACTGTTCCTACTGAACCGGCGGCGCGACGGCTGGCACCTCGACGAGCCGCGTTTTCTGGGCGTGAACGTGACCGCGGCGCTTTGGGACACACGCGACAATGCGGTGTGGGCGGCCCTCGCACACGGACATTGGGGCCCCAAGCTCCACCGTTCGGCGGACGGCGGCGCAACGTTCGCGGAGACGGCTTGTCCGGCGTTTCCGGCCGACACCGGCGGGGCCGCGGTGCGGCGGATCGACTGTCTGGCAACCGGGCACGACGGTCGCTTCTTCGCGGGCGCCGCCCCCGGCGCGTTGTTCGAGAGCCGGGACGCCGGCACCACGTGGAGCCTCGACCGCGCGCTCTGGCAACGCCGGCTCGACGATTCGTGGGCGCCCGGCGGCGGCGGGCTCATGTTGCACAGCGTCGAACCGCATCCCGCGGATCCGGATCGTTGGCACATCGCCGTTTCCTGCGGCGGCGTGTACGAAACGGCCAACGGAGGCGAATCCTGGCGGCCAAGAAACCGGGGCGTGCGCGCCGATTTCTTGCCGGAATCTCGTCCCGAATCCGGCCAAGATCCCTACCGCCTCCAACGCCACCCCGCTGCACCGGACGTCTTGTGGCAGTCGAATCACTGCGGCCTCTATCGAAGCGTAGATGGCGGGGCGAGTTGGATCGACAGGTCGCACAACATGCGGCTGCCCTTTTCGTTCGCGCTCGCGCTGGACCCTGCGGATCCCAATGCGGCGTGGACGGCTCCCATCTCTTCCGACGCATGCCGCGTCGCCCCCGACGGCGCACTCGTTGTGTGTCACACAAGAGACGGCGGCGAATCCTGGTCGGAACTTCGCGACGGACTTCCGCAGCAACATTGTTATGACATCGTGTTCCGCCACGCGCTTGCTGCATCGCACGATATCGTTCTATTCGGAACGAACACGGGCAGCGTTTACGCACTTCGTCGAAACACGCCGGGTTGGGAGACCGTTGCAACGCACCTCCCACCCGTTGTCGCGGTCGGGCTGTGCGACGTCGACTGATACGGTTCGTAAAACGATTCGTGTTTTGACAAACGGCGAGTCAATCTCCCCTAGACTTCGCTTGGGCTCGGAGCGCGCAACGCACTCTGACTAAGGAACAAGGCCAAGACGAAATCCCCCGAGAGAGATCCGCAGGACCGCTACGTCCGCGGAAGGGAGTCGACGTCATGACACGTATTACCGCGCTTTGCGCGGCGGCCACGTTCGTTGCTGCATGCTCGAGCGGCGGGGGAGGCACCAAGAGTGCTTTCCAGGTCGTCCAATTTCTCGAATCCGGAAAGGACGACCTCGCCCGGAACGCGATTCTGAACCTGACGTTTTCCGCACCGGTTGCGCAAAACCAGGATCTTCCGACCCGCATCAAGGTGCAGAACGTGTCGGTGACTTCGACCGACTCGAACTTCTCGGTTGCGGTCGGGAGCTTTCTCGTTTCGGGCGAACGCGTCACGTACGTACCGCGCCTGCCCACGAACACCGACCGCACGGATGCCGGGTTTCGCGTCGATGGCGACTACCGGATCTTTCTGTCCGCGGGGCCGGACGCTGTCGTTTCGACGGCCGGCGATGCGGTCATCAAGCCGCAGGAATTCGCATTTGCGACGGCCTCGCACTTCGAGGACTTCGATCCCAGCTCTCCGCCGCGCGCGATGAGCGTCGGCGCGATCGACACTGCCTCACAGCAGTCTTTTGACCTTTCGCGCATCGGGATCGACGCAACGGCTGAGACTCAGGTGACCGACGCCGAACTCCTCGAAGCCGAGAAGGCGATCGAGCCCGGAGCCGGCGGTCCGCCGAACTTCGAGACGCCGTGGCACTTCGACGTGATGGTCAGCGAGCCTCTCGATCCGGCCACCGTTACGGTCGACAACATCGAGCTTCGCCAGGTCGCGGAAAACGTGTTCGACGACAACAACCAGATCCCGCCCGGGCATGAGAACACGCCGCTCATCCCCGGTTTCAAGGTGCCAGTCCGCTGCGAACTGTTCCAGCAGGTCACACCGGAAGGCGCGCTCGACACGCGCATCCGCGTCACGCCCTTGCACACGCTTGTCGATGACGCGCGCTACCGCCTCTCGATCGGAGGCAACATCCTGGGCCTCGACTTCCGCCGCGTTTTCATTGGCGACAATGGCCTGACCGGCGAGACGATGCAAGGCAGTGCCACGGTTCCCCAGGACGGCGGCTTGGGTTACGTGACGGACTTCCTGGTCTTGGATCGCCCGTCGATCACAACGACCCGCACGCTGCTCTACAACACGATTCTCGACGGAATCGAAGCCGAAGACGGCACGTCGATCGACGATGAAAACCTCATCAACTCGTCGCTTTACGACTCCGCGACGCCGCCGGGCCAACCGGGTCGCGCAGTCGGTTTCCTCGGCGCGTTCGGCGATGGCAGCGACGGCGACTTCTCCGTCAGCGGTGTCGCGCCGGTCATTCTCGACACGGGTGACACACCGAACGTGACGATGAGCACTTTCTCGGTGTTCGACGCCGACCCCGACAACGAGTACAGCAACAACGGTCTCCCGCAACAGGGCCAGGTCACCCACGACAACCCGACGCCGACCGAGTTCCAGTTCTCCTCCATGACAGTGACCGGCACCGGCACGCTCCGCGTGATCGGCGTCAATCCTGTTCGCTTCCGTGTGTCGGGCCTCGTGACGATCAATGGCACCGTTGATGTGGCGGGACAGAGTCCGGCCACGACCGATTCCTCCGGTGGCGCGGGCGGTGCGGGCGGCTTCAAGGGTGGAGATTCCCGCCAGGGCCTGACCACCTGCCAGCCCGCCACGGGAACCTGCACCAGCTTCGACCAGTACCTGAACGCGGGCGGCTGCCAGAACGCGGCGAACGGATTCCCCTTCTCCGAGAAAGGCGAAGGACCGGGCCGCGGGATGGAAGGCGGCGAGTTCTACACCGTCGACTCCGTGAACAACATGACCGGCTCCCGTGCGGTGGGCACGGGCGGCGGCGGCGCCGGCCACGCGACCCCTGGCCAGGACGGTGAGGATCGGGCCAACGCGAGTGGAACCCTCGGTACAGCGGGTCCCGCGTGCAGCCAGTCGTTCCGTATCGCGAACTCCGGCGTGATCGGAGTGCGCAGCGTCGGCGGCGATTCCTTCGGCGACCGCGAGTTGCTCAACGTCTTCATGGGCGGCGGCGGCGGCGGCGGCGGCGGTAGCGTCCACAGCCGGCCCACTTTCGGAACGCCGGGCGCCGGCGGACCGGGCGGTGGCGGCGGCGGCGCGATCGAGATCCTGTCCGCAGGCGGCATTTCGATCATCGGCGGCCGCGTCGATGCATCGGGCGGCGACGGCCACCAGGGCCGCGTCATCAACATGCGCAACAACAATCAGTTCAACCACCCGACGGGCGGCGGCGGTGGCGGAGCGGGCGGAAGCATCTCGCTCGTCTCGGGCGCCGAGATCCAGGTCCTTGGCGGCACGATCACGGCCGCTGGCGGCTCGGGCGGCGCACGAGCGCACGTCGGCACAACATTGAGTTGCTCAACTTGCAACGCAGGCGGCGACGGCGGCAAGGGATTCATCTTCCTGATGGACAGCGACGGCGAAATCGCCGGCCTGCCCAACGGCACCGTTGGCGACCACGACATCGCGGAGGGGATTCTGACCGTTCGCGCTTTCGCGCTGAGCCGATTCGGCGACATCAACGCCACCACACGGCCGTTCAGTGCCCAGGTGGCCAACCCCGCCTACCAACCGCTTTCACCGGCGCATATTTCTGCAGTTGTGGACTTCGGACAGACCATCACGCTCTTTGTCAGCTCGGCGCGCGCCGATCTCGACGACCCGACGACAGCCGACATCGGCACCGAAGGTGAGCCGTTCCCCGTGGCAGAGATCACTCGTGACGGCAATTTGGTCAAGATCGACACCTCCGTCGGCGACATGGGCGATCTCAACAGCGCCGGAATTCCGGCCCGAGACGAGTATGTCCGCGTTCGCGCTCAGTTCGACTATGCGAATCCGGTCCAGGCCGCCCTCGGCCCCTTCGCCGCCATTGATCGGGTCGTCCTGACCTATGAGTTCAACTAGGCCGGGCTCGAATCGATAGGCTCGGATTCAACGAGAAACCTCATACAGCGCGGGCGCTCCCCACAAAGGGGCGCCCGCAGCTGGCTTTTACAATTCCGCGGCGCCGGTCCGGTCGTGCAACTCTGCTACGCCCGACCACGAGCGCTTTCGCTCGCGCTCGCACTCCCTTGCCGCCCGTATTACACGCGACGCAAACGGGGCACGCTTAAGTGCTTGTGTGTAAAAGGGTTAAACAACTTGCGCCGTTCCGTTCCCAAGTGGCCCCCCGGTTGCTTTCTCACACAAGCGTCGGGTCTGTTCCAGACCGATTTGGGTCAGGTGGAAAGGCACCGAAACCGGGTTTGAAGCCCTCAATTGGGGCTCTTTTCCCGGGGGTTTTGATAGAGTCGCGCCAGCACAGGCAAAAACCGGCTGAGTTGTTCGATCTTCTCGGCCAATTGGGAGGTTCGTTGAATGGTCAGGAATGCATTAGCGGCCCTAGCAGTGGCCGCCCTGCTCGGTGCTTGCTCCAGTAGCGAGGACGGCAGCGCAGGATTCCAAATGGTGCAGTTCCTGGAATCCGGCAAGGACAACTTGCCGCGAAACCGGGTGCTCACCTTTACGTTCTCGGCGGCTGTCCAAGAAGGGCAAGATTTCGCGGAGCGCCTGAAGATCCAAAATGTTCAGGTTACTTCGACTGGGTCGAACTTTGCCCGCGCGATCGGTGACTATTTGGTCTCCGGCGAGCGTGTCGTGTTCGTCCCGCGTCTTCCCCAAGTGACAGACCGTTCGGATGCCGGA
>JAZFYD010000053.1:0-17721 GCA_036443405.1 Planctomycetota bacterium
AGTCTACGATCGCGAAGGACTTGCCATCGCGATGAAGAATCCGCGCAAAAACCGAGACGTTGTTGAAGAGGCAAAATCACATAGCCTGATGAGAGGTTTCTTGGTGGCCGGGCGGCCGGATCGCGGCGAACCCGGATTCAATCTTCCCGGCCAGGAACGCCTCGCCCAGGGCCAGCGTGGTCCCGGCCGCACGCATCGCGGCGTCGAACGATCGCGGCGAGACCACCGTGTCGGCGTCGAGCCGCGTCAGGCCCTCGCCGGCCGCCGTCTGGATGGCGTCGAAGTGCCGGTGGGTGTGGGCCGCTTCAATCTCGTCGCGCGATGCGTCGCGGGGCTCCACCCCCAAAAGCGGCAGATCCGCCACGGCGTCGGCGATCGCCCGCAGGCGATCCGCGCGCTCCGGATGGCCGGGCCCGGTGTCGTGTTCCAGAAAGAGGGGATCCGTCGCAAATCCAGTACGCACTTTGGGTAACGAGCATACACACCGGCCCGCGACCGAATCGGCGATGCATGGACGGGTGGCCCCGGGTCCCGCAACCGACGGAGATTAGCCCGTCAAACTTGTGTTCAAAGTCGTTTGGCAGGGGTGGCGCGGCCGCGTGCGCCTGCGACAATGCTCGGCCCAGATCAACACGAGGGCGGGTGTGCTGAGGGCGCGCCCAAGCTAAGGAGTTCTCCATGAAACGTCACTTGACAGCCGCGCTCGCGCTGCTGCTCTGCGCTCCGTTCGCGGTTGCGGAAGAGAAAGACAAAGAGAAGAAGAAGAAGAAGAAGCCGGACTTTCCGCCCTGGAGCACCGTCGGTAAGGAAATGAAACTTGTCGGCACCAAAGGCAACTTCTGGAACGTCTATCAGAACTCCAAGAAGACGAAGTTCTGGCTCGGCATCCCGTCGTCCCGCATCAACAAGCCGTTCCTGATCGCGACCAGCGTTTCGGGCGGTACGAGTCGCGCCGGCTGGATGTGGAATGACTGGTTCATGAAGCTCTCGCGGCACGACAAGAAGCTTGTGCTCGTGGAGCCGAAC
This sequence comes from Planctomycetota bacterium, assembly GCA_036443405.1. Lineage (GTDB taxonomy): Bacteria > Planctomycetota > PLA2 > PLA2 > PLA2 > JAZFYD01. Next base: position 1,027 of record JAZFYD010000053.1, read on the forward strand.
GCCGGATACACCGGCGGCGACGAGACCACCAAGGCTGCGGTCAAGCGCACCTACACGGATCGTGTCGTGACGACGTATTCCATCGTGGCGATGGGCCCGAACAGCGACATCATCGTGGACGGCACGGGCGTGCTCGCGTCGGGCGCGACGATGTGGTTCGGCTCACTCGGCCGCGGCAACTCCAGCCTCGCGAAATACGACGTCAAGAACTACCCGAAGAACACCGAGATCACGGTGAACATGCCAGGTCGCAGCGGCCGCTACATCGCGTTGCACTACTCGATCTCGCAGTTGCCGAAGACCGGCTACAAGCCGCGCAAGGCGGATGACCGCATCGGCTACTTCACGACGGTGAAGAAGGACTTCTCGTCCAGCAACAAGGACGACCGCCGCAAGGTCCGCTACGTCAACCGCTGGAACCTCCAGAAGCGCGACGCAAAGCTCGAACTGTCCCCGCCGAAAAAGCCGATCATCTTCTACATCGAGAAGACCGTCCCCGTGCGCCTGCGGCGTTACGTGGAGCAAGGCATCCTCGAGTGGAACAAGGCCTTCGAGAAGATCGGCTTCTACAACGCGATCGAGGTCGAGCAGCAGACCGCCGACCGCTACAACGAGCTGGCCCCGGAGGACGTGCGCTACAACTTCTTCCGCTGGATCGTCAGCGAGCGCGCCTTTGCAATGGGTCCGAGCCGTGCGCACCCCGTGACCGGTGAGATCCTCGATGCGGACATCATTTTTGATGACGACTACATCCGCTACAGCCTGCGCCAGTACAAGTTCCTGATTCGCACGGTCCCGGCGTCCATCATCGGCCCGCGCGGCCGCGAGTTCCTGAAGATGCACCCGCTCAAGCGTATGCAGAAGTTCGGCATGCGCCTCGCCGACGACGAGTTTGCGACCGCGATTCCGGACGATGCGCCCAAACCCAACATGCTCCCGCACATGCGCCGTGCGTTCTGCAGCCACGGCGAAGGCATGCGCGTCCAGCTCGACTTGGCCGGTCTTTACTTTGCCGGCCCGAAGCCGGAGGGCGACGACACACCCAAGGACAAGAACGCGTACCCGGAGGAGTTCATCGGGCAGATCCTCAAGGACACGGTGATGCATGAGGTCGGCCACACGCTCGGCCTGCGCCACAACTTCAAGGCGTCCATCTACCGCACCCTCGACGAGGTCAACTCCGATGCGAAGCCCGCGGACATTGCCGGCTCCGTCATGGACTACAACGCGACGGTCATCGCCGGCGACGGCAAGCCCCAGGGTTACTACGCCATGGGCACGATCGGTCCGTACGACTACTGGGCGATCGAGTACGGCTACACGACGAAGGAGAAGGACCTCGAGAAGATCACGTCGCGTGTTGCCGAGAAGGGTCTCGATTACGCGACCGACGAGGACACGTTCCTGAGCAACGATCCCTACGTCAACCGTTGGGACATGGGCGCGGATCCGCTCAACTACGCCAAGGAGCGCGTTGCGCTTCTGAAGCGCCTCCGCAAGAACATCGAGGACCGCGCGGTCGAGAAGGGCGAGGCTTGGTACCGCCTGCGCCGCGCGATCGACGGACAGATCTTCGGTGGCGAGAGAGCCGGCTCCTACGCCGTGCGTTTCGTCGGTGGCGAGCACATGCACCGTGACCACCGTGGCGACCCGGGCGCACGCATGCCGCTCGTCCCCACGGCCGCGGGCAAGCAGCGCGACGCCCTCAACTGGGTCTGCGACGAGTTCCTGAGCGGCAGGTACTTCGACTTCTCTCCGGAACTGCTCCGCAAGCTCGCGCCCGATTTCTGGGGCGAGAGCGCCTTCAGCGGTTTCTTCTTTTCGTTCGGCGGCCACTCCTATCCGTATCTGGACAACGTGCTCAGCGCGCAGATCGGACTCATCTGGGGTCTCACCGATGCGGATCGCCTGGGCCGCGTCATCGACGCCCGCTTGAAGACTCCTGCCGGCGATGACGTCGTCACCGCGCCGGAGGTCTTTGATGCGATCCAGGCCGCGATTTGGGGCAAGACGGTTGAGAAGTCCGGCCGCAAATCCACCAACGCTTCGCCCGCCCTCAGCGAGATGGAGCGCAACCTGCAGCGTGAATACAGCGTCCACCTGACGGACATCCTGCTGTATGGGGATTACTGGTACCCGTCTTCGGTGCAGACGCTCGTGCGTCACTACATGAAGCGGATCATCAAGACCTGCGACGACTCGCTCGCCGCCGGCAAGGAGATGGACACCTACTCCGTCGCGCACCTCGAAGAGGTTCGTGATCGATTGAAGGCCGCGCTCGCCGCGTCCTACACGAGGTATTAATTCAACGAAGTTGAATCAATAGTGTTTCTGGTTCAACGCCTGACGGCGTTGAGACGATGGCAATCATGGCCGCCTGGTCTTCGGACTGGGCGGCCTTTTTTCTGGCCCAACGGCTGACGCCGTTGGAGCTGGAGGGTTCGAGCGATTTCTCAGGGTCGCCCGGTTTTCGGGTGGCCCTTTTTTCTTGCTCAACGGCTGACGCCGTTGAAGCCACGCATGTCTCGCGTCTGATTGTCAGAGCGGCTGGCGTCCCCGCGCTTAGACCGAGCGCGGCTGGAGGATCGTTACGGGGATGCCGTGGGGGTCGTGGAGCTCGAGCACGGGGCCGGCCCACGACGTTTCGTAGAGCGCCGGCATCCCTTGGGGTAACCGCGCGTGAAACGCCTGGATGTCGTCGACCTCGATCACGAGATGAATGCGGTCGATGCTGTCGCCCAACTCGGGTGCGTGTTTCTCGCGGGTGAGGTCCAACAGCTCGAGCCGCAATCCGGCGAGGTCGAAGATCGCGGCCCGCGCGCCGGGGCGCTCCCAGCCGTCCACCCGCTCAAATCCGAGCGTTTCGCCGTAATAACGGCACGCTTCGTCGAATTTTTCGCTCACGATCGCCATTCGGCTCATTTTCCGCAGCCTAGCACGCTTATGAACCGCCCCACGCGCCGAGTAGAATCAGCGCCCCATGGGAAAGCGAACACCCCTCATCCTCGTTCTCGCGATTGCACTTGTGGTCAGCATCGGACTGATGCTGTCACTCAATGATGAGAGCGGCCATGCCAGCCGAACGGAAGGAGGTGGGTCGGGTAACGGCGACTCCGCATCCGCCCTCGAGACCGGCGCCGGATCCGCGATGTCGAATGCGGAATACGACAAGCGCTTTGCCGAGCTCGCCGCGATTCACGGCCAGAGCGGCGCAACCGGCCGCGTGCTGCTGACGCGTCCGGAAGCACCGGGCAAGGACCTCAAGGTTTCGATTCGCGCGGAGGTCGAGGGGTTCGTCGCCGAGGCAGAAGCGAAAACGGACGGGCAGGGCAACTTCACGTTTCCCAAGCTGCTGCGCATCGACGGATACGAACTGACAATCACCGGTAAGGCCGTGCAGGACTATCGCAAGGACGGCTTGAACTTCTCCGGCGAACAGATCGAAGCGGACACCGGAAACATCAATGCCGGCATCCACCGCGTGGACCGCTGGTACTTCGTCCGGGGCCGCGTCGTCGGTCGCGGCGGCGCCGGCGTGCCGGACGCGAACGTCGCGCTCGTCATGCCGCTCGGAAACCGCACGTTTTCCTGGTTTGAAATGGCCGAGAAGATGGGCGAAGCCGACCCGACGATCGCGGAGATGAGCACACCCGGCGGCGGGCGTTTCGAGTTCCGCCTGAAAGAGCCGGGCCGGTACGCGCTGCGTGTACGCGCGAAAGGCTGGGCCACGCGTTTCCTGAGCCGCATCGAGGTCGGAACCGGGCTCGACAAGGAGTACACCGTTGCGCTCGTCGAGGGGTATCCCGTCGCGGGTTATGTGCTGGACGCTGCGGGCCGTCCCGTCGCGGATGCGGTGGTCGCCGCCGTCACGAGCAACTGGCGCTCATGGTCGTTCCCCAAGGAGCTCTGGAAGACCGACGGCACCGGCCGCTTCGAGTTCCGCATGCCGCCGTCGTCAGGCCGCGGTTATTCCCTGAACGTGGTGCCGCCGGGCGGCGCGATCGTCAGCCGCCAATTCCGAGTCCCGCTCGAGGAAGAACTGATCATTCAGCTTCCCTCGGACGCGACCCTTGTCGGCCGCATCATCGACAGAGAGACCAAAGACCCGATCGCAGGTGCCGCGATCCTCGTGAATGTTGCGAAAGACAGGAGCAACATGTGGCGGCCCGATGCGCGCATGGCGCTGATGACGGACGAGTACGGCGTGTTCAAGATCAAGGGCCTCGAGCCCGGCAACATTCAGTCCATTTCGATTCGCGCGGAGGGCTACGCCGATTTCGCGGCGCACGCGATGTGGGCGACAGACAAGAAGGTCTCGGACGCGATCCGCAAGATCAAGGTGAAGGAGACCGGCGAGACCAAACTTCCGGACATCACGCTGAGCCGCGGCAACGTTCTCACCGGCCGCGTGCTCGACGCCGTGTCCCTCGATCCGATTCCGGGCGCGCGCATCGAGGTCGCGGACTGGGTGTTCGGCAGCCGATCCATGCAGACCGGCCCGGACGGGAGCTACCGGTTCGAAAACCTGGGCAGCCGTATTTCGCTCAACGCCGAGGCGGTCGGCTACGCCGATCACCGCGACAGCTTCATGGGCGTTCCCCTGGAACCGAAAAACGGCGCCGCGCGCCGCGAGATCGAACTGAGACCGGGCGCATCGCTTTCCGGCACGGTGAAGACCAAGGAAGGCACGCCGATCAAGAGCGCGCTCGTGCGACTGAAAGCGAAGGCGTCCGGGTGGGGCAGTTGGCAGCAGGACCTGAGCCTGCGCAATCTCTGGGCAAACACCGACGACGTCGGCCGCTGGAGCATCAGCGGCATCCCCGGATTCAAGCTGTATGTCGAAGCCGAAGCGAAGGGCTACGACTTGGGCAAGAGCGGTGACTTCGAACTGGAGCCCGGCCAGGAGAAAACAGCCGACATCCAGATGCAGGAGTCAGCGAGCCTCGAGGGGTTCGTGAAGTCGCGCGACGGCGGCCCCGTCAGCGGTGCTCGTGTGACGGTTGCTCGCGATCCCGGCGAGGGCGACACGTGGAGCCAGTGGCGCGCCCTCGCGGACGGCCTGACGACGTTTACCGACGTGGATGGGCGCTTCAGCGTGAAGGACGTCCCCACGGGCAAGGTTCTCGTGCGCATCGAAGCCGACCAGTTCGCGACGCTCACGAAGCGCTATCCGGACGTGAAGCCTGCGCAGGCGATCAAGCGCGAGGAAATGACGCTGAGCCCCGCCAAGACGATCATCGGCCGCGTGGTCAACGAGAAAGGTGTTCCGTTCACCCAAGGTTGGCTGCGCGCGAAACACACCGCGTCCCCGGAGGGCGAACCGGTCACGCAGCTGATGAGCGGTCGGATCGAGCGCGACGGGACGTTTGTTCTCCGCAACCTTCCCGAGGGCACGTACTCGATCGAGGTGCGTGTCAACAACCGGATGCCGGGGTTCGAGAACTACCGCAACACGACACAGGAAGGCGTGATCGCCGGGTCCGAGAACGTCGAGATCAGGCTCACTCCTGCGGAGTGAGTCGTTTCCTGCCCAACGCCTGACGGCGTTGGAGCCATCCGTTCGAACGGTCTGAGATGTAGCGGACCGGGTGGCGGTTCCGACGTTCGTCCGTTGTTGGCGGCAAGTGCGCGCGATTGCGAGACCGCGTCTAGGACGTTCGATCGCGCCCTCCGATTCGCCAAACTCAGACGCCGCGAACGAGTGGCTCCAACGGCGTAAGCCGTTGGGCAAGAATCACTGCGCCGTCAGGCGTTGGGCGGGCATCACCGCGCGCCGAACATCCGGTTGAGGAGGCTCGGGCCGCTGGTCTGTTTGGCCGACATGCTCGTGTTGAGGTTTTCGACTCTCCGCGACAGAAGGTCGCCACCGCGGCAGACGAAATCTGCGAGCGCGGCGAAGCTGGGTTCGTCCACCCAGGTGCCGTGTGTCGCGCACACATCGACGACGACACCGGAAACGGTCCCGTAGTTCTTGCGCATCATCGATGTCTCGCAGACCGGGCAGTTCTTGTAGCGAACGGTGTCGGGAAGCGTTCGACGAAAACGGTCCTTGAAGTCCTGCATGACGCTGTCGACGTCCTTGGGGTCCGTCGCCGCGCGCAGCTTGTTGAGTGTGTGCTCCAACCCGCGCTCGGGAAAGAACACGCCGCGGCAATCCGGACACTGAAGCGCTACGACACCTTCCCAGTCCTGCTGCTCGACCGGCACCGCGCACTGCGGGCACATCGGCAGCGACACGACGACGGTGTTGCGCTTCTTGGGCCGTATCTCGGTCGTTTCACAGATCTGGCACGACCGGGAATCCGTGATCTCGTTGCCGCATTTGAGACACATCATGGTTCTTGTCCGTTGAATCACTTTCGTCCCAAGCGGCCGGGCACTTGAACCCGGGCCGGGAAATCTGCAGTTCATGCAGGCGCCTTCACTGGCTCGGGTGCGGGATCTTCCGCAAACCGGCTCAATGTCCGGGGCCGATCGTGCCGATTTGAAACAGCGGATGCGCTATTTCATCGCCTGGCTCCTGCTCGCCACCTGGTGTTCCGGTGCGTCGTCTGCCGAGTCGGACTCGCCTCTGTTTCAGCAGGCGCGGGCCTGGCGCGGCAAGATCGAGGTCCGCGTCACGTCGGATGAGCCCGCGCGCGGCAGCGGCCGCGAGACGCAGGTCGAGATCGCCGAATTCACGCTGGTGACCAAACCCGGCGAGTGGGCCGTGCGCCATCCCCGCCTGAGGATGAGCCTGATCCATATGCAGGCGAGTTTCGAGTGGCGTATCCAGCAGAAACAGGAGGCCGACGGCGTCGACGGGATGGCCGCCATCAAGGGCGGGATGAAACGGCGCATGCACGTCGCTGTGGACGGCTGGGTCGATCCGGTCCACGGCCGCTACGCCCTCCGGGCGCGAGTTTCACCCAGCGAATTCGCGATCCGTGTGACGCGAAGCGGAGTCGTGGGTGGGCGCCTCGAGATCTTCCGCACGGTGCTGACGCGACAAGCGCAGATGGGACGGTTCTCGGAGGTCGGAACGCTGGACGACGACGGGCGGGGCGTCACAGGTTCGCGCTCGTTCGTTCAGTATGTGAGCTGCCGCGATCGCACCGTGTACATTACGTGGTCGCTCGAGCGGCTCGACCCGGTTGTTCGCGGGCGAGTGGTCGATACGGACGGCAGGCCGGTGAAGGGTGTCGCGGTTCGCGCAACGGCGCCGGGCGGGCGCGGCATGATGGTGCGCTCCGGCGAGACCGACGACGATGGGCAATTCGAGATTCCCTGCGTCACGGGATTTTGGCGCGTCTTCACAATAGGGCGCCGCGAAGAGCACAAAGACGGTGCAATGCTGCTGGCCGGCACGCATCTCGATCCGGTGAGTGTTCAGTTCGACGACGTGCCGACGCTCGATGTGACGGTCACGCGCTACCGACTGCGCAAACTCCCGCGCCCGGATCTCCTCCGCCGCTTCGCCGGCGACGTGGACAAGTACCTGGCGCACCTGCGAGAGCGAGCGCCGGAGGTTGTCCTCTCTCGCGCCGAGATCAAGTCGGCGCCCGCCGAAAACAAATAGACTCCGGCGGCCACAACGTCTGTTGTGCCAAGCGTTTGCGCGGGTGCCCTCGGGAAGTCGACCCCGCATCCGGCGGATTTCTGCGACCGGCCACGAGGTATTGGTGTCCGAACATCGGTTCGGGCGCGCGGTGGGTACCGCCCGCAGGCCGTCGCGCAGGTCCGCGCGGGACTTGGAGCCCACACCATGAGATTCACCGGTCTGCGGAGGCTTTTGCGCCTCCTGTGTTGTGCCCTGACGCTTTGTTGCGCCTGGGTGCTTCTTCACACCCACGCTTACGCGGACGAGGACCCCGCACCGCCCGAGGGTTCGGCCGAGTCGGAGTCTGAGCCGGCGCCCACGCCGGAGGGCGCGCCTCCCGGGGAGGGTGAGGAGCCCGACGAGGACGAAATCGACAAGGACGACGGCCCCGAGTGGGTGGATCCGCCGGAACACGCGGACGGCCTCAATGACCGGAGGTACCAGCCGCCGCCGGATCCCGACTCGCTGACCAACGAGGTGCCGGAATGCAGTTGGGCTTACACGTTCAAGTTCCAAATTTCGCGCGAGAAGGACGAACAGGACTGCGGATTCTGGCCGGATCCGTGCATCGCGAAGTCGTGGGCCCGCGCGCAGGCCGCGTGGATTTCCGGCGCGGCGTTCGCGCTGGACAAGACAATGTTCAATACGGCGCAGACGTCGTCGAGCACTTCCGCGACGGGTTTTCTGCATGTGTGGCGCACCGACAGCGCGCCGTGCGGCAGCAAGATGACGATCTATATGCATCCGAGCTTCAAGGCGTTTGCGGAGATCGATCCACCCTCGTCGGCCAAGGCTGGCGGGAACTCGACCATCTTCTCTCAGGCCACCGGCAAGGAAGCGAAAGCGAGCGGCACCGTCAATATCGATTCGCAGGGAGGCCGCTCGGTGACGGTGGGCGGCGTTCCGGTCCCGACATCGGGCGGAGGCGGGAACAAGATCGATCAGGTCTTCCAGGACCTCGAGTCGGCGTCGTTTCCCGGCAAGAAGGAGACGCTTCACTTAAGCGGTGATGTTTCCGTAAGCACCACCGCCAACGCGTACCTGCTCAACGGGCACGCGTCGAGCGAGTCGGGCGTCATCGAGTCGAAGCTGGACTCCTACATCTACGGCGTGTGCAGTTCTCCCTGCACGAAGACCGTGAAAGTGACACTGGACTGAGCCGTGAGACACGTCGGTTTGCTCGCCTTCTTGCTTGTTGTTTTCCTCGGACTCTATTGGGCAGATCGTGGGGAACCGCGGGTCTCGCGCCACGGGGATGCGGCGGATCGGGAGATGCCGATCTCGACCGCCGCCCCCGTGCATGCTTTCGAGGTTTTGGTGAGCGGTGCGCAAGGCGGCCCGTTCGCAGGTGCCGAGGCCGTTTTGACGGGAGTTGAGAACAAACGAAGGGTTCATGTGGCCTCCGGCGTGACGGATGCGACGGGAGCGGTGTCGCTATCGCACGCGCGCCAGAAGTACCTGGAGCTTCGTGTCACCGCGCTCGGCCATGCCGGCGCCGAACCGGATGTCGACGGGAAGACCGAGTCGGTGGATGTGTCATTGACGCCGCTCGGTCGAATCGAGGGATTGGTTGTCGACAACGAGTCCCAGCCCGTGCCGGCGAACATGACTCTTGCGCTGTCTCCGGCCGCGTTGGCCGTGGCGGTGCACATGCATTCCAAGGAGATGCCAGCCAGCACGCTCAGCACCGCGTGCGACGTGGACGGGCGGTTCGAATTTCGGGCGCTGCCTCCCGCGGCGCGCTACCGGCTTCGCGCGACGGCCGACGGCCTCGTGCCGTCCGAGGTCTCGGTGGACGTTCCGTCGGGCGGGGTGGCGAAGCTCACCGTGAAGTTGCGTAGAAGCGGCAGCCTCGTGGGCCGGTGCCTGGGGCATCTCGATCAGCCGCTTCGAGATGCGGAGGTGCGCCTGTACGTGAAACGGTCCAGGGGCTACGTGCAGTCGGCCGGGAAGCGCACCGGGGACGACGGCCGGTTCCGGTTCGAAGCTGTTGCGCCCGGCCGCGTGATTCTGGAGGTCGGTCACGAGACGCACGACACGATGACGCACATCAGCCGCGCGATCACGATCCAAGAGGGCGGAAACGATGCCGGCGACCTGCGGCCGGCGGCGCGAACACTGCGGGTTTCGTCTGTCCTCGAAGCCAAAGAGCCCGAAACCCGCAAACCGTTCGCCGGCCTGAGCGTGTTTGTGGCCTCGGAAGAGCCGACAGCGTTCGCATCGCTGCGCGCGCGGGTGCGTTTCGGTTCGATCCGCACGTTCCGGGGACTGCCGGCGGGCCGGTATGAGCTCTCCCTGATGCCCGAGGACCGGGCGCTCGAGGTGGGCAGGCTCGAATTCGAGATCCGCGACGGGCCGGTTGATCGGGATGTCGAGGTGGTCGCTCGCGAGCGGGCGCCGACGGTGGATCTGATCGTGCACGCACCGGCGCGTGAATCTCGTCGGAGCTTCCTCCTGTTCGGCGACAACAACGAGCGAGCTCCGAGCTTCAACCCGGGAACGACGTGGCAGCGATTCTCTCGGCTGGCGGTTGGGACCACCGGCAAGGTGTGGATCCTCGAGTCGAAGCGATTCGCGGTGGTCTCCTTCGGTCCGCTCAAGGAAAAGGAAACCACGATCCGCGTTTCCGACAGGCAGTTCAAGAAGAGCTCGGCTCTGGGCGGTCGTGCGCGCGGGGCGGGGTCCGGCGACGAAGTGTGGCTCTGTTTACCCGGCGAAGAAGTCCCGCTCTACCACGCTGTTGCCAGGACGCATGTGGACGCCCGCGGACGGTTCAAGTTCGCCGGCGTCCCTCCTGGCCACGAATTCGAAGTCGTCGTGGTTCACGGCACCGACGTCTGGCCCGCGCATCCGGTCAAGAGCCCGGCGGCAGGGGAGACCGATGATTCGATCGTTGTGGATCGTCCTTAGGCTCCGTGTGCCGTGGAAAACGATCGGGGTGCCGTTGGTCACGATCGGGACGGTGCTGGCCACGATCTGGATCTGGCCGCGCGTCGATCGGATTCCGCGCGTCGATCGCGTGCTTGTAAGCGGCCCACGCGCCGGCGCCTTTTTTTCGTGCGGGTGCGCGAGGGATCGTCGCGGCGGGATGACGTTGGCGCGGGCTCATGTGCCGGGCCGCGTGCTGTGGGTCGAGGTCGGCGATCCGTTCGGCGATACCGAAACGTACGTGCGGCGTTTTCTGAATTCCCGGGTGCACGCGTTCCGGATCGAAGCGGAATCCGAACCCGCGCCCGTATTCCGACTGGGCGGGCGATATGTGCGCCTCGTGTTCGTCGACCGCCTCACGCCGGGTGACCTCGCGCGCCTCCCTCGGTCAGAACCGCTTCTGTGCGTTGCGCAACGGTTCTCGCACGACGTCTGGCGGGAGATCCGCGATCGCGAGGGGCTCTACGTCGTGGCAAACCGCCTCGCGGTCCGGGAACGCCGCATGCGCATCGTCTCCTACGAAGGCGCGGAAGGCCGGCAGGTGGTTGTCGTGGGCAGCGACCTCGTCGCCAACGTGGTGGACGTGTTGCCCAAGGTCGGCCAGGAAGCCGACCCGCTCGACACCGAGTATCTGCGCGATCAGCATGCCCGCGCCGGCGTGCTCCAGCCCGATGGGGAGCCTGGCCGCCTGGCCGCGGAGGACCCGGCCAAGTGCGCGGCATGCCATCCGGGTGCGGTGGAGCGCTGGAAAAAGAGCCAACACGCCCACGCGCTCGAGGCGCCGGGCACGGACGCACCCAGGCATTGCTTTGCTTGTCATTCGGTGACCCGGGACCGGCCCCGCGAGTTGGCGCCACGGTTCGCAGTGACGTGCGGGAGCTGCCATGGGCGCTCGCACCATCACCCCGACCCGTCACGCCCGCTCGGCTCTGCGGATTGCACGGGCTGCCACACAAAAACGTCGTCCCCCGGGTTCGATCGATCCGGATACTGGTCGCGAATCCGCTGTGGATGAGCCGGGCCCCGCCTAGGTGTTCCACCAACTCAGGCGGATGTCGCGACGGATCTTCTTCGCCAGCAGGGCTGCGTCTTCCTGGGCTTGGACGATCTCCGACCGCGCGACGTCCTTCGCCGGCTTCCAGAAACGCGGCCGCAGGATGTAGACCAGCGAGCTTTGCAGGGACAACTCGACGATCCAGTGGGTCGCCATGCCGCGCCCCGCGAGCTCCACGGAGCGGACCAGGCGTTCCAGGTTGCGCGCGTCGTTTGACGGCATTCGGAACAGCACCTGCGGGAAGGTGCCGCGGTCCTCGCTGCCGCCGGTCGCCTGCAGCACCTGAAAGACGTCCGATTTTTCAAGCGACGTTACAAGCGGGATGATGTGGTCATCGAGGCCGCGCTCGCGGCCGTCGCGCAACTCTTCGATCTCGGCGACCGCCGCGTCGTCGCCCGAGAGGTGGCCGCAGAGGTTGCACTCCTCGACGAGATTGCCCTCGATGCGCCGCCGACTGACGTTGTGGGAACCGCAAGCTTCGCACTCCATCGCCTTGCGCCATCAGTCCCGTGTCGACCAATCGCCGCGGAACACCTCGACGGCCGGTCCGGACATGAAGACCGGTCCTTCGCCGTCCCACTCGAGGAAGAGCTCGCCGCCGCGCAGCGTGACATGAGTGACCGCACCGCCGCGCGCGGTCAGCCGGCCGGCGACCGCCGCCGCGCACGCGCCAGTGCCGCACGCAAGTGTCTCGCCCGAGCCGCGCTCCCAGGTGCGTTGGCGGACGCGCTCCGAGTCGAGGACCTGCACGAACTCGACGTTGGCGTGCTCCGGGAACATCTTGTGGGATTCAATGGCCGGCCCGTACCGGGCGACGTCGAACGCATCGACATCGTCGACGTACACGACGCAGTGCGGGTTGCCCATCGAGACGCACGTAATGGCAAAGGTGCGATCCAACACCACGAGCGGCCTGTCGACCACGCGCTCCCCATCTAACCCGGGCTCGTCGTCGAGTACGACCGGGATGAGCGCCGACTCCATGGCGGGCACGCCCATCGAAACGCGTGCGCCCGAAACGGCGCCGTCGCGAAATCGCAGTTCGACATCCCGCACACCGCCGTCGGTTTCGACACGCATCGGGTTGCTGGCCGCGCGGCCGCGATCGTGCGCGAGCTTCGCGAGGCAGCGGACGCCGTTCCCGCACATCTCCGCGCGGCTCCCGTCGGCGTTGAACATGACCATGCGCACGTCGGCGATCTTGGAGGGCGCCAGCAGGATGAGCCCGTCGCCGCCGATTCCGAAGTGCCGGTCACTGACATCCCGCGCGAGTTGCGGCGCGTCGGACAGATCGATCGACTCCTCGAACAGATCCACATAGACGTAGTCGTTGCCGGCACCTTCCATCTTGGTGAAACGCATGGAGAGCAGAGCCTACCTCGGATTAGGCCCTGTTTGAAAAGTCCGTCGCGGGCGTCGAAGCCCACCGTCGGCGTTGTTCCGGTGTCTCGCTGCGTGCCGCCGGGTTCTTCGCTGTTTTCGGCCCGTTGACGGCGCGTCGCTTGCCAAAGCGGCTGGGCACGGTTAGAAGCCTTGGGATGCGACAAGATGGACGCTCCGCGGACGAGCTGCGCCCGATGACCTTCGAACGCCACTTCAACGACAAGCGGCCGGGCTCGGTACTGGTCACCTGCGGGTCGACCAAAGTGCTTTGCACCGCGTCGGTCGAAGACGGCGTGCCGCCTTGGCTGAGTCACTCCGGCAAGGGTTGGCTCACCGCTGAGTACTCGATGCTGCCGGGTTCGACGGATCGTCGCAAGGCGCGCGAGGGCCGCACCGGCAAGGTCGACTCGCGCGGTCTCGAGATCTCGCGGCTCATCGGCCGCACGATGCGCATGGCCGTCGATCTCAAGCGGCTCAAGGACAAGACGGTCTGGCTCGACTGCGATGTGTTGCAGGCCGATGGAGGCACGCGCACGACGGCGATCAACGGCGCGTATGTCGCGCTGCACGATGCGCTCGCCGCCCGCGGCATCGAGCCGTGGCCGATCACGACGAGCATCGCGGCGATCTCGGTCGGCATCGTCAAGGGCCAGGCGCTCCTCGACCTGGACTACCACGAAGATTCAGCGGCAAGCGTGGACCTGAACGTGGCGATGACCGGCGAGGGCAAGTTCATCGAGCTTCAGGGCACCGGCGAATCGGCACCGTTCGACGACGCCGAGTTGCAGGAGATGCTGCGCCTCGCGCGCCTCGGCATCGCGTCGGTCACCTCGCGTCAGCAGATGGCGTTTGAAGGATCGGGCGCGTGATCCTGCTGGGGACCGGCAATCCCAAGAAAGCGACGGAGATGCGCAACATCCTGATGCCGCTTGGCGTGCGCGGTGTCATCGCGGTTGCCTTGCCGGATGTCGAGGAGGACGGCGCGACGTTTCAGGAAAACGCTCGCAAGAAGGCGCTGGCGTTCGCCGCGTTCTGCGCGGGGCCCGTGCTCGCCGACGACTCCGGCCTCGTGGTCCCGGCGCTTTCCGGCGAACCGGGCGTGCGCTCCGCGCGCTATGCGGGTGAAGACGCCACGGACGAGGCCAACCTCGAACTCCTGCTGCAGAGAATCGGCGAAGCGGGGCTCGACGAGCCCGAGGCCTATTTCGCGTGCTGTTGCTGCCTGGCGCTGCCCGACCGGGTGTTGATCGAGACCGAAGGGCGCGTGGAGGGGCGGATCGTCTCGACCCGTCGCGGCGCGGCCGGCTTCGGATACGACCCGATCTTCTTTCACCCCGAGAGCGGCTGCACCTTCGCTGAACTGGAGCCCGAAGCGAAGAACGCCCTCTCGCATCGCGGCCGCGCTCTGGAGGCCCTCGCAAAGCGGGTCCCCGAGCACGAGGACGTTTTGTAGCCGAGCATATAATCGTCGGCTTGCTTCAAAACCACCTCAGAAACTTCTGCATCATTGCGCACGTGGATCACGGGAAATCCACGCTGGCGGACCGTCTCATGCTCGCCACGGGGGCCGTGACGCAGCGCGAATTCCGCAACCAGATCCTCGATTCCATGGACCTGGAGCGCGAGCGCGGCATCACGATCAAGGCCAGCGCGGTCCAGATGATGCACGAAGGGTTGACCCTCAACCTGATCGACACCCCGGGCCACGTGGATTTCTCCTACGAGGTCTCCCGGTCGCTTCACGCCTGCGAGGGCGCGCTCCTGCTCGTGGACGCCGCTCAGGGGGTCCAGGCCCAGACGGTCGCGAACGCCTACCTTGCGATCGAGGCCAACCTCGAGATCATTCCCGTCATCAACAAGATCGACCTGCCCGGGGCCCGCCTCGATGAGGTCGCCGAGCAGCTCGAGCACGGCCTGGGCATCGACCCGTCCGAGCTGATCCACGTCTCCGCCAAGACCGGCTCGGGGGTCGACAAGATTCTCGAGGCGATCAAGACGAAGGTCCCGCCGCCCGAAGGGGATCCCGCCGCCGCGCTGCGGGCGCTCGTTTACGACGCGACCTATGACGATTACCGCGGGGTCATCGTGTACGTGCGTGTCCTGGACGGCGAACTGACCCGCGGCACCAAGATCAGGTTCCTCGCGACCGGCGCGGTCAAGGAGACCACGGAAGTCGGTGTCTTCGGCCCCAAGATGAAGCCGGCCAAAAAGCTCTCGGCGGGCTACGTGGGCTATGTGGCGTGCGGCATCAAGACACTCGATGACGTGCGCATCGGAGACACGATCGCCCTCGCCGGCGAGGAAGAGGTGGAGCCGATCGCCGGCTTCAAGGAGCCGAAGCCCCTCGTGTTTTGCGGGATCTACCCCGCGACCACGCAGGACTTCGAGGAGCTCCGGAAGGCGTTCGAGAAGTTGCACCTAAACGACGCATCCTTCACCTACCACCCGGAATCCAGCGACGCGCTCGGGTTCGGGTTCCGCTGCGGGTTCCTCGGGCTGCTGCACCTCGAGATCGTGCAGGAGCGTTTGGAGCGCGAGAGCGGCGTCGAGATCATCCAGACGGCGCCCAACGTCACCTACGAGATCCTCAACAACGAGGGTGAGGTCCTGCGCATCGAGCGTCCGGCCGAACTACCCGACCCCAACTACATCGAGGAGTTGCGCGAACCGGTGGTGCGCTGCCAGCTTCTCGTGCCGCCCGACTCCATCGGCGCGATCATGAAGCTCGCGATCGAACGTCGCGGTCGATTTGTTTCCCAGGAACACCTCGGGGCGTCGCGGGTCATCCTCACCTTCGACATGCCTTTGAGCGAGATCGTGTTCGACTTCTACGACCTGATGAAGTCGGCCACGCGCGGGTACGGAACGCTGGACTACGAGCTGACCGGTTTCGAAAAGGCCGACCTCGTGAAGATGCGCGTGCTCGTGTCGGGCACCGAGGTCGACGCGTTGTCAGTCATCTGCCACCGCGAAGTGTCGCAGGCACGCGGCCGCGAGATTCTCATCGCGCTGCGCAAGGCGATTCCGCGACAGCTCTACGTGGTGGCACTCCAATGCGCGATCGGCGGCAAGATCATCGCGCGCGAAACGATCTCGGCGATGCGCAAGAACGTGACGGCGAAGTGCTACGGCGGCGACATCACGAGAAAGCGCAAGCTGCTCGAGAAGCAGAAAAAGGGCAAGAAACGCATGCGCCAGGTCGGCAACGTGTCGATCCCGCAGGAAGCGTTCCTGGCCGTCCTGGGCCGCGGCGACGAGAAGAAAAAGCGCAAATGAAGGGCGTGGCCGCGGTCATTCGCGAGAACATCGAGGCGTTTGCCGTCGCCATCGCCATGGCGCTGGTGATCCGGCACTTCTGCCTCGAGGCGTTTCGCATACCCACCGGCTCCATGAAGCCGACGCTTTATGGAAACCACTTCGGCCCCGCGGGGGACACCCGGCACGGCGACCGGATCCTGGTGGACAAGCTCGGGTATTTGCTCCGGGACCCGCGGCGTTTCGACGTGGCGGTGTTCCAGTACCCGCTGAACCGCAACCGCAACTTCATCAAGCGAATCGGCGGCCTCGGCGGCGACTGGATTCGTCTCATCGATGGCGACATCTGGGTCAGTCGCGACCAGGGGAAGACTTGGGCTATCGCGCGCAAGCCCGCGGGCGTCCGCGACCAACTGCTGATCGATTACTACCCGGAGCCGACGGATCGGGAGGCCGCGTATCGTCGCGGTGGCAACTGGAAGGTCGGGTTTGGTTG
>JAZFYD010000054.1:0-21353 GCA_036443405.1 Planctomycetota bacterium
ACCTTCGTGACCGGCGCAGCGATCGGTGCGTGCGCGCGCGCTCTCTACTTCAGAGGCGCGCGGCGTATCTGGGCCGTGACCGCGACGCGATCGCTTGCCACTTGACGTGCGGGGGCGTCATTCGCCCACGCCGGTGACCTGAATCACATGTTCCCCGGCCCAAAGCGTGGACTTGATCGTGGCGAAGAGGCCGAACGACAAGAAGGTGAGCGCGAACTCCTCGGGGCCTTCGGCGAGATCGAAGAGCGAGTTGCGCGTCAGATAGAGCAGGATCAGACCGGCCTCGATCACGGAACCCTGCTTGAGTTGGAAGCCGCGGTACTCCCATTCGAAAAAGCCGAAGAAGATCCAGGTGAGGATGTCGGCGGCGACAAATCCGTCGAGGACGGCCGAACCGGTCGAACTCTGGTGCGCCCAGTAAAAGATTGCCCCGTAGAGGAACGCTTTGACGCCCAGGCCGACGTAGGTGAATTGCCGGTCGAGCGCCTTGAGCGCGCGCATTTCATCGGTTTCGATGAGCGGTTCCGGGCCGTTGGGGCCGAACTGGGCCTTGCGGCGGGCGGTAAAGCAGCGGCGGCAGATTAGCCGATGGGCCATTCGGTGGAGACCGACCCGAGGGGTCGGCTCCCGACAAAACGAACAGGGGATCCGCACACCCCTAGATCGGTTCCAACACGGCATGTGCTGAAACCGGCGGAGCGTGGCGCGGATCGCCCGAAGGGGTGACACGATGTTTCGAAGTCTTCTCGCCTGCGCCGCATTCACGCTCGGGTTGGCCGCTGTTGCGGCTGCCGACGCACCCGAGGCCGCGGGCCCCGCATTCGATCGGCCCGTGCGTGACACGTTACCGCTCGCGCTTGACGACTACTTCCGTCGGGAAGAGATGCGGCCCGGCGAACTGCGCTATCTCAGTTCCGGCGAACCCCACCAGGTGAACAGCATCGTGGACATCTTCGGCGAGGCGTTGCCCAGGATCGGTGTGTGGCGTGCGGACCTCGAGGGTTCGGTGCGATCGGGTATCGGCGGCGACTTGATCAGCCTGTCCCAGGACCTCGACATCCACGAGACCGAAGACGGTTTCATCACCAGCGGCCAGATCGGGCTCGGTTCGCTTGCACTGCGCTATAGCTTCTTCTCGACGGAGTTTGAGGGCAGCAACGTTCTCACGCGCACGTTTTCCTTCAGCGGGCAGGACTTCACGGTCAGCCAACAGGTCGATACGAAGCTCAAGATCCAAAACGCGGGGCTAAACCTTGCGATCCCGCTGTTCCAGCCGAAGCCGTTCTCGTTCTATCTCGAGGTCGGCGTGCAGTACTACAGCCTGGAAGGCGAGCTGACCGCGGCAGGCCAGCCGACGATTTCCGACAAGGACGAGCTGCCGTTCCCGGTGATCGGTGTCGTCGTGCGCGCGGAGTTCGGGCGATTCTTCATCGAAGGTGAAGTGATGGGCCTGGACGTCGATATCGGCAGCGTGAACGGCCGGCTCATAGACGCGAGCGTGAGCGTGGGCGTGCGCTTCCTTCACATCTTCGTTGCGCGCGCCGGCTGGCGGTTGGTGGACATCTCGGCGAACTTCGATGACTTCGAAGTCGACCTCGAACTGAACGGCCTCTACGCCTCCATCGGCATCTCGTTTTAGGCTCCGTCTGAGAAGAACCCGCAGGCCCGAGATCGAGTTGGGACATCTCTGGCTCAACGGCTGACGCCGTTCGGTGTTGCTGGCTCAACGGCTGACGCCGTTGAAGCGCCGTCAGGCGTCGTTCGCCGACGAACCTCTATCCAATGTCGATAGTGCTAGGACGCGAACGGCGGCTGACGGGCCTATCCAGCCGATCGAAGCCAGGGGTTTTCTCAGACGGAGCCTATCCGCGCGCCAGCGCCTCCCGTTCAAAGAAGTGCCAGGCTTCTGATGAGACCGGCTGGCGCGCTTTGGAGGCTTGGCGCGCAAACGGGATGGAGCGGCCTCGTCGCCGGGTTTCACGAACGATGCAACCACCGCGCGTCATCTAGTGGGCGGCCCGCCCGCTTTTCTTGCCCAACGGCTGACGCCCTTGGAGCCATACGATGATGCTCTCCCTACCCTTCGCCCTCTTGTCCTTGATGCCCGTTCTGGGCACCCCTGCCGATTCTCTTGAGCTGTTTCGTCGCTGGCGGAACTCACCAACTCCGGAACTTCGCATGCAAGCCGCGCGGAGTCTTCGGAACGTTCCCGGATCTGAGGCGCGGGTCGCCCTCTTGTCGCTGCTCGAGGATTCGGTGCCGGCCGTGCGTGGGGTGGTGCGCGAGGAGATCGCGCTGCGGTCTCCCGACGAGGGACCCGAACTCGCGCAAGCCATCGCGCGGCTCCGTGGGGAGCGCGCGCGCCTGGAGGGGCTGCGTGCGCTCATCGCGCGCAAGGAGGATTTGTCGCAGTTCATCGGGGACCGGGCTCCGTCCGTGCGCCGTCGGGCGCTGGCGACGGGCCGGGTGGCGACGCGCCTGATTCCCGCGGCGTTGTCCGATCGCGATCCGTGGATGCGCGCGCTCGCGCTCGAGATCGGCGCCGACGCGGACGCGGCAAAACGCTTCGCGCGGGATCGGGCGGTCGAGGTTCGCATCGCGTGCGCGCGGGTCGTTCGTGAACCGGATATCGTCGCTGGCCTTCTGAAAGACAAATCGTGGCGGGTGCGGCTGGCCGCCGTCTTGCGATCGGAACGCATGCTCGAAAAGAGCCTGGTGGCGCCACTGATCGAAATCTTGGGCGAGCCGCCGGGCCGCTTGCGCGCGCGTGCGCTCGGGGCGTTGGAGTCTTTGACCGGCGCGGGACTCGCGGACGACAAACGAGCCTGGCGCGACTGGTGGCGCTCCGCGCAAGCCGGCGTCACCCTGAAGCCGCCGCGCGGCGCGCCGACCCACGCGGGCAGCGTCGCAACCGTGAACTTCCGGAGGTTGCCGGTTTCGTCACGACGGCTCAGCTTCGTGCTCGACGCGAGCCGCTCGATGTTCAAACCGGCTCCCGGCGCGAACGGGACGAGCCGCTGGGATCTTGTTCGTCGCGATCTTCTCGGAGTGCTCGACAAGCTCTCTTCCAGGGCCCGCTTCAACGTCATCCTCTTTCGCACGGAGCCGGAAACGTGGCGACCGCGTCTCGTGCCCGCCTCCAAAGCAGCGCGCCGTTCGTGTCGCGAGTGGATCGAAGCCGCGACGCCGGGCGGGTGGACCAACCTCTTCGATTCGATCGATTTGGCGCTGCAGGACGATGCCGTGGACACGATCTATGTGCTGACGGACGGCGTTCCGAGCCGCGGCCGCGAAACCGCGCGTCGCGCGATCCTCGATGAGATCGCGTTTCTCAACCGCTACCGGATGGTCCAGATCAACTGTGTGCAGGCCGGGAGCGAAAAGGGCCTCGGCAAGGCGTGGCACGGGTTTCTCGACGAGTTGGCCAAAGCGCACGATGGCCAGAGCGTGCGCGAGTGAAAACGGAGGACACGTGCCGTGCGACTTTGGACCATCCACCCGCGCTATCTCGATGCGATCGGTCTCGTTTCGGTGTGGCGCAAGGCGCTGCTCGCCCGGCAGGTCCTGCGCGGCAAGACAAAGGCGTATCGCGGTCATCCGCAGTTGCAACGGTTCCAGGAGCACCCGACGCCGTTGTCTGCGATCAACGCGTACCTGCGCGCGGTGTACGACGAAGCCGTCGAGCGCGGCTACGCGTTTGACAAGAAAAAGCTGGGCCCCGTGCGCGACAGGACCTCGATCGCCGTGACGGACAAACAGCTCGCATACGAGTGGAAGCACCTGCGCGCCAAGCTGTTGGAACGCTGCCCGGACCGCGCGAAACGCCGCGGTAAACTCGAAGCGCACCCGCTGTTCAAGGTGGTGACCGGCCCGATCGCCGAGTGGGAACGGCGGTAGGTGGGATGAACCCCATCGGCGCGAAGAAGGCAAACCACAGAGGCACGGAGACACGGAGGCCGGCGGGAACAGCTCACCTGGCTTGGCATGGGCAGGAGCCCTGATGCCAACGTGGAATTGACCGGAAGAGTGATCGGCGCTGCCATCGAGGTGCATCGAATCCTAGGCCCAGGGTTGCTGGAGCGAATCTACGAGGATTGCCTGTGCCTTGAACTCAAGCTCAGGCGCGTTGGTTTCGAGAGGCAGGTAGGACTCGACGCTGATTACAAGGGCGAGCGACTCGCGCACGCGTATCGAATCGACATACTCGTCGAGAGTCGTGTCGTAGTCGAAATCAAGACCGTGGCAAAGTTAGAATACGTGCATTGGGCGCAGCTGCTGACCTACATGCGACTCAGTGGCTGTTCAACAGGCTTGCTTCTGAACTTCAACGTCGCTGCGCTTCGCAAGGGAATCGTCCGGCTTGTGTTGTAGCGCGCGACTCGTCTGGTGGCCTCCGTGTCTCCGTGCCTCTGTGGTTCCTCTTTGGCCGCCGCGAACGCTCAGTCGCTCTGCTTGTAGTCCTGGAAGAAGAACCGCTCCAGCACATCGAGTTGTTCGGGGGTCGGTTTGCGGGACTTTGGGGTGTACGTCATGCCCGTGTCGTTCCAGAAGCGGATCGGGTCGGCGACCTTTAGACGGAAGAACGCGCGGGAGTAGATCTCGCCGAATCGGGGCACGCCGTCTCTTCCCTCGCGATCGAGCGGAGGGGCGGTGCCGTCACCGGTATCGGGGTCGCCGTCGACGGTGTGGCACCGCGCGCAACGGAAGCGCTTGATCACCTTTTGCGCTACGTCCTCGAACTCCTCGGGCGTGATGTCGTCTCCGATGGCGGTCGCCGGTTCGTCCTCCTCGGGCGGCGGCGTGGAGGCGAGGGACCAAACGGTCAGTGAAAGCAGCGCGGCCGCCGTTAGTCCCACGACACCGATTTCGACGCGGCGCTTGGCCGGTGCGCGTTCCGTGCCGCGAGACAGAAACGGCAGCATCACGAACGCGCCCGCGAGCGCGCCCGGCAGAACGCCGCCGATGAGGAACGTCGCGCCCGGGGAGAGTTTGAGCAGGAGGTTAACCCAGAGCAGGAACCACTCGGGTTTGGCGTCGGGGCTGCCGGCGCCCGTTGTGTCCGCGCGCGGGCCGAGCGCCGGCGGCATCGCGATCGCGAGCAGGATGAGCAGCGCGGTCAAACCCAACGTCCAGGCGGCTTCGGTGTTCGTCCAGGCAAGTGCGCTCTTGCTGTCCTCGTCCGCAGTGCCGGCTGCGCTCGCTCCTGACGCCGCGCGACGGCACTCCAGCACGAGCGCCACGACGAGTATCAACAACAGTGCCGGCAACACGGCGACGTGCACCGCGTAGATGCGCGCGACCATCGCGCTCGAAACGACCTCGCCGCCGCGCAGAACCGCGGCCGCCGATTCACCGACGACCGGTGTCGACTCCGCCACGCCCGCCATCACACCAAGGCCGGTGTACGCGCGTTCGTCGCCGGGCAGCAGGTATCCCGTGTACGCGAATCCGACGAGCACAAACAGGATCGCGGCGCCGAGAATCCAGCGCCGGTGACCGGGTCGTTTGTGGCCGCCGCGCCAAAAGACCCGCAGCGCGTGCAACCCCGCAAGCACGATCGCGATCGACCCGCACCAGTGGTGCATGCCGCGCAGCAGCGCGCCGCCGGTGACCTCCTCCGAAAGATAGGCGACGGAATCGCGCGCTGACTCCAGTGTGTTCGCGTAGAAAAAAGCGAGGAACCCGCCACTCAGCAGGCCCAGCGCGGCCACCGCGAGGGCCAGCGTTCCGAGATGGGGGAGTTTGGCCGTGCGCGCGTCGCTCACAGGCGTACCTGGATTCGGTCGCGCTCGATGCGCGTCGTGTACCGGGCCAACGGTTCCGTCACCGGTCCGCGCAGCGGTTCGCCCTCTTTTGTGAACGCGCCCTGATGGCAGGGGCAGCGAAACTCGTCCTTGTGCGCGCGCACGCGGCAACCGAGGTGGGTGCACACTGATGAGAGCGCGAGGATCTCCTCGCCGCGGCGCACGAGAAAGATCGGCTCCTGAACGGCCTGCCAGCCGGCGCGCCGTTCGATCAGGTAGCGCTTCGTCGCGCCGTCCGCGAGATCGGCGGCCGGACCGAGGTCGCGCCACTTCTCCTTGGCGCTCCGAAACAGCGGGTCCAGCAGCGCGCCGACGGCGGGTAGTGCGACAAGGCAGCCGGCGGCGGCCGCGAGCCCGCGCGAGAGCAGGCCGCGGCGGGTGGGTTGCGGCTTGGTGTCGTTTGATGCGCTCACGGGCGTCATCATCGCAAATTAGGGTCCGCCCAAGACAGGTTCGCGAGGCTGAGAAGCGTGATGGACGGGGCGGAGCAACAAGCGCGACCCGGGCTCTACCCGGAGCTCGAAGCCTGAAACGCCGTGCCCGTGCCGGTCAGCCCGTGCTGGGGCAGCTGGACGGTTTCGGGCGGCTCGGCGACCGCGCGTCCGATCACCGTGGACTCGCTGCCAGCGGTTTGCAACACGGTCTGTGCCGCCTCGACATGCTGCGGAGCAACCACGACGCAGAAGCCGATGCCCATGTTGAAGACGCGGTACATCTCCGCGATGTCCACCGCGCCGAGTTCCTGCACGAGCCGGAAGACCGCGGGCGGTTCCGGAAGCGTGTCGAGGCACCAGCCGACCTTGGACTTCACGCGCGTGAGATTCAGGAGCCCGTCGCCGGTGATGTGCAGCATCGCCTTGACGGGGACGTCGGACTCCCAGAGCGCCATCGCCTCTTTCACGTAGATGCGTGTCGGCTCGAGCATTTCTTCGCCGACCGTGCGGCCGAGCGTTTCGTGGTGCGCCGCCAGGTCGAGGCCGCCCTTTTCGAGCAGCGCGTGGCGGGCGAGGGTGTAACCGTTGCTGTGCAGACCGCTGCTTGCGAGTCCCAAGACGACGTCTCCGGGCGCCACGTCCTTGCCGCAGTTGACGCGATCGACGGGGAGCACGCCGACCGCCGTGCCGACGAGGTCGAGGCCCTTGCCGGGTTGGTGTCCGCGGATCATCTCGGGTAGCTGCGCGGTCTCGCCGCCGGGAATCGAGATCGACGATTGGCGCGCCCCTTCGACGAGCCCACGGCCGACCGCAGCCATCACCTCCGCGTCGAGGTGCTCGACCCCGACGTAATCGACCATCGTGATCGGTTTCGCGCCGATGCAGATGAGATCGTTCACGTTCATCGCGATGCAGTCGATGCCGACGGTGTCGTACTTGCCCATCGCCTCCGCGACGAGCAGCTTGGAGCCGACGCCGTCGGTGCAGACCGCCAGCGCAAGCTCATCCGTCAGGCGGAGCGCACTCGCGTAGTAGCCGTTTTCGACCATCGGCTGTCCCGCGTCATCGGGGAACGAGGCCGTCGCCGCGAGGATGCTCCCCAAAGACGCCGCCGCGCTCGCGGCCAGGTCGGTATCGACGCCGGTCTCGGTGTAGCTGCTTCCGCTCATGCCAGACATGATCCGCTCAAACGGCCGGGGAGCAAATAGAGAGGCGGTATGCGGCCATGAAACCTCTACACCTTCGTCTGCGCGACGACCGCCACGGTGCGCACGGAAGGGCTCGAACGCCGAATTCTGGCGAGATGGGCGGAAAGGCCGGTTCAGCCTTCGTTGACGCAAGGAGGGCCAGCGGGATACAGTCGAAAGCAGGACATGAATGTCGGAGGAGGCAACGTGCCATGACGCCGCCTACTGTCCAAGGCGACTCAGCAGGTGCGAGCCATCCGGTTTCGCACCGCGCCTGCGTTGCCGGTCTCGAGACCATTCCCGCGGCGGCCCGCCGCTGCCCGGAGTGTGGGGCAACGGCAAGCTGCGCGACGAGCTCTTGAACGGCGAGATCTTCTACACGCTCAAGGAAGCGCAGGTGCTGATCGAATGGTGGCGCGAGGAGTACAACGAGATCCGGCCCCACAGCGCGCTCGGCTACCCACCGCCGGCACCGGTCGCGCGGCTCGCCTCCAAGGCAGGCTCCGCTACGCTCCGCCTGCCTTGGGAAGCTCTTGCAACAACGGCTGGACTAACATAGACACTGGTACTGAAAACGGGGGCAGTCACTTGCCCCCAGGGCTCGCGAAAGCCATACTGAGTAGTTGGAAATGGTGGCGGAGGAACTCCGCCAGCGAAGAGACGCGTAGATGTTGACGCTCCGTATATTCGTTTCGTCGCCCGGCGATGTCGAGGAGGAGCGGCGGCTTATCGGCCGGGTCATCGAGCGCCTTCAGTACGAGTTCACCGGCCGGGTCACGCTCGAAGCGATCTTCTGGGAGCATGAGCCCCTTCGCGCGACGCAGTCCTTCCAGGAGCAACTCCAGCGTCCGGCGGATACCGACGTCGTCATCTGCATCCTCTGGTCCCGCCTCGGCACGCGTCTGCCCGCGGACATCCATCGTCCCGACGGCACAACCTACCAGTCGGGAACGGAGTTCGAGTTCGAGGACGCTCGAGAGAGCTGCCGACGACGTGGCCTCCCCGACCTGCTGGTCTACCGGAAGACCGCAACCGCATCCCTTGAGCTGGACGACGAGAAGAAAGTGCTCGAGCGTCTCGCCCAGAAAAAGGCCCTGGACAGGTTCATCGACAAGTGGTTTCTCGACGAGCAAGGTTCCTTCAAGGCCGCCTCTCACGAGTTCGAGAAGCCCGCACAGTTCGAGGAGCTTGTCGACGGACATTTGCGGAAGTTGATCGGCTCGCGGCTGGTCATTCAAGCCGAGGCCTCTCCCGCGCAGTCTCTCGCCCCGATCTGGAAGAAGGGCTCGCCCTTCCGTGGGCTGGAGACGTTCGAGGCCGAGCACGCCCCGATCTTCTGCGGACGCACCGCGGCAGCGAGCGAGGCGCTGGAACGGCTTCGCATTCAGGCGCAACACGGGAATCCGTTTCTCCTTCTGACCGGTCCCAGCGGCTGCGGCAAGAGCTCGCTGGCGCGTGCGGGCATCCTGCCGGCGCTCACGTGCTCCGGCGTGATCGAAGGGGTCGGACTGTGGAGGCGCGCCAGCTTCCGGCCCACCGACGCCGATGGCGATCTGCTCGAAGGTCTCGCGCAAGCCCTCTTACAGGAGTCGGCACTACCGGAGATCGCGGCCGGCGGCACCGACGCGACGGACCTCGCCAAGCTTCTTCGTGACTCGCCCAAGGCTGTCGCGCCCTTGATCAAGAGCGCGTTGACGCAGGCCGCAAACGAGGTCCAGCGGGAGGAGAAGCTGCCCGAAGCGCCGCGGGCCCGGATCGCATTGCTCCTGGACCAGCTCGAGGAGCTCTTCACAGCCGAGCGCGTCACGCCGGAGCGAAGGCAAGCCCTGGGCGAAGCGCTGCTCGCCTTGGTTACGAGCGGCCGCGTCTGGGTCGTCGCAACCCTCCGCAGCGACTTCTATCCGCAGCTTTCGGAGCTGGACCCGTTCCTCCAGATGAAAGGAGCGTCGGGACAGCTCGATCTGCAGCCACCGACGCCGCACGAGATCGGCCAGATGATCCGTCAGCCCGCGCGCATGGCCGGGCTGCGCTTCGACGAGGACCCGCAAACCGACGCGTCCCTGGACGAGTTGCTGCGCGACGCCGCCGCCGCCGATCCCGAGGCGCTGCCCCTGTTGGAGTTCGCTCTGGAGGAGCTCTACAAACGTTGCTCCGACTCCGGCCTGCTTTCCATGCAGTCCTACGAGACCCTGGGTGGACTGGAAGGCGCCCTGGCCACGCGCGCGGAGGAGGTCTACGCGTCCCTCGACGCCCAAGGCAAGCAGACCTTGCCCGCGATCCTGGGCGCGCTGGTGAACCTGGGTCTGGGCGAAGTGCACCTGGTCGCGCGCCGCAAGGCGGACCTCGAGCCGCTGGCGGCGGACCCCGCGCGCAAGGCCGTCATCGACGCCTTCGTCCAGGCGCGGCTGTTCGTCACCAGCGTCGACGGCGAAAAGCCGGTGCTCAGCGTTGCCCACGAGGCGCTCCTGCACCACTGGCCGCGCGCCGCCGGCTGGATCGAAGAAAACGACGAGGCGCTTCACGCCCGCGCACGCATCGCCGCCGGCGCCGCCATCTGGCAGGAGGAGGAAAGGGCGCAGGACTACCTGCTGCCGCCGGGGCCGTCGCTCGTCGAGGCGAAGGCGATCGCCGGCGATCCCGCCTCGGGCCTCGGACGGGTCGAAACCGAATTCGTCGAGGCTTCCTTCAAACGCGGTCGATCCCGCCGCAGGCGGCGCCTGGCGATCAGCGGCGCCGTCGTTGTTTTGGCGCTGGCCGCGGTGGCGGCCACGCTCTGGTATCGCGACGCCTACGTCTCCACGCACACGGAGTACTTCGCGACCTACATCACACGCTGGAGCGTGCCCGAGGGCCTCCGCCAGGTCACCGAGGAACAGCAGAAACGACGAGCCGAGACCTATCGTTTCTACCGCCGCGGCCAACTCGGGAAGGTCTTTCGCGTCGAGTGCATCAACGGTTGGGGCGACCTGGTGCCGCCGACGGCCGGCGCGGAGTTCATGGCGTTGACGCAGGAGTCCGAGGAACACCGGAGCGAGTGCGCCTTCGAGTTCAAGTACGACGAGGACGGAAACCTGGTGCACACGGCGGCTTCGGATCGCCGGGGTCGATCCGTCTACGTGCTCAGCTTCCCGCCCGCCACCGGTCGCCAGAAGGTCGTGAGGGCCGGCTTCAAGAACCCCAATTGGCTGCCGACGCCACGGGCTCCTTCGGGCGCGTCGCTCGTGGAGTACACGCGCTCCGACGACGGCCTTGACATCCAGGTCCGGTATCTCGACTCGCGGGGCAACACGGTTCCGGACGCGGAGGGAAGTCACGGCTTTCGGAGCACGTTCAACGCAGACGGAAGCCGCCAGGAGGCGACCAACCTGGGAGCGGACGGAACACCGACCCCCATGCAATACGGCGTCGTGTCGTTGACGACGACCGAAGGCCCTTGGGGGTTCACGGAGGCGCAATTATTCGGACGCAACCAGGAGCCCGTCGTCCACCCGGACTTCGGACACAGGCCGACGGTCGGATACGACGAGGTCGGCAATATCATCGAGATCGCTCTCTTCGACACGAAAGGCCGACTACTCCTGTCGAGCCACGGTTTCGCCAGGGCAGAGCTGTCCCACGACGAGCGCGGCAACGTCATCTCCCGCAAGCTCTACGGTGCGGAGAACAAGCCGATCTTGGTCCTGATTCGCGCGAGATTCGAACGCGGGACGCAAGTGGAAGAGCGATACGAGCATGTCGATGGAACTCCCGCGCTCAACAACGGCGTTGCCAGCGCCCGCTTCCAAGTCGACGGCGACGGAAACCGGGTCCGGGAGACCTACTTCGGTCCGGACGGCAAGCGGACGCGCGACCTGAACTGGGTCGCGGAGGCGCGCTCGACCTACGATGATCAAGGAAACCGTACCGGGCAGTCGTTCTTCGGAGCCGACGGGAAGCCGACGCTCTGCAAGGACGGATACTCCCGGATTGCCATGAAGTACGAGCAAGGCCGGCTCGTCGAGCAAACCCACTACGACACGCAGGGACGCGAGACGCTCGACAAACAGGGAGTCTTCCGTCTGCGCATGGAGTACGACTCCTCCGGAAACGAAACCGCGCGTGCGTTCTTCGACGTCGATGGGAATCCGACCCTGAACTCGGACGGGTATGCCCGGGTGGAGGAGATCTACGACGTTGGAAACCCGATCGAGGAGAGCTACCTGGGAATCGCCGGGAAGCCCACGCTGACCAACGGGGGATTCGCCAGCGTCACGCGGAAGTACCGGTGGGGAAGCGTCATCGAGCAAGACCACTTTGACACCGAGGGCAACAAGACGCTGACCGCGGAGGGTATCTTCCAGGTCCGCACCGACTACGACGAAATCGGGCGCGTCGTAAAAGTCCGCTACTTCGGTCTCGACGGGAAGAGGACACTGAATCAGACCGGGATCTGCGAGTTGCGTTCCGTGTTCGACAAGCGCGGCCTGGAGGTCACGCGCGAGATGTTCGGCATCGACTCCAAAAGAGCCCTGAACGGCGAAGGATACGCGACACAGACACTCGAGTACGACGCGCGCGGGAACACGATCGCGGAGAGCTACTTCGATGTCGACGGCAATCGGACGCTGACCACTGGCGGGTACTCACGCATGACGGGAACGTATGACGAGCGCGGCAACGCAGAAGAGGTCGCGTTCTTCGGAAACAACGGCGAGAGAGCGATCAGCGCAATGTTCGGATGCGTCCGAGTCGGGTTCCGCTACGACGATCGTGACCTGATGACAGGCCTCGTCCAATACGGTCCGGACGACGCGATCCTGCAACGCATCCGCGGCGAGCATGATGAACGAGGGAACGAGATCGAGTACACGTTTTTCGGGCCCGGAGATGTGCCGATCGCGCCGGCAGGGCACCATCGGTCCACCGCGCGTTATGACGCGCGGGATCGAACGACCGAGCAGGTTCTCTTCGGCCTAGACGGCAGCACCCTGATCCGCACCGTCATGGGTCACGACGCCCGAGGGAACCAGATCGACGAGTCGTATTTCGGACCCGACGGTACGCCGATCGCGCCGGAAGGGCCCCACCGGATCACCGCGCGGTACGACGCGCGGAACCGACTGATCGCGCAGGTCCGATTCGCTCTGGACAACAGCACCATGAAGCAGACCTATGACGGCCGGGGAAACAAGATCGAGCAGGGGTTCTTCGGACCCGGAGACAAGCCGATCGCACCGGGGGAGTTTCACCGCTTCACGGCGCAATACGACGCGCACGCCATCGTGATCGAGGCGAACTTCTTCGACGCGGACGGCAAGCCTACCCCCGTCTGGAACAACGAGGTCGCCCACGGCTTCCATCGTTTCACCACGCACGCCGATGAGCTCGGCAACATGCGCGAAAAACGTCTGTTCGACTCGAATTTCCGCGTGCACCTGAAATTCGACGAACACGCCCGAATCACGGAAGAGATCTGGCATGATGCCGAGGGCAAGCCGACGATGGGCGTGCACGGCTACGCGAGGAAGACGTCGGAACCGATCGAGGGAACGCCCTTCTTCAAGTCCACCTGCTGGAGCCTCGACGGCGCCAAGCTCCCCTATTGGCTTCGGGTGGAGCAGATCGATCCGCAAGGCCAAGCGGCGCGCATCGACCTCCGCCCCGGCGACGTCCTCCTGACCTATGGAGGCGTCCGGCTGGACGAGGCTCCGCTCCAGTTGCTGACGAGTCAAGCGGACGGCCCGCGCAAGCTGGAGCTCCTGCGTGGCGGCAACAAACTTACGCTCGAAGTCCAACCAGGGACCGTGGGCGTCCTGACGCAGGTCGTCGCGATCCCAGAGCTTCCGCACAAGAGATGATCCTGTTGCGGAGCGACTTCGGTGCGGATTCGGCGCCAGGTGATCCTGGTGCGACCCGCCTCGATCTTGGTTCAAGCGCTCTCGCGGAAAAAAACGGGCAAGGCGGTCGATGTGCCGCTGCACCCGCACCTTGCGAAGGAGTTGTCGAGTTGCGCGAGGCGCAGGCGAAGGCGGGGCGCTGGTGCGCCGGAGGCCATGTGTTCTTGAGCAGGAGGGGGACGCCCTACAACGGTTTCCCGCGCGGGCTTTGGCACCGAACGCTGGTGCGGGCGGGACTCGAAGGGCGCGGCTTGAACGGACCGCATAGCCTGCGGCGGACGTTTGCCAGCCTCTACGAGGGGCCGATCCGCGACCTGTCCGAGCTGCTCGGGCACACCACAATCGGCACGACGGCGTTGTATCTGCGCGGTCGATCGGAGGCGAAGCGTCGCGCGGTTGACGCGCTCGACTTCAGCGCGACGACGATGCCGGAAGGCGAAACGCAGACCGGCTAACGTACCTTTGGCGTACCCGGGGCTTCGCGGCCGTGCATCTGTTCAACGGCAAGTACGCCTACACGGCGGGCTTTCGCGCGATGAAGAGTGGCGGCAACGCATAGGAATCGAACCTACCTACCTGGCGTAACCAGGCACATCGGATTTGAAATCCGTGGGGGGCACCAGCCCGCCAACCGCTGCCGTGAGGTTCGAGAGTCTAAGGGCCGCTCGATCTTCGGCCAAATGATCCGGCCCGCAAACGATCCTGTTCGACACTACGCAGGTGCGCTTTGGTTTTTGGGATCGAGCTCACCGCTCGGCTGCTCACGCTGCAGCCGAGCGGTGTTTGGATTCCCGTCAACCCAGCTCGACGATGCCCGAGGAGGTTTTCCCGTAGATCTCGCCGGTCTGCTGCTGCAGATCCGTGATCGTCGCCGTCATGATGATCATCAGATGCGAGGTCTCCTCCGACTTGCCTTGGCGGCTGAAGAGGAAACTCAGCACCGGGATCTGCGAGATGATCGGTGTGCCGATCTTCGAGTCGGTGATGTTGATTGTCTTGAGTCCGCCCAGGAGAAGTGAACCGCCGTTGGGCACGCGGGCCGTGCTCTTCGTAGACGTGAGGTCGATCTCGGGAAGCTGGATCGTCACGCGCCGCGGCCGCGCTGCGAAGCTGCCACGGAAGCGCGGCACGCCGACCGATTGGCCGAGGTCCGTCTCGAAGGTCTCGATGGGAATCTGAAGATTCGTGACCCCCGCGTTCACCGTCAGCGTCACGAACTGGCGGTCGTTGCTGACAACCGGACGCACGTCGAGCACGAGTCCGTCCTGGATGACACCGATGACCGGGTCGGCGATGAACGAGGTTTGCGCCACCTCGACATCGAAGTCCTGAAGGAAGCTGATTTGATTGACGACCGAGATGTTCGCGCGCTGTGTGTTGTAGACCGTCACCGTCGGCGCGACCATGCGCCGCGAGTCGAGTTTCTTCTCGGTGGCGCGCAGAATCGCGGAGATCTGCATGCCGCCGATGTAGGTCATTTGGAACGTTCCGCCGCCGAGTGCCGAGAGGATCGTCCCGAGCGGCACCGTGCTGATGTTCTCCGATCGTCCACGGAAGTCGCCGTCGCCGCCGTCGTTGAAAAACAGTCCGGACGACGGGCTGGTCGCCGCACCGCCCGAGCCGAGGCCGGGGCCGCTGTTATCCAACGCGGCACTCGCGTTGCTGATGAGTCCCGATGTCACGTCGTCTAACACCGCGAGGGCGCCGCCATTGGTTCCGCCGAGGCCGCGCAGGTCGACACCGACGTCGCGCAGGAACGCGTCCGTTATCGTGAGGAACCGCGTCTCGATCGTGACAACGATGCCGAGGAAACCGCGCAGGTCGTCGAGGAAATCCGCAACCTCGTTCTGCATCCCCGGCGTGTTGTAGACGACAAGCGAGGCGCGCTGCGCCGACATGGTCGCGGGGTCTTCCCACGCCTCCGGTTGCACGGAACTCCGGACCAGCTCGATGAGCTCGTCGATGGTGCCGAACGGTTGCGGGGTGCCTTCCTCGGCCACACCGCCGAACAGCGGCGTCTCCGCTTCCTCATCGACGCCGATCAGCATGATGTCCGGCGGCAGGAAGTCGGTGAGCGGCGTCGTCAGATCCGCAACGGGGTGCACATGCAGCACGAAGTTGCGCGGCAGGTGCTCCTTCTTGATGATCCGGACCACGTTGCCGGAGAGCTGATGCACGATCTCGCCCTCGGGCGATGCCTGCTTGAGCAACAGCTCGAGCGCGGTGCGGAGGGTCGTGCTCTTGACCTGCAGCGTGATCTCGACCGAGTCGAGGTCTTCCTTTGCGCGCGGATCGACGAAGAAGTTGACGCCCGTCGCGGCGTTCAGGAACTGGATCACCTGCGGGAACGGCGTCGGATCCACAAACGGCATGTCCAGCCGCCGGTCATCCAGGACCGAGTCGAGTCGCTTCTCTTCCTCGGTGAGTTCGTGCCCCCCGGCGCCGAGGCGGCGGCCGGCTTTGCGCATCGCGGTGATCTTGTCCCAGAACTTCTGCGACGGCCATTGCAGGATTTCACCCTGCGGGACCTTCGTGCGCTCGATTTCCACCTTCCACTTGCGGAAGTTCTCTTTCAGGTCGTTGATGAGCGCCTTGTTGACGTCGCTTTGGCGCGCCTGTCGCGCGTTGGTCAGAATCTGCTGCGCGACGGTGTTGTCCGGTTCCTCGGCCAGAACTTGCGACGCATATTCCGCCGCCTGCTCCCAGGCCTCCAGGTTGAAGCGGTCGATCGCGGCCGCCAAGAGCATCGCACGCCGGTCGCGCGCCTCGATCAGCGCGGCTTCTTCCTCCCGCGCGATGCGCTCGATCGCAAGCCGCGCGTCGGCGACTTCGCGCCGCTCCGCCTCGCTCTCCTCCAGGAAGGCGAGATCCGCGAGGCCGTCGGTGGCCTGCTGACCCAGATCGCTCAGCACTGCGGTCGGCTGCGGCGCGGTGTTCACGATGAAGAGCGCGTCCTCATAGGACTTGCGAGCGACGTCGAAGTTCTTGGCGTTGGCATGCGTGTGGGCGCGTTCCAACGCTTTGCGAATCGACACCAGCTGCTGGTCGTGCCGGGCGCGCGCCTCTTCGCTGAGAACGGTGATCTGGTCGCGTATGCCGGAGCGCACTCCGAGCGCGCGCTGCAGGCCGGCTTGGAGCGCGAGCGCTTCGACCGAATCGGGCCGGTGGCGCAACGCGTCGTCGCATGCGTTGAGCGCGTCCTGCATGCGGTTCGCGCGTTGGTACGCCAGCGCCTGGTCCATCCGCTTTCGATAGACCACATCTGCGAACTCGCGTTGGAGCGCTTGGCGTTCCACCAAGTCATCGAGCTTGTCGGATTCCGCCTGCGCGGATCCCTCGGTCACCGGCTGCGACTCCGAACCCGCGACGGTCTCCTTCTTTCCCGCGCATGCGGGAATCAGAAGGAGGCCGCAAAACGCGACCACGGAGAGACGCAGATGCCGACCCCAAAGGCTGCAATGCATCTCGGGCCCTCTCTTGACTCCAACGGCGTCAGCCGTTGGGCAAAGATCACTGTGCGGACTTCGGAATCCCGACGGCGCCCTGCTCCACGACGGAGCCTGCCCTAAGACGAACCCAAAGACCGCTGCCGAACGGTCAAACCAGCGCGACAGAGTAGGAAAACTCCGGCCGAAAAGGGCACGAATTATGGTGCCCCATTTAGGGCACGACGAGCCCGAATCCCCTTGGATTGCGGGTTTTCGGCCAGGCACCTTCCTGCTCACGGGGCCAGTCTGCCCGCCGAGTGTCACCGCTTCGCAACCGCACGGGATCGGAGCCCGCAAGTCTCGCAGTGGCAAGGCCGTTGCAGTTGCTGTTTGCGAGTGGCCGCGGGTCACCTGAACGGGCGCGGCAGGATCCGTTTCACGCGGACTTTGGGGTCGTCGAACGTGCCCTTCAGCGTGAGCGGGATCAGGCGGTTGTGGCGGATGACGAAATCGAGCCTACCGCCAAGGGTGGCGTAGCCGGTCAACCGCAGCTTCATCGGCCCCTGAATGGAAAGCTCGTCCAGAATTCGCACCTTGCCGTCTTTGATCTCGAAGCGACCATCGGCCCGTTCGAAGTTGTATTTCGAGCCGGAGAAGAGATGGCGCATCTGCAATGTGAGGACCTTCAATACAGGGGAGCCGGTCACGACGAAGTCCCGGAGATGCAATTCACCCTCGCCGCCGAGCGATCTCTTCAGATCGGCGGACGAAAAACCCTCCCCGTGCAGGCGGATGTTGCCTGCAAACTTGCCCGTCAGCTTGCTGTCGATTTCCGGGCCCCGGTGCACGATGGGGACGACGTAGCGCACGCTGTCTCCGAGTCCCTTGAAGATGGCGACGTCCTGCAGCCGGAGGTTGATCCGCCATTTCTCCTTTTCGATTGGCGGTTTGTTGCCGTCGACGGATCCCGGGAGTTCCAGTGTCGCAGAGCCGGTCATGCGGCCTTGGTTGATGCCTGCGTCGAATTGTTCGAAGCTCACCTTGTCGCCCGTGAACTCGAGGTTGGTCGAAATACCGCGAAGCAGATGCACACCGCCGACCTCGAGCCGCCCCGTCACGTTCGGTGGCGTCGTGCTGACGTGCATCATCTCGTTGAGGTTCGCGGTCCCGTTGAACTGGATCCTGGCCAGTTTCTCCTTTCCGATGAGCGTCTCGCGAACCGTGAGGACGATGCCACTTCGGGAGTGGTACCGTCCGCCCGGTTTGTCCTCGGACCGGACCGACTCTCGCAGCGTGACCTGCTCGATCGCCTGGCCATCGAACACGATCTTCTTGGCCTTGAGATCAAGCTCGCGATTCCAACGGTAGAAGTAGGGGGAGCGTTTCCCGTGGAGGTGGACGTCGCCGGATCCGCCGAAGACGTCCACGATGTCGTAGTGCGCCTCCTCGATTTCCAATTGGCCAGTGAGCGAGAAGTGAACCTCCCCGTCCTCGCCGTTTTCAGGAACCGATTCGGTGATGCGCCCGATTGCCACGATGCGCTGAGGGATCCGCAGATCGGAGTCCATGAGGGTCCAGTCGAAACCGTTGGCCTCAGCTGAGACGTTGGCCTGCAAGTTGGGACGCTTGCGCACGTCGCGGATCTGTCCGTTCAGTTCGAGTTCCACCGTGTCGAGTTTGGCCTCGAAATGGTGGAGTTCGACCGTCTCCCGTTCGCGATGCTCGGTCGACGCGGGCAATCCGAGGAACACTTGGCGCAGCAGTTCGCGCGACGCGCTCGCTTGGACGTCGATCCGGGCCAGCTTCGACTCGATCCGGTCCGTCGCGCCCAATATCAACAAGAGCTGATCCGTGGAGACCTTTGCGTCCACGGCAACTCTGCCGTCGCGCGATTTGTCGGTGCCGGTGGGGTCGGCCACTTGAACGTGCGCCGAAGCTCTGAGTACGCCGTCGGGCCACGTCTCCTTGAGCCCGTCCACAAAGCGGGAAAGATACTTGCGCTCGACGGTGATCGCGACATCCGCGGCGCCGTCTGCCCGGTCCTCTGTGTTCCGGTCCAGCGGCAGGCTCGCGTATCCGTTTCGGATCTCGATACGGTTATCACCTTCCGACAAGGTCAAGGACGTGCCCTCGATCCAGAGCTGTGCGGAACCCTCGTCCTTTCTTCGGAACCCACTTTCGAATTCGAGCCGACCGCGGAACCTCTCGCCGTCGTCGTCTCGGAAGATCAACTCCTTGGATTGGATTTGCACCTCTCCGTGGTCGAACACCAGCACGCGAGCGGGCCACTCCGGAGCCCGCAGCTCGCAAGATCCGGTTACGACGACGTCGCCGGCGAAGTCCGGGAGCGCGTCCGCGACAAACGGTCTCGCGAGCGCCCGGATCTGTGCCAAGTCCGTCGTGTGGATAGAGAAACCAGCGGTCGCTCGTTGGTCGTCCAACTTGATGTCGACCGCCTCGGCGGTGAAGAGGGCATCGGTCCCGTCGGGGGCGGGAAGGCGCAGCGTGGCGTTGCCGGTGAGATGTTCGGGCCGTGCCGGCCAGCCCGTGAGCGAGAGATTTGCGTCGAAGATGACGTCATGGGGACCGCTCCACTTCCCTCTCTCGTTGGGGATCGCGACCTCGAGTTCGCGGACCCTCGTCCAGAGACGGATCGCGGGCGTGCCGTCTGGGTTGCGCGCGAGGTTCGCCCGGATGGACGCGGTTCCCTTGATGGGGCGCTCCGCCGGGTCGATGCCGGCCAACTCCAGGAGCAACGGTGTCAGCTCGACCTTGCCCTGGAGATTGGCCTCCTTCCAACGCACCGCGTCGCCCTCGCGCGTCGCCTCGCCGGACAGCTGCAAATCCCCAAAAGTGAGTTCGTTCAGAATGACCTTTTTGCCATCGATGGATGCTTCCACGCGTAGCGCGGCCTCGGACGCGACGACCGGAGTCTCTGTGAACCCAGTGGCTTCGAGACCGGACACGCGTACGAAGAGTGAGGCCGAGACGTCATCCGGCCCGCCGTATGCCACGTTCAGATCCTCGAGGTATGCGATGCCGCTTCCGATGTTTGCGTCGTCGAGTCCCGTGAGGTCGCCGAGCAATTGCCAGGCGCGGGCCAGGTCGAGACGCGCGGAGCCGCCGATGGTGAACGCATCGGTCGACCGATCAAGCTGCCCCATGAGATTCACGGTGGATTGTTCGGCCGAGACTCTTAGAGATTCGAGGAGGACGGTGCCGCGGTCGATGGTCACGTTCCAGGTCGCTTCCGCTTCCGCGGGAACGCCCTCGACATCGAAGGGGAGATGAAAGTCCAAGAGGTTCAGTTTCCCCTCGATTCGAACACCGCGGTCGTGCTTGGCGCCGGCGGCTTCGATGCGCAGTTGGCCGGTCGTTCCGGTCTTGGTCAGGATCGCGTCGAGCAGCCGCATCGGAATGGCCGCGTCGATCGTTAGTTCGTCGGTGCCGGGCACGAGGGATGCCTTCACGTGGCCACGCTCCTCGGCCGCCACGATCGACGCGTCGAGGTCGATGCGAAGCCCGCGCGCATCGTGCCGGATGTCCAGGTTCAATCGGTCCAGCCCAAACAGCGCGGACGCCTCGCCCGGCGCGAGGAGCCGTGCCCCACCAACGGGCCGCGGCAGCGCGCGCCGAAGCGGGACCGCGCCGTCCTTGTGCTTGATGTCCGCGGTGCGCGGAGGTTCGCGCGGCTCGGGCGGAGGCGCCGGCCGCGGTTCGAATCGCTTCGTGAGCGCCGCGTGCCACTCGTCGAAGTTGGTCAATCCCGCCTGCTCCTCCAGCCGGATCACGGGCCGGTCGAGCACGATGTGCAGCGGTTCGTCGCCGGGCAGTGTCCAAAGGGGCTGCTCGATGCGCGCGCTCTCGATCTCGATCAACGACTCCTCCGCGAACTGCACGTTGTCGTTCTTGATCTTCAGGCCACGCACCTCGATTCCGCCGGTCCAACTCGCGTGAACGGAACCGATGGTCACCCTGCGGTCGAGGCTCTGCGCCAGGGCCGTCACGAGCTTTGAGCGCACGAAGTCGGTCGCCGCGAACTTCGGCGCCAACGAGACGAGCAGCGCGAGGAGGAGGAGGAGGACCGCGCCGATTCGAAGCCAGCGACGGCGCCAGCGTTTTCCTTTGGACGCCAAGGGCCCGCCACTCTAACAGCGGCGCGATCCTGCCGATGTTGGGTGCATGGGCGAACCCGCCGACAAAGACCCGGCCCGGAACTCGGGAGTCGCGCCCGGCCAGCCCCGCGACGCTTCAGGGCCCGCGCGCCTGCGCTGCGTCGTCGGCGGGGTCTTCATGGGGCTCGCGAATCTGGTTCCGGGAATCAGTGGCGGCACGATGCTCCTCGTCACGGGCGTCTACGAGTGGTTCGTCGATGCCGTGGCGGAACTCTCCACGCTCAAGTTTCGCGCGCGATCGTTTCTGACCGTCGGGATCATCGGCGCGTCGGCGGCCGCCGTGATCGTTCTGTTCGCCGGACCGGTCAAGAACCTCGTCGTCGAACATCGCTGGGTTATGTACAGCCTGTTTCTGGGTTTGACACTCGGCGGGCTCCCCGTGGTCTGGCGCATGGCCCGGCGGCTGTCGACCGCCGTCGCGCTTGGCGCCGTCGCGGGGTTCGTGCCCA
>JAZFYD010000055.1:0-33240 GCA_036443405.1 Planctomycetota bacterium
CCCACTGCGCGCGGAACTGGAATGAGCATTCCGCGTCCGCTGCGAAGGTCAACGCGTTTGTCAGACCGACAGATACGTCGCGCTCATCGTCCCGTAGACAAGGAGCAAGACACAGTGCGCGAGCGTCTCGCGCGATCGGCCGCGCCAGTGTGCGGGGCTGTAATAGAAGAGTTGCACACCGACGCGCGCGGCCCAAAACAGGCCGATGCAGGTTGCGAGCGGGCCGAGTTCCGTTCTTAGATTCGCGCCGTATCGCAGAGTGAGCCCGCCGAACATGAATAGCGTGAACGCGAGAAAGAACGCGTGCACGTGATAGACCTCGCGCAGCAGGCGCGGTAGCGATGCGAGTGCCGGGCCCCAGCCGAGTAGGCGGGGGAGCGCGAAGATCAGGATGCCGATTGCGATTTGGGCGAGGCCGCATGCGTAAAGCAGCGTATTCACAGCGCGGCCTTTGCGAACACGATCGCGAAGTACCCAAACACCACCGTCAGGCCGTGGTAGCCCGTCTTTCGCACGAATCCCTGCACCAGGTCGCGGTCGTAGATCACGCGGTATTGCAGCATGAGGCGCACAGACCAAAACACGGCGATGAACGCGCAGATCGCCCGCGCAAGCGGTGCTCCGGATGCGAGCATGGCGGGGGCGAGCGTGGCGAGCAGCCCGAAGAACACGATGTTGCCGACGATGTAGCCGCCGTAGACCCACACGAGTCGGCGCGTCAGCGGCGCGACCCGCGCGAGATCGGTGCGCCAGTCGAGTGCCTGCGGAGTCATCGCCGAAGCGATCAGTACGCCGAAGTGCAACAGACCGGCGACGAAGATGAAATCGCTGAGTTGGTTCATGTGATGACCTCCAGGAACGGAAGCAGCACGCGCTGCAGGAATGGCGGATGAAAGAGAAGCGGTAGGGGGGCGACGACAAACAAGACCGTGCGCCACCGGCTGCGATGGCGGCGTTCGAGCAGCACGCCCGCGGCCTGCACGGCGAAATAGAGCGTGCAGCGCCCGTACCCGCCGCCGGCCGGGACCGAAAGCAGAAGATCGTGGCCCAGGCCGGATGCGAGAAAAACAGTGAGCATCGCGCGGCGCGGACCGAGCAACGGTACGAGCGGTCGATGGACAAAACGCCCCGCGAAATCGGCGAACGCGCGATTCCAGCGGCGGCCCCAGAACTCGCCGAGGGAACGCGCGGTGAGGACACGGTCGAACAACGGCGCCGCATCGAAACCGCGCCGGCGCCAGTGGATCGACAGCAGATGCACCAGACCGAAGTGAAGCAGGAGGCCGAGACCGAGCAAGCCGAGCCACGCCGCCGCGGCTCCTTGCAAGCGCGGGACGACACCCCAGACGAGCATCGCACCGGCAACGACGCGCAACCAGGCCCCCGCCGATTCACCGGTGCGCGGTCCTCGCGCCGGGCGCCGATGGAACCGGTCCGCGTCCATCCCCGGCCAACCAAAGAGCCACGCGGGATGCACGCCCGCGTGCGCGCGCAACACGACAAACTTACCGATCGCGATCACGCCGATCGCGAGGAGCCACATCACCCCCCAACGCGGCATGTCGTGCACGAGTTGGCTCCACAAACTCGGGAGAGTTCGAAACGGTGGGCGGCGAACCACGCGTAAAGTGCGCGAAACACGAATTTCGCGCCGGGGATCGCGGCGATCGCCACGAACGGTGTGGCCCACCAGATCCGCGCCGCTAGATGGAGGTAGGCGTCCACGCCGGCGAGCAGACGGTCGTGGGGTAGCAGCAGCAGCATTTCGTCGGGAACCGGTTGCGTGCGTCGCGCGAGCCGTTCTTGGACCCACCGTCGCTGCATGGGGGTGATCCGGTACCCGCGACGCGTCGCGATTCGCCCCAACCGCCGCACTCCCTTGCGGCAGATCGGGCACCGTCCGTCGTACAGAATCCAGCCGCGGGTCTCTGCGGGAGTTTCCGCAATTTCAGGAATCATTGAAAGATCGGACTGTGCCGCGATCGAGTGCTGTGTGGGTTGCATCGGAGTCAGGCCCCCTTGCCGAACAGCCGGCGGACTTTCGCGCCCATCTTGGCGAAGTTCTTGACCGCAGCGGTCGGCATGCCGCGCACCTGGTGGTACCAGGACGACATGGTCTCGAAAAACGAGAGTATCGATTTGATGCGCTTCTTTTCTTCCGTGCCGCCGCGCAGGTCGAGGCACTCGCGCAGAACAGCGAGGGTCGGATCGACCTCGCGCTTTTTACGCTCGTCCATCACGATCTGGAACATCTCCCAGACGTCATGCAGGCTCGTGAAGTGGTCGCGCCGGTCCCCGAGGATGCGTTCGACGCGAATGATGCCCCACCCGGAAAGCTCCTTGAGGCTCATGCTGACGTTGGAGCGCGCGATGCCCAGCGCCTCGACGATCTCATCCGCGGAGAGCGGCTCCGGCGCGAGATACAAGAGCGCGTGGACCTGCGCCACCGAGCGGCTAACACCCCACTTGGGGCCCATTTCCCCCCAGTGGAGGATGAACTTCTCGGCGGTCGGACTGATCTTCATTAGTTTCAGGATATTCTGAAATCTGGGAAAAGCAAGGGGCGGATCGAAATTTCTGAGTGTGCCTGGACGTGGGGGCCGAGGAGATCGAACCGGGTGCGGTGTTCTTCTGGCGGATGGTTCTGATCGCTGACGTGGAGTCGAGAGGGTCGTCTCGAAGGCGAGAGCTGTCCTCGTGCGCGCTGCGACCTTGACTTGATACTCTCGACCGACGTGGGGACGAAGCCGGGCAATCCATCCAAGCCACGACTGTGGCTCGTCATCGACTTCGACCCGGACGGCAACGTCATGGGCGTGACAACCTACTGAGGTTGTGAGTTGGCGATCTCCGCTGCGTAGTGCGGGTAGCCGAACGACATGTCGGGTGTGAGCGGCGGGCCGTTGTAGTTCGCGAAGATCTCCGTCGCGCCCAGTTCGAGCGCGTGCGCGACGATTTCCGCAGGAGCGACCGCTTCGCAGGCCACCGTCCATCCGCGGGCCGGTTCGCTTCCGGTCTTTTTCTTGTCCAGAAAGTGGGTGTGGAGTTCCGTCAACTCGACCAGGAACACGACGTCGTGCCTGCTCTTCAACTTCACGGGGTCCAGACGGTCGTCCACGATCTTGAACTTGCGCTGCCTCCGGTACTTGGCCACCCGCAAGCGCGGACCCTTGTCGAAGACGTTCGCCAGCCCGCGGACCTCCTCGCTGCAACGCCACTTGTGTTTGCTCCAGTCTTCGGCGATGCCGATCACGTGTTCGGCCGCCACGACCGGCGTATCGAGCTGCGCGTCCCGGATCTTGATCTCGAAGCGGCCCTCGCGGACTTTCGGCCCCAGGTCGTCGCGCGCCGGGACGATCAAGTAGACGTCCTCGCGCGGATAGGCCGCGACGGCGTGGTCGCTGGCGAGACTCTCGAACCAAGCATGCGTCTCGGGGGGAACCACGCCGGGCAGGAACCAACGCATCTCGCGCTTGACCGTGTCTGCCATCTCGCACCTCCTGCTGAACTCTGTGGCGGTACGGCGAGCCTATCGCAATCCGGCTTTCGACGCCGGGCGAACCCGCGGCGCGCGCTGGCATCGCGGGCAGACATGGGTGCCGCGCGCTCCGACGACGATGCGGCGGATATTCGTCTTGCAGCGCGGGCAGGGTTGGCCGGTTCGCGAGTAGACCTGGAACTTGTGCTGATAGCTCCCCGGTTGGCCTTCCGGCGTCCGGTAGAAACCGTCGAACGTCGAGCCCTCGTGCAAGACAGCTTGGGCCAGCACTTCGCGGATCGCGGCGTGCAAACGCGTGGCGGCGGGACGGTTCAGGGAACTCGCGGCGCGCTGCGGGTGGAGTTTCGCTAGATGAAGGGCTTCGTCGACATAAATGTTGCCGAGGCCCGCGAGGAACGCCTGGTCCAGCAAGAGCGGTTTGATTTGCCGGTTGCGCGCACGCAGCGCGTCGTGAAACCACGCGGCCGTGAACTCGGGTTCCAGCGGTTCGGGGCCCAGCGCCGGCAGCGCGTCGGATAACTCGCGCGCCCACAGGAGCCGCCCGAACTTGCGCACGTCGAGGAAGTGCCAGCCGTTGCCGTCGTCGAGGTTCATCGTGACGACGACGAACTTGCCGGGGTGCGCCCCGACCTGCATGCGACCGGTCATGCGCAGATGTCCGACGAGGTGGCCGCGCTCACCCAGATCGAACAGGAGGTATTTCGCCCGCCGGTGCACTCGCTCGATCGTCGCGCCGGTCACGGCGCGCCGGAACCGCGCGGGCGAGATACCGCCCACCGAACGCGCCCACGCGATCGTCGCACCTTCGATACGGCGCCCCTCCAGCAGCGGTCGCAGATGCCGCGCGACGGTTTCGACTTCGGGTAACTCCGGCACGCGCGCAGTCTAGTTGGGTTCCTTTCCCGCGGCGATAGATTGGTACCCGTGAACAACCTAGAGACCGTTCGCGAGCTCTACGAAGCGTTCGAGGAAAAGGACGCCGAGCGTGTGCGCGCCGTCTTGCACAGAGACGTCGAGTGGATTCAGTGTGCGGGATTTCCCGGCGGGGATCATCGGCGCGGTGCTGATGCGGTTATCGACAAGGTGTTCGGCGGATTGCGATCGGAGTGGGAGGGCTTCTCCGCGCCGATCGACGAGTTCGTGGACGGTGGCCGGACGGTCGTCGTACTCGGCAAGTATGTCGGCCGCCACCGCGAAACCGGACGTGACATGACGGCAGTGTTCGCGCACGTGTACGAAGTCGACGATGGACGCATCACGCGGTTTCGGCAATACACCGACACCGCGGAGATGGTCCGCGCGATGGGCTCGGGGCCTTAGAAATCCACGCCGAGCGCATCGGACAGGAACCGCATCAAGGCCGTGGACGCCTTGTAGGTCTTGACCGCTTCGGCGAGAAAACCCGGTTCTGCGACAGCGGCGGGCTTGAGCTTCCGGAAGCCGACGAAGTCCTTGCGCTTCAGATCCTCGACGAACTTGTGCTCCGGGTCGAAGCCGCGCGGCGGCCGCTTGAGCGACTCACCATCCAACTCACCAAAGAGATCGCGGAACGCCTTGTGGTCGCGCGCGCGCTTCCATGCCGTCGGGTTGTCCACGATCGCCTCGCGGATCTTGGTCACGCTCGGTGTGTCCGGCTGCCAGATCCCGGCGCCGAGCCAAACTTCCTTCGGGTCGATCTTCAGGTAGAAGCCCGGCGCTTGCACGTCCTTGCCCGCGGCGTTCATGAACCGCGCCGCCGCGCGCGCGTCGTA
Source organism: Planctomycetota bacterium (assembly GCA_036443405.1). Taxonomy (GTDB): domain Bacteria; phylum Planctomycetota; class PLA2; order PLA2; family PLA2; genus JAZFYD01. The sequence continues at coordinate 5,251 of JAZFYD010000055.1, forward strand.
CGGGCGCTTGTCCTTCGAAAACCGGACGTCGCGGTTGATGCGCATCATCGAGCCGCCGACCTTCTTATCGCTGGCGACGATGTGCGGACTGATCTTGGCGAGCTTGGGCTCGATGGCGCGGATGAACTCGAGAAACGGCTCTTGCACCTCGGCCTGATAGCGCGCCTTGTTCTCCTGGAACCAGTCGCGGTTGTTGCTTTTCTCCAACTGGCGGAGAAAGGGAACGAGCTTCTTGCCGAGTCCTTGAAATGCCACGCGCGGCCCTCCTGTCGGCGACACTATAACGAGGCCGTGGCGATCGTGCGGAGACGGCGTAGGCTTGGGGCGATGAAAGCCAAGCTCTTTCGCGTCATCGTCCCCGTCAACGACATCGAGCGCGCCGCCGCGTTCTACCAAGCGGTGCTGGTCGATCCGGGGCGGCGTGTCTCGCCCGGGCGGCACTACTTCGACTGCGACGGGACGATCCTCGCGTGTTTCGATCCCGCAGCCGATGGGGACGCGCACGAGTCGCAACCCAATCCCGAGTGGCTCTACCTCGCCGTCGACGATCTCGAAGCCTCCCTGGATGCGTGCCGTGCCGCCGGCGCGACGTTTGGCCCCGGCACGATCCACGGCGCGCCCGCCGCCGAAATCGTTCTGCGTCCGTGGGGCGAGCGGTCCTTCTACGTGCACGATCCGTTTCACAACAAACTCTGCTTCGTGGATCGCTCGACCATGTTCACGGGCGAGTGAAGGTGGCCCTGTCCGACACGAGCGTTTCACGCACGTTTGCACAACGCGGTTGACCACCCGCCGAAGCGCGGCACCCAGGCCGCACCCGAACGCCCCAAGTGGGGACAGTACAATGACTTACGAGCGTCCGGCAGGGTACCTGGTACCGTGTGGTCTGTCTCCGGGCGGGTCGGGTTCGTAACATCGCGCGGCAGCAAGCATCGGAGGAAGCATGAGAGAGTTCGACCTGATTCTCCTCGGAGCCGGCAACTCGGCGGACGTGTATCGCGCGGCGAACGCTGCGGGGCTGAAGACCGCGGTCATCGAGAAGGGCCCGCTTGGGGGGACGTGCCCCAACCGCGGGTGCATCCCGTCCAAGCTCCTGCTCGCGCATGCGGATCGGGCCGATGCGATTCGTGATTCCAAACGGTTCCACATCGAATCCAAGCTGGAGTCGATCGATGGCGACGCCATCTTGAAAGACGTGCGCGAGTACACGAATCGTTGGGACACCGTGCTCGAGGAGGCGCTTGGCGAACACATCACGCTGTTTCGCGGGCATGGCCGTTTCGTCGACGACCACACGATCGAGGTGGACGGCGAGAAGATCACGGCCGACCGGATCGTGATCGGAACCGGGGCGCGTCCGCGGCGGCTCGATCTCGGAGTTCCGTATATGACGAGCGACGAGATCTTCGACCTCGAGACCATGCCCGAGTCGATCGTCTTCGTCGGTGGCGGCTTCATCTCCGCGGAGCTGGCGCACTTCTTCGCCGGTGTCGGCGTGCCGACGACGATCCTTGCGCGCGACGACCGACTGCTGGGCAGGGAGGACGAAGAAACGTCCGCCGTCTTCTGCAAGGCGTTCGGCGAGCGCGTGGACGTTCGTTACAACACCTCGCTGGAGAAAGCGGAACACGACGGCCATCGCTACACGCTCCACCTCTCCGACGGCACGACGCTGGAAACCGCCGCGCTCGTGGTGGCGATCGGGCGCGTGCCGAACAGCGACGACCTCGGTCTCGAAAACACCTCGATTCGCACCAGCGCCGCCGGGTACATCGAAACCGATGACTTCCTGCGCACCAGCGCCCCCGGTGTGCATGCGCTCGGCGACGTCGCCGGTAAGTACTTCTTCACACACACGGCGAGCCTGGAAGCGGCCTACCTCGGGCGGCTACTCACGGGTGCGACGGATGCGCCGCTCGACTACGGCCCGGTTCCGCACGCGGTTTTCACCGAGCCGGAGATGGCCGCTGTCGGTCAGACGGAAGACGAGCTGAAGGCGGCGGGCACCGACTACGTGAAGGCGACGTTGCCGTTCGACAAGGTCACGAAGGGCCGTGCGATCAAGGAGGAGCACGGCCTTGCGAAGCTGCTGGTCGCGCGCGACGGCACGATCCTCGGCGCGCACCTGGTCGGCGCCAACGCGTCGATTCTGCTGCACGAGATCGTCGCGGTCATGAAGTGGCGCAACAACGTCACGTCGCTGACCGGCATGATCCACGTGCATCCGTCCCTGAACGAGGTGATCGGCGGTGTGGCGGGCCGGGCCGTGAAGGCGCTGGAAGACGGAGCCTAGCGGCGCTCGACCTTGATCGTCACCATCGACGTCTTTTCCGCTTCGACCGTGACGTCGAGGGTCTGTTCGACGATGTCGTCCCCAAACACGCGCAGCTGGTAGCGCCCGGGTGGCAGCGCCGGCCCGACCTCCGTCTGCTCCGGTCCGATGAGGGATTCGGACTCCAGCCAGCCGCCGGAGTTGCGAACGAAAAAGCGTGCTGGTTTGAAGCGCACGCCGCGGTCCAGGATCTCGCAGCCGCAGCGCGCGGGCTCGCCGCGCGGTGTCTGCGGAGTGAGACGTAGACGGCCACCCTTTCGCACGTCCAACTCGAGCGTGTGGGTCTCGCCGCCGACAAGCTCTACGTCACCCGCGGTTGCGAGGTAGTACGAGAGCGGGTGGTACCAGGCCGCACCCGGTAACACCTCGACGCGCCACTTGCCCGGCTCCAGATCGTCGAGCTGAAACACGTCGTCTTTGGCGAGGACCGTGCGCCGCACGGATTCAGTGTGGGCGCCGGGGCGAAAGAGACCGAAGCCGGCGTGCCCGGGTACGTCGCCGCGGAGCCGGACGCGGAGTGTGGCGCGCGGCGTCTCCGGTCGCAGTTCGAAGGAAAACGCGGCCGACTGCCCACCGCCTGCGGGGGCGATCACCTCGCGCTGCTCGCTTCGGAATCCCGGTTGCGTGACCGTAATTGTGTACGGGCGCCCGGGAATCACCGCGAGCCGGACGTGTCCGCCGCGGTCCACGATGCGCTCCGTCTTCGTCCGGCCCGCAACCTCGACCGCGCCTCCCGCGGCCGGCTTCAGGTGGACGTCGAGATACGCCACAACGACATCGAGGCGGACTGTGTTCGCGGGCGCGGACACCCGCGTGGTTGGACTGGAATTCGTGACATCGAGATGCGCGTTGTCCGTGTGGGAAACTCGAATCGCGTGCGGACCCGGCTCGAGGCCCGCGATGACGAACGTTCCGTCCGCGGACACCGTCGACGTCATCTTCGTGCGCGTGGCGCCGGCGTCGGACCAACGCAAGCCCTGAAACGACAGACGTCGGCCGACCGGCTGATTCGCGCGGGCTTCGACGCGGACCTTGCCCAGGTTCGGTCGGCTGCCGTTCACGGTAACGGTCCCGCGGATGGCGGCACGGAGTTGCGAGTGGAGTGTGGCGGCGTCGGTGACCCGTCCGATCGCAAGAAGCACGCGCGCGTGCGCTGGCGCGCCATCCGGCGACGCGCCCAGGACCATGTGCGGACCGCCGTCCGGCGCGCGCAGCCGGTATCGGCCACCGGGGCCCGTCCGGCCTTTGGTGACCGCGGGAGGGATCGGCGTCCCGTTCTTGGTTCGAAACAGCGCCACCGGCGCCTGCGCGATGGGCGCGCCGCGGGCGTTATCGAAAAGGCCGCGCACCACGGCCGCCGCGCGCAACCGAATGACCACGGGTTTGATGCGCGGACCGTTGCCGTTGCGCAAAACGTCCACACGCACCCGTTCGGCCAGATGGCGTTCGTGATCGACGAGGATTTCCAACTGCGAGACCGCGGGGTCCGCCAAAAGAGCGGTCGCGTCCAACGCGAACGTGTTGTCCCGGCTCGTCTTGGCGACGACGGGTTGGCCGGTTCGAAGGTCGAGATTTGAAACGGCGAACGCGCTGACCGATGCGGCGCCGTCACCTTCCAGGGCGCGCACGATCCGGCCGGTGAGCGAAACGCGCATCGTGGGTTTGGAGAGAGCGCTCGACTCGTCGGGACTCCGCTCGGCGACGGACAAGCCGGCCGGGCCGGAAGCGGCGGACGGTGTCGCGGCCGCGGCATGATCCGAGGGTGATCCGGTGCGGTTCACACGCTCGGCGGATGACGCGTCGCCACGCTCGAACCCGAGCGTGAACCATCCGGCCGCGACCACGCCGATCACGATCAGGAACTTCGTAGGCGTTGCCAACCCGGCAATCGCGGATGCGGTCGCCGCGGCCCAGCGAGCCTTCGCCGGTTTCACGAGCGGGGCGAGCGCAAGCATCCACGCGCGGCCGTCGCCTCCGTAGTCGCCGTCCAACCGGTTCCGCAGGCGCTCGATCGCGCGGCGCAACCGCGTGTGCACGGTTTTTTGAGGGATGTCCTCCCGGCGCGCGATCTCGGCGGGCGACAGGCCCTCGAAGTATCGAAGCGTGACCGCGACGCGATACGTTTCAGGCAACGCCCGAACCGCGTCGACGATGCGGCGTTGCGCCTCGAGGCGGGCCGCGACGGTGTCCGGTGTATCCGCCGGGTCGTGCGTGCGTCCGTGCTGCTCGCGCGTGGCGCGCCGTGCCTCACCGCGCAGCGACATGCGCGCGAAGTTGCGCGCGACGGTCGCGAGCCAGCCGCGCACGTCCCGGCGCAACGTGTCGCGCTGCTCGATCGCCGCGAGCATCGTGTCCTGAACGACGTCCTCCGCCCGATGTTCGTCGAGCATCTTTCGCGCGACCGCGCGCACGAAGTCCGCATGCTCCAACAGCGAGCGCTCGTCGATGGGCCCCGACATCGCGTCCATCATCCCCGGTAATGCAGGCGACGTCGCTTCCGGTCAGACCGGCAGCGCGACCACCGTGATCTGGACGCGCTTCCCGGGCTCCAGGATCACCTCTTCGGTCCCAATCAGATCGGGCACGAACACCGGCGGCGGGCCGGGCAGGAACACGAATGCGGTCACAACGTAGGAACCGTTCTTGAGTTTGCCGAAACTGAAAGTTCCGTCGCCATCCGTTGTGACCGTCTCCGAGACTCCGTCCCCGGTCACTTGGACTCTCGCTCCAGCGATCGAGTTCCCGTTTTGGTCGACGACGATGCCGGAAATGCGAGCGCGTTTCGGGCCGCCCTTTTGAGCGGCGAACGCGGATTGCGCTGCGCCGCTCCCCAAAGCGGCGACGAGCGCGAGAACGAGCAAACTGTGCATGGCGAAATTCCTTCTCTCGGGTGTTTCGATCGGGCCGTTGCGCCTTGAGTTCCGGCACGGCTCCGCACGGCCTCGTCGGCTTGGCGGCCCAATCAGAGTCGGTATGCCGCGCGGGAGAGTTCTTCTTCAACGAATTGGACCGCGCGCCGTCGTGATTCCGTGGCGGATTGAAGAATCGGGTGGAGCCACGGCATACCGGTTCCCGCAACGGGGTTGTTCGGCCCGACCCCGTCGGCTCTCAGCGCAGCACGCGTGAAAGGACTTTTGTCGATGCGAGACCCCATCTATCTGGCCGCCCTGCTCATGTTTTTCGGAGTTGGCGCCACCCTCGCCTCGTCCCGGTACGTGTCGGCGGCGTCGTCCGCGGCAGCGAAGTCCACGGGCGGCGTGAACCTGCATCAGATCGATCGTTCGGGAATTCGTGGACGGATCGAGTTCGTCGACCACGGCAACGCGGCCGACGGTCTGGAGGTCACCGGGACCGCGACCGGACTGGACCCGGACGTGTCGTACATCTCGTTGGTCTATGACGCGGGCGCGAAGCCGTCCGGGCCCCGCGCATGCGCCCCTTCGAGTCCGGGCGATCTCACGGGACTTCAAATGTTCGTCAGCGGTTGGCAGGTCGACGCCGATGGAAACGGCACCCTGCATGTTCTGAAGACCGGCCCCTTCTACGTTGCACTCGACGCGATCGGCGCGATGTCGATTCGTGAGGAGGACACGCGCGCGTTGCAGGCCTGCGGCAAAGTGACCCCGGCCGACGAGGCCGCGCGCACATGCGCGATTGAAACCCCCCAACGTGGTGTCGCTCGCTGATCTCGTTGACTGACTCGCCGGCGGGTCTTCGGCCGATCCGCCGGCACTTTCCGGCGACACCGCCCCAGGTAGGATGTCGCGCTTGCCATTGTTACAGGGCACTCTGCTGGTTTTCTTGCTGATAGGAGCGCCGGCGCGCCCGCAGGACGCCGCGTTCGATCTCGACAAGTTCGTTGGCAACTCCCTACGAGTGTACCGGCGTGTGTTTCGCTGACGCGAGCGCGAGTTACGCCGGAGTCGTAGCTGCGTTTTCGATTCGCTGGGTCGGCGCAAACCGGTGATACGCGGCGATCGCCAGATACACCGAGCCGCCACGCGCTGCCGCGCGCAGGGCGATGCTCATGACCGTTCCGAGGGTGAGGACCGGGTCGAACGAGAACCACATGAGCTCAGGCAGGGCCGCCGCGCCGACAAACGTCTGCCAGCGCGCGCCGAACCGTTTCGTCGCGAGCACGAAACCGCCGGCGAGCAACAGCCCGTCGCCGAGGTTCGCGAGCATGACCTGGGCCCGGACGCTCCAGTCGGGGGTCGGAACGTCAACCGTCACCTCCCAGAGCCAGATCGAGACGAGCCCGATGCAGGCCGAGAGCGCCGCTCAGCCGAGGACGATCAAGGTGTTGGACCGCGTGCCGGTGTGCAACACGAAGAACGCGAGCGAATACAGGAGGCAGATCGCGAGATAGACCAGTGCGGTCTCGTTCGTAAGATGCGATGCGTACGGGTTCAGGTACAAGCCGAGCGCCAGTGCGGGCAGGATCGCTACGTTAGGACCTGCGCCAGGCCTGTGAAACAGTGCTGCGTAGTTCCGGGTGGCTTCGAACGCGCGGGGTGCCGCGACGGTCGTGGGCGATCGAATCAAGAACAGGATGGCCGCCGCGGCGCACGCCACCATCCGGAATACGTGCGGCAAGAACCGGCGCTCGTACCAGCTGAATTCGTCCTCGATGCCGACGCGGCCATAGAACGTGGATCCGAACGGCGCCGCGAGTGCATCGATCAGGAGTCCGCCCAGAAACCCGATTCCAGCCCAGAGCCAAGGCGTGCGTCCCGCGCGCGCGGCGACGTAGCCGAACCAGAGCGACATCAATCCCCCTAAGATCATCGGACCGGCCAGTGTAGTCGGCGAGCGCGCCGGGGGCCGTTCGATCTCAGAACGCGGGTGCGCTCGTGATGCCGCCCTGGACGACGATGCCGCCCATTTGCGATGCGCTCGCCGCCGCCTCGTCGTAGTGCAGCGGGTTCTTGTCGCCGCTGATCTCGGTGAACAGTTCGATGTCGCGCGCGCGTTCGGCGCGTTGGCCGACCGCCGGGGCGCCGCGAGGCCATGCGGACTGTAGAGATTCGCTCATCGAATCAAAGTATGCATCACGGCGCGGTCGTACAGATCGCCTGGGCGCAACGCGCGCCGTCCAGCGCCGCGCTCATGATGCCGCCGGCGGATCCGGCGCCTTCGCCGATCGGGTAGAGGTTTGCGAAGCCGCGCGCGCGATGCGTCTCGCGGTCGCGCGGCATGCGGACGGGGCCGGAGCTGCGCGTCTCGATGCCGACGAGCAGCCCTTCGGGGCCCGCGAAGTGCTCGATCATGCCGCCGAACCGTTCGAGCCCGCGGCGGAGCGCGTCGCGTGCACGCGGCGGGAGGGCGAGGTCGATGCGGCCGGGGCGCGCGCCGAACGTGTAGCTCGTGTCGAGATCTCCGGTGCTGTCGCGGCCCGCGAGGAAGTCCGTCGCGCGCTGGGCGGGTGCGGTGTAGTCGCTGCCGCCGAGTTCGAAGAACGCGGCTTCGTAGTGGCGTTGGAACTCGACCCCGGCGAACGGACCCGGGCCGAATTCATCCGGACCGAACGTCGTGACAAGGGCGGCGTTGGCGTAACGCGAGGAGTGCGTGGCGTTGGACATTCCGTTGGTGCAGAGATGTCCGGGTTCGTGCACGCTCGCGACGATGCGGCCGCCGGGGCACATGCAAAACGAGTGCGTGCCGGGGAGGCCGTCGCCGGGCTTGCAGACGAGGTTGTAGGCGGCGGCGCCAAGGAGGCCGGCTTCGGGGCCGTCGCCGAAGCGGCCGCGAGTGATCAGGGTTTGTGGGTGCTCGATGCGCACGCCGAACTGAAACGGCTTGGGTTCGAATGCGACGCCTTGTTCGTGTAGCGCGAGCCACGTGTCGCGCGCGCTGTGACCGGGCGCGAGCACAACGGAGTCGCACCCGATCTCGCCGGCCGACGTGCGGATCGCTCGAACGCGCCTGCTGGCGTCGCCAACGCTGCCGTCGAGAACGAGGGACTCGAGCCGCGTCTCCCAGGCGAACGTGACGCCGGCCGCTTCGAGCCGGGCGCGCAGGCGCGGCAAGAGGCGGTGGAGGCGATCCGTGCCGATGTGCGCGCGACTGTCGTACAGGATCTCGGGGGGCGCGCCACATTCGACGAGGACTTCCAGCAGCGCGACCTCGAGCGGGTGGGAGACGCGCGTGTAGAGCTTTCCATCGGAGTAGGTGCCGGCGCCACCCTCGCCGTAGAGGAGGTTCGTTTCCGGGTCGGGCACGCGCGAACGGTGAAACCCGACGACGCGCGGCCCGCGCTGTTCGAGCGCAGCGCCGCGATCGATCAGCGTGACGCGCATGCCGTTTCTCGCGAGCGTGTACGCCGCGAAGAGACCGCCGGGCCCCGAGCCGACGACGACGGCGTGGCCGGAGGCGACGTGGGGCAGCGGGGACTCGACCTCGATCGAACCTCGCGGCGCGGCGGCGATCAGCTTGCCGTGTTTTTCGGCGCGTTTCATGGCGCCGGTCATGCGGTCGAGGATCAACTCGACGTGGCAAACGAACCGAAAGATGCCGCGGCGCCGCCGGGCGTCAAGCGATTTCGAGACGACACGGAACCCGCGCAGCTCCCCCGGATCGAGCGCGAGTTCCGTGCATGCGCGTGCGCGCAACTCGCTCTCGGGTTCGTCGAGCCCGAGCTGCAGGTTCATCAATCGCCACGTGCGCACGGCGACACGATACCCGCCGCCGGGTCGCGCCCCGAAATTGCCCAACCTGTGCCCAACGAAGTGCCAGGTGACTTTTTCTCAAATCTCGAAACGTCTGCCCGCCAAGCAGATCCGATTGCGCCAGCAGGGACCTGCATGGCTTGGCGCGAACGCGAATGGCGAAATCCGGTGCGTTCCACGGATGCCCGGAATTAGAGAAAAAGTTACCGCGCATCGTATCGGGGAGTATCGGGGAGCGATCGAGGGAGCGCGGGGGGCGGGTTTTGGGAGACGGCTAACGGCGTCCGAGGGACTCGATGTGCTTGGCCGCGGTCTCTGCGCCGTTTTCTTTGGCTAACTTCGCCGCGGCTTTCTCGCAGGCACCGTTTGTGCCGCCACCGTTTTCCAGCAGCGCTCGCAGCGCGTTTGCCGCACGCTCTCCGGTGTAGCGTTTGGCGGGCAAGGCGGCGCCGGCGCCGAGGTCTTCGATGCGGGATGCGTTGTCGAACTGGTCGAACGACAGGGCCGAGACCAGATGGGGGATCCCCGCCGCGAGGCCCTGGGCGCAGGTGCCGACGCCGCCGTGGGATACGAGCGCCGCGGATCTCGGCAGCAGGGCGCCGAACGGGACATACGGTTCATGGCGCACGCCATCCGGCAAAGTGGCCGGCATGGACTCCGCGTTGGACGTGATCAATATCGCGCGCCGCCCGAGCCGCGCCGCCGCGTCGGCCGACTCCTTGAAGAAACGGTCGCCGCGCCGTTGCGCGCTACCGTGCGTAAACACGATCGGCTTCTCGCCCTCTTGCAGCCACTTCTCCAACTCCGGTTCGAGCTCGTCTGTCGAATCGTGCCGCGCGAAACTGCACAGGTGCACGTTGTCCGGCCAATCGGGCTGGCGAGGCCCGAACCAATCCGGAAACAAACCAAGCACGATGTCCGGCGAGTGCAACCACTCGAAGAAGATGTTCGTCGCCGGTTCGAGTCCGTACTCACGGCGCGCGCCGTCGAGCCATTTCCGAATGATGCTGTCCGAGATCTTCTCGATCAACCACCACTGCAGACGCATCGCCCAACGCCACTGGCCCTCGCGTAGAAACCCCGCAGGAAATCGCTGCACACGATGCATCGTCTTGAACGCCATCGGCGCGAGATGCACCGTCGCGAGCGGGACGTCGTGCAGTTCGCGAACCATGCGCGCGGCGAGCCCCAGGGAACTCGCGACCAGAACCGTGTCGTCGGTGAGGCGCTCCCGTATCGCCTCGATCGCCGGTTTCAGGCTGAGGCGCACGCCGTCCATGACGACGCCGAGCCCCTTGCTCGGGTGCCACAGGTTCGGATCGTTCGTGGCCGCGTGGTAGGCCGCCGCCTCTCCGACCTGAATCGCTTCGAGCCCCGCCCCTTCGATGCCGGACACGAACTTCTCGTTGACGATCACGCTGACGTCGTGGCCTCGGTCGCGCAACGCTTGGCCGAGCGCCTTGAACGGGTAGATGTCCCCGGCGCTGCCGAAGGTCTGAATCAGGACGCGCATGCCACCAACAGGATCCCCGGGCCACCAAGATTACGCCGCGATCCTCGACGCGCTTGTGCCCCTTCTCGTGCCCCTTTTTTGGCGGCGTGGCGTACTCTGCCGCGCATGAAAGTGCTCGGTGTGCACTTCGAGACGCACGATTGCGGTGCGGCGCTGGTGCGCGACGGCGAGATCGTCTCGGTCATCAACGAAGAGCGCCTCTCCCACAAAAAGCACGACAAGCGCGCGCCGGTGCTTGCGATCCGCGCCTGCCTGGACGAAGCGGGGCTGGCTCCGTCGGACCTCGACATCGTCGCGTTCTCGGGGCTGCCGTTGCCGCGCGCGTATTTCGGTTACCTGAACTGGGAAGTCCGGCGCGCGTTTTGGCGGCACGGCGCGACCTTTCCGTTTCGCCGGAGTCCGTACAAACTCCTCGGATTCCGGCGGCTGCGCCGCTCGATCAAGAAGCTCGCCAAGATCCACGAGGCGCTGTCCGGCTTCTCCGGCACGTACCGCCACTACGCGCACGAGCACCTGCACGTGACCGGCGCGTACTGGACCTCCGGGATGGACGATCCGGTGATAGTCGTCGCCGAGGGCGCGGGTTGGGATCGCACCAGCTGTGTCACGGTGCGCGAAGGCAACGGCTGGCGCGAGATCGCTCATACGCCGTGGCCGCACTCCCCCGGGCTGTTTTACGACTGCGTGACCGCGCTCGCGGGGTTTGGGCAATTCCACGCCGGCAAGATCACCGGCCTCGCTGCGTGCGGCGATCCCTCCAAGTGCCGCGACCTCGTGCGGCCGCTGCTCGCGCACAAGGACATGCGGTTCGTCGCGCATCCGGACATCTTCCGCTGGGTCTTGAACCCGCCGGCCGAGGTGATGGCCCACAACCGCGAGGACTTGTCCGCCGCGTTTCAGGAACGCTTAGAGGAGGTCGTGGTCGATCTCGTCGCGACAGCCGTGGAGCGCACGGGCCGCGACCAGGTTGCGCTCGCGGGCGGCACGTTTGCGAACGTGAAGCTCAACCAGCGCATTCGGGCCCTGGACTCCGTTCGCGAGATCTTTGTGCATCCGGGCATGAGCGACATCGGTCAGGCGCTCGGCGCCGCACTCGAGGCCTACGCGGAAACCGATGCCCAGTTCCAGCCTTCCCGCCTCGACCACGTCTATTTCGGTCCGCGTTATGACACCGCCGCGGTTCAGGCTGCGCTGCGCGAAGCGGACCTGCCGTTTGAACACCACAAAGACGGCATCGAGAAGGTCGTCGCGCAAAAAATCCACGAGGGTGCGGTGGTGGGGCGATTCGCCGGCGGCATGGAGTACGGCCCGCGATCGCTCGGCAACCGCTCGATCGTCTATGCGCCGACGGATCCCGCGGTCAACGATTGGCTGAACGAACGGCTCGAGCGCAGCGAGTTCATGCCGTTCGCGCCCGCCGCGACGTGGGAGAACCGGCACCGACTCTTCCAAGGCCTGGACGGCGCCGAGTACACAGCTCAGTTCATGACGATCACGTGCGACTGCACCGACGAAACCAAACGCGTTGCCCCGGCGATCGTGCACGTGGACGGGACGGCCAGGCCGCACCTCGTGCGCCGCGAAACCAATCCGTCGTTTCACCGGCTGCTCTCGGAATACGAAGCGATCAGCGGGATCCCATGCTTGATTAACACGTCATTCAACATGCACGAGGACCCGATCGTGTGCACGCCAAAGGACGGCATCACCGGTTTTCTCCGGAGCCGCCTCGACTTTCTAGCGATCGAGGACTGCCTTGTGCCGTTGCCCGAGGAGCTGCGTGTCCCGCGCCCGGGTTGACCAGCCGGTTGATCCACCAGTCTGACTGTTTGGTTTACCGGGGGTTGACTAACTGGTTCGTCAACCGCGCGATCGCACGCCGAGCCCCTACGGTCCTGCGGTAGTGCGTTGCACATACGCCGTCGTCCGACGCGGCCAAGCCGCCGTCAGGACTGTTTCTCTTCGTGGTATTCCTGTTCGGTGTTGACGTTCCAGATGGAGTCGGGATCGTCGATGCCGGCCACGATGTTGTCCACGGCGGTCATGGACGCGAGCATCGAATGGTCCTGGTTGTTGTAGCGGTGCATGCCGTTGCGTCCGACCAGAAAGAGCCCGCCGATGGGATCCACGAACTTGCGGATCTCGTCGAATCGATCATGCGTTCCGAAATACGCCGGGTACGTCTTCGGAACGCGCAATACGACGGAGTCGCGCACCTTGCCGGCGTCCAGGATGCCAATTTTCTGCAGCTCACGCGCACCGAACTCGATCATCTGCGCGTCCGGTTTGGTCCAGAGGTTGTCGCCCTCGTCGCAGAAGTACTCCAAGCCGATCCAGACCTTGGAGCGATCGGCGACGAGGTACGGGCTCCAGTTGTTGAAGATCTGCAACCGGCCGACCTCGACGTCCGGTTCCTGAATGTAGATCCAGTTGTCGGTGACGAGTTTCTTCCCCTCGGGCGTCTCTTCGTGGATTTCGAGATCGTCGACCAGGAGCCCCACGGTCATGAAGTCGCGATACACCAATCCGTCGCCCACCTCGCGCACGTTGTCCGGAACATCATCCATGCCCCGGAGCAGCGTCTTGACGGGCATCGTCGAAAAGACAAGATCGCCCTCGAGGGTCTGTTTCTCGCCTGTTTCGCGATCGCGTGTGACCACGCCCGTGACGCGCCCGTTCTCGACGAGGACTTTTTCGGCCAGCGTCTTCATGCGGATCTCGCCGCCGAGTCCGGCGACCTTCTTCGCGCACACTTCCCACATCTGGCCCGGCCCCAGCTTGGGGTACAGGAACTGATCGATGAGCGATGTCTCGGTGGATTTCTGGGCGACATCCGTTTTGCGGCGAAACGGCGCCTTGAGCGCGTGGACGATTGCGCTGACCACCGAAAGACCCTTGATGCGCTGGGCGCCCCACTCGGCGCTGATCTCGCGGCACGGCACGCCCCATACTTTTTCCGTGTAGGACTCGAAAAACGTCCCGTACAACTCGCGTCCGAAACGGTTGATGAAAAACTGCTCGAGGTTGCCCTCGGGGCGGATCGGAAACACGCGCGCCTTGGTGTACGACACGCCGATCTTGAACATGCGCCAGAGGCCGAGGTTGCGGACGGTCTGGAGCGAAAGGCGGATCGGGTAGTCGAAGAACCGGCGCAGGTAGTAGATCCGGCTCTTGCGCGAACGTAGCAGCATCACCTCATCGGTGATCTCCGGATCGGCTGCCCGACCCGGCTCCGCGATGTCGCGCCGCTTGCCCTGGTAGCTGATGACCAGGCTGCGGCCTTCGACCGCCTCCATCGGAAGCATGTCGAGCCACCACGCCATCACGCGGTCCGATTTGGAGAAGAAACGGTGGCCGCCGATGTCGATGCGGTTTCCGTTGTGGTTCACGGTGCAGGAGATGCCGCCGACGATGTCGGAGGTTTCGAGCACGACGACCTCGATGTCCGTGCGGGACAAGAGTTCGTACGCCGCGGTGAGGCCCGCGGGGCCGGCGCCGATGATGATTGCCTTCTTGTGATTGGTCGAGCTGGCGGTGATAGGCACGGTTTGGTCGCGTCATCATCCGCACGGCGTCGAGGATCGCAAGCCGTTGGTCTCGCGAGATGGAGCTCGCCCGGACGGCCGCCCAGATCCGCGCACGAAAAAACCGCCGGGGGCCTCGAGGCTCCCCGGCGGCGTCATTGCGTTTCGAGTTGCTGACACCCGCTCCAACGTCGTCAGACGTTGGGCCAGCAGAGTGTTATTCGCCGTCGTTGGGCGGCGGGGGGGCGCCTTCGCCGTCTCCCTGTCCGCGCCGGCGCCGGCCTTCGCCGTCACCGCCGCCGCGTCCGCCGCGGCCACCACGGAAACGCTGCATCATCGCCTCCATCTCGGCCTCGTCGATGAAGCCGTCGCCGTTGGTGTCGAGATCGGCGAACCGCTCCTTCATCCGGCCGGGCGCCTCGTCCAACGAAACCTTCCCGTCACCGTCCTTGTCCATGCGACTCATGAAACCGCTGGTGCGGCTGATGGTCGTTTCGCGGCCGCTCAACGCACCGTCACTGTTCTTGTCGAGGGCCATGAGCGCGTTGGGCGCGTTCTGGATCTCGGTGGCCGACAACGCTTTGTCCTTGTCCGTGTCCAGCGCCTGCATCAGGCCGCTTCCCGGGCCCGGCCGTTCGCGGTTGCGCCCGCGACCTTGTCCTCGACCCTCACCGCCGCGGCGTCCGCGACCGTCGCCTTCGGCGCCATCTTGGGGTCGGCCGCGGCCTTCACCGCCACCTTCGCCTCCGGCGCCGTCCTGCGGGCGACGACGGTCTTCACCGTTCTCGCCGCCTTTTGCGCCATGCTTGTCATGGCCCGCCTTGAGCTCGGCCTCGTCGAGGAATCCGTCGCCGTTACCGTCAAGCTCGGCGAAACGCGCCTGGAGTTTTTTCGGCGCTTCTTCGGCGCTCACCTTGCCGTCGCCATCCTTGTCCATGCGCTGCAGGGCGCTCGGGCCGCGCAATTCCTTTTGGCTCAGCGCACCGTCCTTGTCCTGGTCGAGCGTGAGCAAAGCAGCGGCGGAGCCGGCGATTTCCTCGGCGGAAATCGTGCGGTCCTTGTCGGCATCCAGGGTGTGCATGATGGCGTTGCCGCCCTTCTTGCCACCGTGGCGGTCGCCTTCGCCGCGCTTGCCGCCGCGGCCGCCTTTGCCTTCGCCTTCACCGGCAAACGCGCCGGCGGACAGGGAGAGGATCACCGCGAGGGTGCCGACGTGTTTGAGAGAGTTCGGGAGTTTTCTGAGCATTTGTTTCACCTTGTCTGCGGCGCGTCGGGAAACAGGACGGCCAAGCCGTCGGGGCGCCGCGTCTGGTCGTTCAGGAAGATCAAACACGGCGGGTCGTGGCGGGTTTCGGGGCCCTTCAGAATTTGAGGGGCCGGGTCCCGGACGGGGGCGCGGCCGCAGGGCCGCCTGCTATTCCGGCGTCATTCCCCACAGATCGGCTGAGTTGACGTTTTGGCCCTGAAGTTTCAGGTAGTAGAAAAGCTGCCCTTTGTGCTGCATCAGATGGCCGACCATCTGCAGCAGCCGCTGGCCGAGAGGGAGCTCGCGCGGATCCCAGGGGGCTGGAGTGCCCTGTTCGGCAAGACGGGACTCGCCGGCCTGCGCAAGCATGTCCAGAGCCACCTGCTTGTCCGCCGCCAGCAGCGTGCGTGCCTCCTCGACGCTGCCCACCGACTTCATTTGCTCAGCTGTCGCCATCGCCGGCTCGGCGCCACCCTCGGTTGCGCCTTCGGGCATCGGCCATTCGCCGGTCACAAACCCCTTGAAGCACATGCCGCACGATTCGGCGATATGGAAAAGCAGCCGACCGGTCGTCATCCAGTTTGCGCCGGTTTCCGGTTTCCAATCCAAGTCTTCGTCTTTGACGCGGCCGATCAGTTGCGCGGTTGCGCCGTAAGCGTCCTCGATCTCGGTCGTGAGAAGTTCGGTCCAGTTCGCAGTCGCCATCAACGTGCCCTCCTTGGGTGAGATTATGGCACGGTCGCGCATGTCGGCGTCCGCAAGATGGAACGCTCCGCGCGTGACGGGAGACTCGACGCGTTGGACGATGATGCGGGGCGCCGCGGAGGCGCGGGGCTCGGATCGCGCTGCGATCGCCGGCGAAGCGTCTGCTCGTGTGCCGCGCCCCGGACAACGACGCTGAGCGTCGGCGGGGCCTCGCCTCAAAGAAACAAAAAGACGGCCAATCGCGTACGGCTTGTTTTAAGCCATTGGTATTTAAGTTCAGTCCGACGCGAGCTTAGCCGTCTCCCAAACAGATCGGCGGTAGCTGTGCGCGACTTTAGTGTTCCCCGAGTGGCACACAGCGCTGTCAAAACGGGTTCCGCTGCGCGCGCCTCGCATATTTGCGAAACCAGTCCATCAAAAAACGCTACCTTTGGCGCTGGCTTTCGGCAGGCGGAGATTCTTGGAGACACCTTCGATGCGAAACATCTTGATGCGCGCGTGTGTCATCGGCTCGTTGTTCATGCCGATTGCGTGCGGCGGTGGCGGGGGAGGACCCGGGAATTCCGGCGGCGGCTCCACCGTCGTCACGAACTCCGATCTCGCGCGCGCCATCATGGAACGCTGCCTCGGTGCGGCGACCGACACGCTTCTCGATCTCCTCGATGTCGTGAGGCTCTTCCCCGGTGGCACGCCGCCGCCGATCGAGATCTCCGATCCCGATGGCAACAACATCCCGTTCACCGCGGATCTCGATGGCGATCAGATCATCGATTTCACCGGGAACATCCGGTTCTCCAATGCCGGCGGCACCCCGTTCATGCCGTTCACCGCCAACGACCTGATGATGGACATCGATAATCTCGTCCAGGGTCTGACGAGTTTGCCCAACGGTACGGTCGTGCGCATCGTGTTCGACCCGAACGCGGCGATCGGATTGGTCGAAGCGGACTTCTCCGACACAATCACCGGCGTTGTGTCCACGGACATCGACGGACGGATCCGCCAAACCGTGGATACCTGCGACGTGCGCCTGTCTTTCGAGGATGAAACGGCGCTGAGCATTCTCGGCGTCTTTCCGTTCCTCGACGCGACGCTCCTTATCGTCGAGGGGGACAACACGGTCGCCGGTACGGTTTCGTTCCAGGGGACCAACATCGCCATCGTCGAGGTCACCTACAACGGGGTTGGCCCGTTCCAGTTCCAGTTCGACATCACGGCGGACGAGATCACGCCGGTGTCCTAGCGGCGGCCGGCGCCAATGATCACTCGATCTTAGAAATCCCAGCCGAGGGCGAGGGACATGCGGAAATCGTCCTTGTCGGGAGTGTTCCCCTGCGCATCCTCGCGCGGCTTGCCGACGTGGTCCCAGTTGAATGTGATGTCGAGATCCAGGTCGTCGATGATGTCGATCGAAAACGTCGCGAGAAAGTGCTGGTTGGTGTCCGTCGTGTCCGGCACGCCCATCTGCACGTTGTAGTCAAGGCGGAACTCGACCTTCTTCGTGACGTCCATCTCGAAGACCGTACCGAACGTAATTGCGCCGGTTGAGTCGATCTCGTCCTCTCCGGGTTGCACCGATACGAACTCGGTTCGCCGCCACGCGGCGCCCGCTTGCAACTCCCACGTGAGCTTGCCTTTGTCGATGAGGCTGTAGCCTCCGCCTGCGCCCGGTGTGGTTCGGAGCTCGATGTTCTGGAACGGATCCCGGAAACCTTCGAACGAAAATGGCGTCACGTACCACTTTCGGCTCAGGAAAATGTCCCACTTGGCCGTGAAACGGTTGTTGTCGATGGTGTCCTTTCCGCTGACCGTGCCGAAGTTCGCGAGGTGCTGGATTTCCACGCGGCTGAACGCTGTGCGTCGGCGCGCGAAGATGGTGCTGGTGATGTCGGTTTGGTCCGTGTTGCCCGACCGGGCCGTCATGCCGAAGCTCAGCTTGCCCGACCAGTGAGCGCGCTTGCCGTCCGCGCCCGGCACGATCGAGATCAGGGCCTTCTTTTGGAACTCCTGGTCGCCGATGAGCACCCGCTTCTCCCGGATCAACAGAGTGCCGGAGGCTTCGACGTGCCCATCGAACGTCACCGTCATGTTCCGGGGCGAACGAACCTCCAAGACGTCTTCCCAGTCGAGGTTCAACGTGTCGAGTTCGTCGCTCTCGAACTCGAGGCTCTCCTTGCGCATGACCTGGATCTCGCCCTTCAGCCACTCGCCGGATTTGAGTTGCACCCAGTCGAACTTGTCCGAACCCGGTACCGGAGGTTTCCACGGCGCCACGGTGGGACCGGCCTTGGTACCGGGTGCCTCCGGGGGGGCGGTCTTTGCCGGCGCCTCGCCTTTCGCCGGCGGCGCGGACTCCTCGGAGTTCGCTTTCGGGATCGGCTGTGCCGGATCTTCGGCCGGGACGGACGCGCACGCGGCGAGCAAGAAGAGGATCGGAACCGTCTTGAGCAAACGCATGAGGTGGGGGCGGACATCTTAGGAAAGCGGATCGCCCGAGTCACGACCCCACGTCCCTGCCGAACAGACCCTAGAATTGGATCGTCCCGGCGCGGGCCGTCCATGAAACGCCAGCTTGCCTTCGTTCTTCTTCTTGCCGTTGCCGCAGCGTCCGCCGAGCCGTCGCGACTGTTGCAAAACAAGCGCTCGGCCGCGTTGACGCGGATCGAGACCGAGTTGGTGGCGCTATCCAAGGTCGCATCGCGCGGCAAGGCGTTTGGTCGCGCACGGCGGGAGTTGCAGAAGGGCCTCGCGCTGCACCCGGAATCGAAACGCCTTGTTGCCGAGCGTGACCGGATCGCGGAGAAGACGGGAACACCCAAGGCGGGATTCGAGGCGCGGTTTCTGGCTCGCCGAGAGAAGGCGTACGCCAAGTGCGGGAAGGTGCTCGCGGATCTAGCGCTCGCGTTCGACAAGAAGGGGCACGTCGACGAGTTCGAGCGTTGGGCGAGTGCGGTCCAGACGCACTTTCCCTCCAAGGCCGCTCTGAAGCGTCTTCAGTTGGTCTATTTCGAGCCCTATCTCAAGTGGGTTCGTAAGAAGGACGCGGAGCGGTTGGCCAAGGGATCCGAGCGCGTGGACGGCAAGTGGATCGACAAGGATGCCGTGGCGGCCCTCAACGCACGGCACGCGACGTTTGAAGATCCTTGGGTGTTGTCGGACGACGTGCACGAGCTCAAGACGACCGTCCCACTACGCGAGGCGCGGCAGCTGCTCGCCCACATCGGCATCTACCGTGAGTTTGTCCTGCGGCAGTTCTCGGGCGCATGGGATCTCCGGCCGCCGAAGGGCAAGCTCCCGGTCATCGTCACCCGGACCCAGGCCGAGTTGCGCGCGCGCATGGAAGCAGCAACGGGCCAGTCCGCGCCACCGCAACTCGGCGCGGCGTTACCTGCAAAGCAACTCGTCGCTGAATCCCTGTTTCGTCACGTTGGAACCCATGGCGGTTGACGGTCGCGCGATGCGCGTGGGCGTGAAGGACACGCTGCACCCGCTCAAGCACGAGTTGGCGCATCAGATCGCGTTCGAGTACTGCAAGTACGACTACAACCAATCGCGCGGGATCGAGTTCCACTTCTGGTGTGTCGAAGGTCTTGCGAACTAC
Source organism: Planctomycetota bacterium (assembly GCA_036443405.1). Classification (GTDB taxonomy): domain Bacteria; phylum Planctomycetota; class PLA2; order PLA2; family PLA2; genus JAZFYD01. The sequence continues at coordinate 24,840 of JAZFYD010000055.1, forward strand.
CTCGAGTGGTTTGTGTACGAAGCGGGAACCTGGCGGCTCAGCAAACCGAACGTGCTCAAGATGGGCGAAAACGCGGTGCAGGGGGCGTTCGCGTGGTGCGTGCAAAATCGCGGCGCGATTCCTCCGGTGTGGAAATTCATGCGGCTCACGCAGCAGGAATTCGTGACGGTCGAGAACTATCACATCTCGGCCACGCTCGCGTGGTTCCTGCTCGAGGGCGAAGGAGGCAAGTATCGCGAGTCGTTCCTGCGCCTTCTCGACACCGTGCACAAGGTGCGCGACGAGCCGCGGTCCTTCGAGGCGTGTTTTCCCGGGGTGGAGATGGAGGCGCTGCAGAAGGAGTGGGAGGCGTTTCTCGACGGGATCGAGATCGACAAGAGTTGACGGTGTCGGGGAGCGGCCGGCTCAACACGTGCTGCGCAAGAACGTGCGCCGGAGCGGAACGATCACGACGATGGAGAGGCCGTAGACCAGGAACGTGGTCAGCCAGCCGTTCTTGGGTGATCCCGGCTCCGAAATGCACACGAGTGTGATCAGCGGATGCACGCAGTACACGCCGTAACGCAACGACGTGATCGCCGTGGTGAAACGATCGGGGCGGCCCGGCCAGGCAATCGTGGCGCCGAGAAAGGACGAGGCCAGCGCATACCGCGCGGAAACAAAGCTGGGCTCGTAAAAGTGAAGCGGAAGCCCGATCGCGAGGCCGATGACAAAAATGCGCTTTGCGACGACGGCTCGCCGCTCGGGTGCCATGCCGAGCAGGCGTCCGAACGCCAGTGCAAGAAACAGGGAGGGGATCGCGAAGAGCCACGCGTCTTTGGGGAATCGGTAGTTGGGGATCGAATCGCGTACGAGTCCTACACTCGCCGCGGCCACGAAAAAACAGAGTCCGAGCGCTCGCCCGCGCGCCATGCCGTTGAGCCCAAGCTGCACGGGGTAGAGCAGAACGGACGCCACGAGCACGTAAGGCAGGAACCACAGATGGGGCATCGGGCCGGTGAGCCACGGGGATGGCGGATACTCAAAGCCGGAGCCGACGGCCTGCAAGTACCCGACAACGGGGAGGTAGGCGATCGACCAGAACAGAAACGGAATGCCCAGACGGACCAGGCGGCGCGTCACGTAGCTGCGAAACGGAGGGAGCGTGTCGTTCTTGACGCCGAGCGCCATCACCGTGATCAGAAAAATGGCGAGGCTCGTCCGGAAAAACGTCGGCTCGGACGTCACGTGGATGTGGACGATGCCGAGCGACGCGAGCACTCGGAGGCGGTCGAGATTGGCGAGGCGCCCGCGGGGCGCCGGAAGCGCAGGCGTTGAGATGCGCGCAACCTAGCCCAACACAACAAGGAGCGCCATGGCCGGCAACGGGTGGGTGATTGGAAGAAACGGGCCCGAGTGTGTCGCGGCGCACGTACACTTCGGCCACGGAGGGATCATGCTAGCCGCCGCGGAACTCGTTGGATTTCTCGCGACCCGGGACCCGAATCGCTCACGCTCGTTTTTTGTCGATACGCTTGGCCTCGAGTTGGTCGCGGACGACCCGTTTGCGCTGGTGTTCGACTCGAACGGTACGCAGGTTCGTGTCGTGAAGGCTGCGGAGTTCACGCCGCTGCCCTTCACCGTGATGGGGTGGGAGACCGGCGAACTCGATGAGACCGTTTCCGGGTTGGCCGCTCGCGGGGTCGCGTTCGAGCGATTTCCACAACTCGAACAGGACTCGATGGGGGTGTGGAATGCGCCCGGCGGTACGAGGATCGCCTGGTTCAAAGACCCCGACGGAAACCTGCTCTCCATCGCGGCGCCCGGGCAAGCCTCGACGTGAGCCGGAAGATTCGCGAGGCCTATGACCGCGAGGTTCGGGCGCGGCCGCAGACGGAGGATCCGAGCTACCGTTTCGAATGGGACGGCCCGGTCTACCGCATGGTCGGTCCGCCGACGGATGTGCCGAACTCGGCCGTGTTGCTGACGCGCCTCGACGCCGGGACGGCGCCCGTCGCCATCCAACGGCAACTCGATTCCTTCCGCGCGCTCGGGCAGGGATTCGAGTGGAAGCTCTACGATTACGACGAACCGGCAAACCTGCCGCGGCTGTTGGCGGACGCGGGGTTTGTTTCGCAGGAGCCGGAGACGCTGGTCGTGCGGGACGCGTCGGCCGCGTTTGCCATGCCGCCGCCGGCAGACGGCGTTGCGATCACACGGCTCGACGACCCCGACGAGTTCGGCCCGATCGCCGACCTGAAACTTGCCGTGTGGGGCGACGAGAAACGCGCGCGCTGGTGGGTGGAAGCGTTGCAGTCCGAGAAGCGCGCGACGCCGGACGGGTTGTCCGTATACGTGGCGCGAGCGGCGGATGGCGCCATCGTTGCGGCCGCGTGGCTGCGGATGTCGCCGGACTGTTCGTTCGCGGGGTTGTGGGGCGGCTCGACGAAAAAGGAATGGCGCGGGCGCGGCCTCTACACGTCGTTGGTGGCGCATCGCATCGCGGAAGCGCGCGAGCGTGGGTTGTCCTGGGTCATGGTGGATTGCAGCAAAGACAGCCTGCCGATCCTGAACCGGCGCGGGTTCGACGCGCTCGCGACCACCACGCCCTATGTTTGGATGCCCTAGCTCTCTCGCGCTGCGACCGGAGTGTTGCTGGCCCAACGGCTGACGCCGTTGGAGCGGCGTCGAGCTTCGACTCGCGGTTGGCCTGTGGCGACGGGGCGGGAAGGGTCGAACAAACGGATTGCCGCGCGCCGGAACGGGCTTGCGTGTGTATCCTTCTCGCCGTGACTCCGACTGTGCACCTTGTCGACGCCTCGCCGTACATCTTCCGCGCCTACTTCTCGCTGCCGGACAGCATCACGGATCCCGGCGGCCGCCCCGTCAACGCTGTGCACGGTTTTGTCGGGTTCCTGCTGAAGCTCATCGACGACGAGACGCCGACGCATCTCGCGGTTGCGTTCGACGAGAGTCTGACGACGAGTTTTCGAAACGAGATCTACCCCGAGTACAAGGCGCAGCGCGAGGCGCCGCCGGCCGAGCTCAAGGCGCAGTTGCAGGACTGCCGCGACGTGGCGGTGGCGCTCGGCGCGGCGACCTTCGCGCATCCGCGATATGAGGCCGACGATCTCATCGCGACGTTGCGGGAGCGTGTCCGTGCGGACGATTGCGACGTTGTCGTGGTCAGCGGGGACAAGGACCTTGCGCAACTCGTGGATGAGAAGACGACCTTTTTCGATTTTGCGAAGGGACTTCGATATCGCGCGGCTGAAGTCGAAGCCAAGTTCGGAGTGCGTCCCGACCAGATCGTCGATCTGCTTGCGCTCATGGGCGACAGCGTCGACAACATTCCCGGTGTGAAGGGTGTGGGACAAAAGAGCGCGGTGGCGCTTCTGGGCCGGTTCGGATCGCTGAGTTCCCTCTACGAGCGATTGGATAAGGTCGAAGATTTGCCGCTGCGAGGCGCCAAGTCGTTGCGCCGCAAACTCGATGTGGGCCGCGACTCCGCGATCCTATCGTGGCGCCTCGCCGACGCCGCGCGCGACATCGATATCGACGCGGATCTCGAATCTCTCCGGTTCCGCGGCGCCGATCGCGCGAGCATCGACGCGCTGTTCGAGCGGCTCGGCTTCGACACCCTCGCCGGCCGAATCCGCCGTTGGGCGTGAACGCCTCCGCGAGTCACCACTCACGGATTCCACAACGCGGCACACGCTCCCGGGCGAATCGATTCTTGCGGCAGCCGTGCCGCACCCGCCCGCCCTAACTCCTTACTCCAAAACCACTTCGGCGCCCGCCGGACGGTACCTGGAACCGCTTTTGGGCACCGTTGGGTGTCGGTTTTGTTGAGGGATTTGGACATGTTGATGGGCGGGGCGGCTGGCGTGTCCCAGTGCGATGCGGCAGGGGCTCCCGTGGCGGGTCGAGCGCTCCGATAAACCCCTGATCCCGAAACTTGGGGTACCTAGCCGAAATGGAGGCAACTTTGTTTTTCACGAACTTTATCCGGCGGATCACGCCCGTTGCGATCCTGAGCCTGGTCGTGGGTTGCGGCGGAGACGATGGAGTGTCGTCGCTGCTTTCGATCAGCCAGCAGAACGCGAACGAGGTCGCCGAGAACGCGGTCGGCGTCATCGACCTGCTTTCCGATGCGACCGATCTCGTCGACACTTTCGCCGACACGATCGAGAACAACGACCAGCAGGTCGTTCTATGCGAGAGCGGCAACGTCGTCATCGACGTGGATGACGTCGCCCCACAGGGCGAGCTGTCGACCGGCGACTCGATGTCGGTGACGTTCAACGCATGTGACATGGGCGGCACCGTGTTCAACGGCTCGTTCTCGTTCACGGCCAGCGATGTCCAGACCGACGATGACTCGTTCTCACGCACGCTCGTCGTCGACTTCGACTCGCTGACGGTCAGCACCTTCGGCGGCGGAACGGTCGTCGTCAACGGCGGCTTCACCGTCAGCCTCAGCACCGATGACGGCATCACGGTCGTGAAGACGGTGTCCGGCTCGAGCCTGAGCGTGTTCGCGCAGGGCGACTCCGAGTCCGTGTCCGGCACGATGCGCAACTTCTCCCAGCGCGCCGAGTTCAACACCGAGACCGGCGCGTACTCCATGGAGTACACGGTGACGTTCTCCGGCAGCGGCCTCCCCGGTGAGGTCACCTACGAGACGACCGTACCGTTCACGGGTGTGGATCCCGACGACCCGAGCGCCGGCACCCTCGTCGTGACGGGCGCTAACGGTTCGACCCTCACCCTCGACGCGATCGACAGCGAGCGCGTCATGCTCTACCTCGATATCGACGGCGACGGCGACAGCGAGTGGGAGAGCGAACGCACCTGGGACGAACTCACCGACGACGACGACGAAGAAGAACCCACGTAGGAGCTAACCTCCTAACGAATACAAGGCCCCCTGTCGCGATGGCGGCGGGGGCTCTTTCGTGCGCGCATGTGTCCGCGCCCGTTGCCGCATCCATCGAGATCGCTACACTGACGCGATGCTGCTCGCGCGCCCGCTTTTCGCGTTTTTCCTTGTCGGATGTCTCGTCACGAACGCGGACGACCGCGCCGACGCTCCCGCCGAGACGCCCGCCGCGTCCACGGCCAAACCCGACGCGATCGGAATCGCTCTCGACGCGATGCGGATCCAGAGGAGCGATCTCGGCTACCGGCCCAAAGCCCACTGGGCCCGCTACCCCCATCCGAAGACCGTCCCCTACGTGCTTCCGTTCTTCGAAGACCTGCTCGCCAACCCGCTCGACACGTACGTCTTCACCCGCACCCTCGCGAGCGTCGTCGAGGACCAGCTGACACCCGAAAAACTCGCTGAGATGCCGACGGCCGACAAGCGCCACGAGACGCTGTTCAAGCTCGGTGTCGCGCTCGGCACCGACCGGCGCATCGGCGGGTTTCGCGGTTACTCGTCCAATCTCAACCCGCGTCCCGAAAAGACCGAACCGCTCTTGTCTGCGCTGTTGACGTTGCGCGAGCGGTCCGGTGATCCGATCGTGCGCGGTGGCGGTACGTTCGGCGGGCTCTACGAGGACGCGGAGGATCCCTTGGCCGCGCTGCGGGAGGACGTCGGGAAAATTCCGGAGGCCCTGCGGCTGCCGCTTGCGCGCTACGTCTTGAACGTGATCGATGCGCGCGAGTGGATCGACACCGGGCTGCGGCGCGTCACCGAAAAGCAGAAACGGAGCGTGTATAAAACGCTGGCGACGTTGGCCGAGGACAACACCGACGGAACACGCTACTACCCCGTGATCGACGACGTCGCGCGCGTCATCGATGAACACTCGCTGCACTACGGTTGTTTGAAGGCGATGCAAGCAACCCACGATGCGCGGCGCGAACTCGCCGCGGCGTGGCCCGAGCGCGCCGCGCACGAGCCGTTCGAGTTTCGACTGACGTCGCCTTGGGGGACCGTCCGGATCTCCGGCGGGACACCCGCGGACGCGCGCAGCGAGGCCAATCCGCTCCTGCTCGTCGTGCTCGGCCACCGCGGCCTTTGGTCGGGCCCTGTCGGCGCAACAAGCCCGGACCGGCCGCTCTCCGTCGCGCTGTTCCTGAAAAACGGCGGCGACATCGGCCAGGCCGAAACGGCGGACGTTCAAAAAGACGGCGAGACTTCGGCTCTGGCGAGCGGCGTCCTGGGCTGCGGCGTTCTCTACAGCTCCGGCGACGCCAAGAATGCGTACCGCAGCGGCCGGTGGGGCCTCGGCGCCGCGGTGTTCGGGATGGGCGTGCTCCTCGACGAAGGTGGTGACGACACGTACCGCCTCGCGACCGGCGGCATGGGCGGCGCGTTCTTCGGCGCGGGGCTCCTGCTCGACGCGGCCGGCGACGACCGTTACGAACTGCTCGAAGGCGACGGCCAGGGATTCGGCGGCCCGGGCGGCATCGGCGTGCTCGCGGACCGAAGCGGCAACGACCACTACTACGTCGAACCGGACGCGAGCAAGGCGGGCCGCGCGGACTACCACAGCAAGAAAAAGATCGCGGCGAACAACGCGCAGGGCGCGGGCTTCGGACGTCGCGGCGACGGTTCCGACGGACACGTGTGGGCCGGCGGCCTGGGCGCGCTGCTCGATGTGGACGGCAACGACACCTACAAGGCCGGCAACTTCAGCCAGGGCATCGGCTACTGGTACGGCACCGGTCTGCTGTGGGACGGCGGCGGCGACGACGAATATCGAAGTGTCTACTTCACGCAGGGGTCCGGCGCGCACTTCGCGGTCGGCGCACTCATCGACGAAGGCGGCAACGACAAACACGTTTTGTTCGAGAACGCCGGCGCGGCGTTTGGGTTCGGCTGGGATGTCGTCAACGCGTTTCTGATCGATCGCGGTGCGGGCAACGACCGCTACGAAGCCCAGATCATCAGCACGGGATTGGCGGAGGTGCGGAGCAACGCGTTCTTCCTCGATGAAGGCGGAGACGACACCTACGTGCTCAACGTGAAGTCCAAGGGATTCGGGGACGTGGACCAGCGCGCCGACTACAAGAAGCCGCGCCGCAGTTCGACGTACTCGTTCCTCATGCCGCAGGCCGCGATCTTCCTGGATCTCGGCGGCAAGGATCGCTACCTGCGCCGCGACAAAGACGGGAAACTTGCGCCGGATGAACACGCCAAGGACGGAGCCACCTGGAATCTGCGCACGCGCGATCCGGACGCCCAGAACGGCTTCAACGTCTCCTTCGGCGGGGACCTCGAGGGCGCCACGCTCCGGTTCCTAGACCCCTGGCCTGCCCGGAAATAGCTGCACGGAGCCCACCGGCGCGCCGGGAGCCCGGCTCAAGACACCGAGGATAGTCGGCCGATGAAAAAGGGGACCTACCCTCTCGTGGTAGGCTCTTTCGAAATGCGGCGCACCGGTGCCTGGACTCTCCTCATACTCGCCTTGGTCGCCATGCAGGTGCCGTGGGTCGAGTGTCTTGCCGAGTGCCACGAGGTAGTTCACGCGGACCTCGGTCCGGGCCGCTGTTTGTCGGCCGACGCGGTGCACGGCACGCGCGTCCGCCCCCAAGAGTTCTCGCACGCCCACGCCACGCACTCCGGTTCTCACGCGCATTCGCACGCGCATCGTGGCGATCCCGTGGATGGGCACGCGCACGATGGCCTCGGCCACGCGGATCCCCATGGGCTCGATCACGGGAGCCAGCACGTCAAGCGCGGGTTCGAGTTTGTGTCCGTTCATCCCGACGCGCGTCCCGCGCCGGTGATCGCGATGCTCGAGGAGGCGCCGGTCGCTCTCGTGGCACGTTGGTTCGCCGGCGACGTGGCTCCGGTGGCCGCCGTCTTGGCGGATCGACTGGGTCTCCGCAGCACCGTTCTGCTCCTTTAGCCGCAACGATCTCACCGATCGTTGTCCGCGCGTAAAGGAGTCTTTGATGAGAGATCGAATTCACGCAGGGGCGAGGCCGATTTGCCTTCTCCTGCTCTTGGCCGGGTGCCAGAGCTACGAAAAAAAGCCGCTCGAGCCGGAACAAATCCTGAAGAGTGTCGCCCAACGTCGCACAGAAGTGACTGCGCCGGGGGCCGAGTCGTTGACGCTCGGCGAGGCGACGGCGCTGATGCAACGTTTCAACCCGCGTGTGCGCGATGCGCGCGCGGCGTATGAGACCGAATATGCGTTTGCGTCCGTCAAGACGCCGCTGCCGAATCCGACCATCGAGGCCGCGCCGACGGTGTTGAGCGGCCCCGGGATTCTCGCCGGCAAGAAACACGGCGTCGAGGGGGCGCTGGGGTGGGCGATCGTACTCGGCGGGAAGCGCCGGCTGACCGACGACGTCAACGCCATTCGCGCGGAGGCGGCGCAGGTCGATCTGGGCGGCGTCGAGCGCGAGGAGTATCTCGCGTTGCGGCGCGAGTATGTGGACCTGGCCATGACGGGCCGGCTCGTTG
>JAZFYD010000056.1:0-2136 GCA_036443405.1 Planctomycetota bacterium
GTTTCGTTGGCGCCGAGGCAGATCTCTTTGCCCTGGTGCTCGCGGTCCGGACCGCGGTACGTCACGCACTGCGCGTCGTGCGAGTAGCCGGTGTTGCGACGGCCCGTGCCGGGATCGGCGAAGCATCCCGCAAACTGCGGATTCTTCGGATCCTCAATGTTGATCATGTGGAGTCCGCCACCACACGTTTCGCCACCTCCACTGCTCCCAACCGAGTACGCGTATCCCGTTTCTTCATTGATGACGATGTTGTGCGCGCTGGCGATCCCGTCGTAGTGCGCCGTCTCTTCGAACACCACCGGCGCGTCGCGGACGTCGCGCAACTGTGTCAGATCGAATACCTGCATGCCGTGGCGGCCCGATCCGTCGGAGACGATGAACGCATGATCCTTATAGACCTTGATGTCGCGCCACGTGCTCGGACGGGCACCCTCGTGCAACGGCAGCTTGCCCAGGTAGATCGGATTGAGGGGATCGCTGATGTCGACAAAGGATGCCGTATTGCTCATGCCGACGAGCGCGTATTCCTTGCCCGTCATGGCATCGGTCCAACCCCACACGTCATTGGTCCGCACACCCCGCTCACCACAGATGGTGTGCGTGGGTAAGAACGCTATGAGGTCGACCTCGTTGCAATCGAACGCGTGAGCCGAACCTTCGGTGCAGTCGATCTGGCTGCCAACCGCGGCTTCGAAGTTCTTGATCTCGCTGAACACCTTGCCCTGTTCGCTCCACGTGGCTCCGCCCGCGTCCTGTTCGAACACGATCGCCGTTCCCGCGCCGAAGTCGTCGCCGGGAGCCCCCGCGACGGCAATACCGTCGCCGATAGCGAGTGTCCCCGAGAACTGGTCGCGCCCTTCCACCTGACGCGACGCTAACTTGATTGATCCCATCCAATCGCCTGAGGACATGTCACGTCGGAAGCGATAGACTCGGCCTGCTCCCCCTGCGCCGGGGGCGCCCACCCACACTTCCGATCCGGTGAACGCGATCGACGATCCGAACTGCGACCGCACCTGGCCGTCGAACGGCGAGAGCCGAGCATCGTCGGTCCATTCGTGAGTGGCCGCGTCGTAGGTGAAGGCAAACACGGTACCCACGGCGCCATTGGCGGCCGGCGCGCCGATAAAAGCGTCGCTGCCGTTCAGCGCGAGGGTCCGACCGTAGCCGCTGCGAGGCTGCAAACCGTTGGGGGTTAGTTTGGCTTGCTGGTTCCAGTTGCCCGCCGCGTCGCGCTCGAAGGCGTAGACGGCGCCCGTCGCGCCATCGCCGCCGTCGTCCCCGCGTCGTCTTCCTCCCCCAAAGCGAAACCCGCCACCACCGGCAGGCGCTCCGATCAGCGCGCGACCGCGGTCGATCGTCACCGATCCACCGAAACGCTCGCCTTCAGCACCGTCGGCGACCGTCAGCGAACCCTGTTGATACCACTGCCCGTTGGCTCTGCGACGGAACGCGTGCACCGTGTTCTGTCCGGGGGCGCCCACCAGCGCGGCGTCGTTACTGACCGCCACCGCACTTCCGAAGGTCGGGTCGGCTTCGCGAGAATTGAGCTTGCCAACCTCGGTCCAGTTGCCCGCGCCGGTTTTCTCGAACACGAAGACGACGCCGCTCTCGCCCTCCTGCGTTGTGCCGGCGACCAGGAGCGTGTTTCCGTCGAGGGCGATAGCCCGCCCGAACCGGTCACGCGCGGCGGTTTCCGACGACACCAGCTGGGTCGCCTCTCGCCACTCGCCTCCACTCCGGCGATAGACGTAGACCATGCCCGAAGTGGCTTGGTTGGCGGCTTCGCCCACCAGGATTTCGCCGCCGCCCACGGCCACCGCGCGGCCGAAACCGCTTTGCGCTTGGGCCGCCGGGGCGATCAGAAAGAGGAGAAGAAATCCAACTAGGTACGAACCACGCCTTTTCATGCTCAGCCTCTATGTAAAGGGACCATCACAGTGTCGCACACTTATACGCCGGAGGGGCGTCCGTGTTGCCCCGATTCCCGTTCGGCGAGTCCGAGAAAGATAAACGACCGCAGTGGAGAAGTGCGAGGCAGCCAGGCGTCGATTCGGTTGCGCGGGCAAGGTCCGGCGAAGTGTCAGCGGTGTATTGAGTTAGCCACGGAACCCACGGAACTCACGGACCCCAAAC
>JAZFYD010000057.1:0-12055 GCA_036443405.1 Planctomycetota bacterium
TCTCGCGCCACCTTCTGTCGCTTGTTCTTGTTGATGTCGACGAGGTGATTCTGGATCACCGCGCGCTTCATCTTGGAATCGGGGTCCTTCTCGTCGAGTTGCAGTAGGAGCGATTCCACAATGGAGCGCGCTCCGACGCCTCTCGGTTCGAGGCTCTGCACGGCTTTCAGCGCACGCTCCGCCTCGTCCATGGTCGACACGCCCCTGAGCTCGGGCGATTCGAGAATCTCCTCGAGCGAGTACGGCAGAAAGCCGTTGTCGTCCAGGTTGAAAATGATGTGGCGCCCGATGACACGCACGTCCTCGTCGCCCTCGACCAACAGGAACTGCTCATGGAGCATGTCGTGCAGCGACTCGGTCGGAGCGGCGGTGTTGTTCATCGCCTCGAGCTTCTTGTCCTCGTCGCCGCCCCCGCCGCCGCGACCGCGTCCGAAGTCTTGCCAATCGCGATCAGCCGCAGCTTCGAGCTGCTCAAGCGTCGAGAGCATCTCCGCGCCCTCTTCGACTTCACGCTGATCATCACTGACCTGACCGTTTTCCTCGGTCTTGGGTTCGGTGCTAGCCTCAGCGGGTTCGTGGGCATCCGAAGTGCGCTCCAGCGCTTCGTTTTCGTCGAGCGCCGCCTCGACGAGCTCCTGCAGGCTGAGCGCCGGGAGCTGCAGAATCTCGATGGACTGGATGATCTGCGGCGCGAGCTTCAGCTGGAGGCTGAGCTTCTGCGAGAGGCCTAATTCAAGCCGCATGCCAAAATCCGTAAGTCCATTTCGTTCAGGATTATACGTCGCAGAGGGTCTGGCACAAGCACATACCTTGCCGAACGCGCCAGCGGAGTCGTTGTGCCGGCGTGAAAGTTATCGACCGACCGCGCTCGCGCTGAAGACGAAACTCGTTTTCGGGCTTCCCGAATTGGGGTTCGAGCGGATGAAAACCGACCATGTCGCCCGCGATGCGCGCAACGGAGTTTTCAACCGGGACCTATGCGTCGCTCGCGCTGCGGCCGCGCAACGCGTCGCCCAACACGGCGGCGTTCATGTGAACGATTTCCGCGCCACTTGGAATGCCGCGGGCGATACGCGTGACCTTGACCGGCGCGGACGCGAGTTCCCGCGCGAGCATCGTCGCCGTCGCTTCGCCTTCAAACGTCGGGTTCATGGCGAGCACGACCTCGCGCACATCCTTGGACGCGATCGTCTCGAGCAGCGGGGCCAGGTTGAGGTCGTTGAGCGCGACACCTTCCGACGGACTCACCCGGCCGCCGAGCACATGGTAGACGCCGTGGAACTCCCCTACGGCTTCCAACGCTTCGAGTTCACGCGAAGACTCCACGACGCAGATGCACTCGCGGTCGCGGGTCCCGTCGGCACAGATCGAGCACGGATCCTCCTCCGCGATGTGGCCGCACACGGAACACGGGCGAAGCGTGTCGAGCGCCTGTGTGATGGCACGCGCAAGCGCGATCGCCTCCTCTTTCGGCCGCCGCACGAGAAAATACGCGAGGCGTTCCGCGCTTTTGGGCCCGATCCCGGGCAGGTCCTGAAATCGTTCGATCAGTTCCTTGAGAACGCTCACAGGCCAAACGGCATTCCGCTGCCACCGGTGATGCGCGCGGTTTCCTCATCGGCCATCGTGCGCGCGGCGTCGAGCGCCGACCGCACCGCCGCAACCACGAGATCTTCGAGATCTTCGACATCGTCGGGATCGATCACCTCGGGCTTGATCTTGACCTGGAGGATCTCCTGCGCGCCGTTCGCATAGGCCACCACGGCGTCGCCGCCCGCCTTGCCCTCGACCACACGGTCCTTCAACTCCGTCTGCAGACGTTTCAAGTCGGCCTGCATCTTTTGCGCCTGCTTCATCAGGCCGCTCATGTCCTGTCCGCGGTTCATGCTCAATCGTCCTTCGCTCCAACCGCGTCAGCGGTCAGGCCAGTCAATGCGCTCCAACCGCGTCAGCGGTTGGGCCAATCAATCTTGTTGGGCCAACTTAATGTGCTCGATGCGACCACGAAACTCGCTCAGGAGGCCGTCTACGACCGGCAAAGCGCGAATCCGCTGCATCTCTTCGCTCGAAAGCACCCGGTTCTCCTTTTGAGGTCCCCGGTCCTCGCCTTGAGGTTTCTGGGCGGGCACTGTTTGTGCCGAGGGCACATTCTCGGTTGCGGAAGCCGTGTTGCCAAGTCCGTCGGGCCCCGAATCCCTCTCGGGCGCTTCCGATTTGGGCCCGGACGGTTCGCGTGCTGGCGCCGCCGCTTCCGGCGGGGAGTCGGCGGACTGGGCGCTCGGCGGCAGAAACTTCGCCAGGCCTTGCGGCGCGGCACTGGGCCGCGGCCCTTTCGCGGGCGGCGTCGGCGGAGCTGCTACCGGGTTCTGTGTTGCTACCGGATTCTGCGGGCTCGGCACGGGCCTCGGCGGGATCACCGGCGCAGCCACCGGAATAACGGTGCCGGTGCCGGCCGCGCCTCCGAGGCTCTCCAATCGCGCGACGAGCGTCTCTAGGTCCTGCACGTCGCCGAGGCGCGCCATCGCCAGCAAACAAAGATCGAGCGCCGAACGGGCCGCGCGCGACGTCGCCGCGAGTTGCTGATGGCGCGCCACGAGTTCGGCGGCCGCCAGGCACCACTCGACACCGGGTGCGGAGTCCGGGCCCGCCAATCCGCCGTCGCGGCCGGTGGCGCCGACCGCGGCACGCACGGCGCGATCACGCAGATCGCTGTAAAGATCCCGCAGCAGCTCGGCGGGATCCGCGCCGGCGTCCACGATGGATGAAGCGGCGCCGAGCACCTCCACCGATTTGCCCGCGTGGGCCTCGAGCAGGATGGTGTCGCGCACCTCGCGGGGAATGCCACCGAGGATCGAAACCAAATCGGTGAGGGCGAGCGACCGGTCGCGTGGGGCGGCGGAGAGCGACTGATCCAGGAGCGATTCCGCATCCCGCAGGCCGCCCGTCGCACGCCGCGCGATCTCGTCGAGGACGCCCGCTTCCACCGAGGCGCCCTCGGCGTCGACGATACGCTGCAGCTTGCGCTCGATGTCGGCCTGAGAAATCCGGCGGAAGTCGAATCGCTGGCAGCGCGATCGAACCGTCTCCGGAATCTTGTGCGGCTCGGTTGTCGCCAGGATGAACAGTACGTGGGGCGGCGGTTCCTCGAGCGTTTTCAACAACGCATTGAAGGCGGTGATCGAGAGCATGTGCGCCTCGTCCACGATGAAGATCTTTTTCGGCGCGCGCTGCGGGAGATAGCGCGCGCTGTCGATCAGCGGCTGCACCTCCTCCACGCGCCGGTTGCTCGCGGCGTCGATTTCGAGCACATCCACGTCGCTTCCGCTTGAAACGCCGAGACAGGTCTCGCAGACACCGCACGGATGCTCGCCCGGCGTCTTCAGGCAGTTGATCGCCTTGGACAGAATCCGGGCCATCGAGGTCTTTCCGACGCCGCGCGGACCGCAAAACAGGTACGCATGAGCGACACGTTCGCCATCGATGGCGTTCAGCAGGGTCCGGCCAACGTGCTCTTGGCCGACCACGTCCGCAAACGTCTGCGGACGGTATTTGCGGGCGAAAACGACGTAGCTCACAGGAGGGGCAAGCTTACCGCGATCCGGGGTCAGGCGCGCCGCGATTTGGCGCCAACGGCTGACGCCGTTGGCGCCTTTTGGAAGCCGGTTTACACTCTCCAGTTCGGCGGGCTCCGGCGTTGATCGTCGTGCCCCATGCAGCGGCTCCTCTCGAATCGGGTCAGGTCCTGATCGAAGCAGCCCTAAGGGTGCGCAGCCGGGTGCCGTGGATCGCGTGGCAGGAGCCGGCGCCCGCCGTTTTTCATCGACCGAGAACTTGGGAGCGTCCCCGCCGCGCGCGGCGTATGGTTGGGTAGGAGGCCGTCGATGAACGCCGTGTCCAAGCCCGTGCTTCGTTTCGTCTGTTTGGGTTTCGTTGTCTTGGCGCTTTTGGTCTCGCCGGGTGCCGCGATGGCACAGGAGGCCACGCCCGAAAAGCCGGCACAGGAACCCGCGCCGAAGGCCGAGCCCGGCCAAAACCCTCAACCCGACGACGCCCAAAACGACAACGACGAACTCCCCGCGGACGCGCAGACACCGGAGCATCCGGTCGAGGACGAGCAAGCCGGCGTCACCGCCAAAGAGGATGCGATCGCGACGGTCGGCGCCGTGGAGCGCGGTCAGGGTTTCGTCGCGGCGATCAAGGTCAAGCGGGAGCAGCACAACCCCTTCGGCGGCAAGGCCCAGATCATCATCAACGGCGCCGGATTGGACTCGGGGGACAAGTTCGAAGGCGGGCTCGAGCTCTGGCGCACCGACGCGGGCGCGACGGTTCTGCTTTCACGCAAACGCCTGCCCGGGTTCGCGCTGTTTCTGGATGGCGAACGGAGCATCACGGAGACGACCTACGGCGAGGAGAGGATCTCGCTACGGGAGCTGAAGCAGGAACTCTCGTCGCTCCTGGAGTTGGACCGGCTGCTGCTCTGGATGAAAAAGGCGAAGTGGGAGCGCGGCGCCGCGGACGCATTGACCGGTGAGGTTGCGATGAAGGCAAACATCTCGCACCGGCTCGTGCGGACCGACGACGACGGGGTCGGTGCAATCGGCATGGCGCTCGGCGGCAGGGCGAAGGTCCTGCGCGTCGAGATGGGGCTGACCAGGGACGGCAACAACCAACTGACGGAAATGCGCTTTCGCGTTGTGCGCAGCAACCCGCTCAAGGGGATCATGCGCATCGCAATGCAGCAGGGCGGCGGCGGCGGTAACAACCCGCCCATGCCTCCGATCCCCGAGCAGAGCGACGAAGGGGCCGCGACGAACTACGTGATCTCGTTTCGCGGCGGGCGGCCGTCGGGCCGCGCCAAGGCGTTCAGGAAGCGCGCGAAGGAACTGCTTGTTGGGCAGGGCGAGTAGACGCTACGCCGGGCCGCCACCACCAGATTCCGTTCCACTGCACGAGCAGGGCACGCTCCCGATCGGGATCCTGGGACCAGGTGGCGTAGCGGACGTTCGAGGTCGCCGGTTGCAGCTTCGTGTTTTCGGTCACAGTTTCCTCAGCGTGAGCGCACGACGGCGCGGTCGGTGCGGGTACGGGGCGTGGAGATGAGTCGCGGGTGATTTGCTTTGGTCAGGGCGGTGTTCAAACTGATGACGTCAGCCGCCAGAAGGTCGTTGAGTTCGGACTCGAGCGTCCTCATGCCGAACTGACTGCCGGTTTGCATGATGTTCTGGATCTGCTGCGTTTTTGCTTCGCGGATGAGCGCGCGGACGGGACCCACAGCGATCAGGACTTCCTGCGCGATGACGCACCCTCCCCCGTTTTTCGGCAGCATCGACTGGCAGAGCACTCCCTCCAACGTATCGGCAAGCTGGATGCGAATCTGCTGCTGCGCCTCGTGGGGGAAGACATCGATGATGCGCGCGATCGTCTGAACCGCGGACGATGTGTGCAGCGTCGCAAACACGAGATGGCCGGTTTCAGCCGCGGTGACCGCGAGGGCGATGGTCTCCAGATCGCGTAGCTCACCGATCATGATCACGTCGGGATCCTGCCGGAGCGCCCGGTGCAGCGCCGTCTGGAAATCCCTGGTGTCACGACCGATCTCGCGCTGGGTGACGTAGCTGAGCCGGTCTGTGTGCACGTACTCGATGGGATCCTCCATCGTCACGATGTGGCACGAGCGGGTGGAATTGATGTAGTCGACCATTGCGGCGAGGGTCGTCGACTTGCCGCAGCCGGTCGGACCGGTCACAAGGACGAGGCCGCGCGTCTTTTGAGCGAGGGCCTTGCAGGCCGGCGAGAGTTTCAATTCGTCCAGCGTGGGAACACTCTCGGGAATCCGGCGAATCGCGAGCCCCATGCTGCCGCGCTGGCGAAGGACGTTGACGCGATAGCGCGAAACGCCGCCGACGGAGTACGCGATGTCGAGATCGCCGGACTCTTCGAACCGCTCGAACTGATCGTCCGTGAGGATCTCCTTGACCAGGCGCTCCGCGTCCTTCGGCACCAACCGTATGCGGCCGATCGGATGGATCTGACCGTGGATACGAACCCCAGGCGGACTTCCCACCTTGATGTGAAGGTCTGTGCCTTCCTTTTCCACCATGAGGTGCAACAACTTTCGAAGCGAAAGCACCCCATCGGTGTCCCGGACGGATTCGTCGTTCACTAGTTCGTGGTTCATCGCCTGCTCCTCCTTGCGCATGGGGACAACGCCCCGGCCACGCGAGTCGGTCATTTCTCCTATCGGCACCCCGAGCACACAGGTGAATGCCCCTGAAACAAAATGCCGCTTCGGGCTGGCACGTACCCGAAAACCGGCCCCGCTCCTGGATTTGGGGCCGCGGTGTACAATCCTGCGCTTCGACTGGGGCCGGTCCTGGCCCACCCATGCGGAGAGGTGTCCGAGTGGTCGAAGGAGCGCGATTGGAAGTCGCGTGAGGCGGCAACGTCTCCGAGGGTTCGAATCCCTCCCTCTCCGCCATTCCTGCTCCCGCTTGCGGGAGAAGGAATGGCGTCGCAGTGTCCCTGGCCCAACGCCTGACGGCTTGGAGCGTCCCTTGCCCAACGGCTGACGCCGTTGGAGCCACACGCTCCCAGCGTCTGAGATGGTGGCGCGGAGTACAGGGTGGTCCCCTTGCCCAACGGCTGACGCCGTTGGAGCTCTCGGGGTCGAGCGGCACCTAGGAACTGTACGTAGTACGGCACTGTTATGGCATAAGCCGATATGCAAGTGGATTGTGTCGCCGGTTTTGGCACTGCTGCCGTAACCGAGCGCCCGGCTCGTACTCCTTGGAGACTCCGTATTGGAGGATTTCCCGGGTCCGGGTCACTCAGCCAGCCGGACGAGTTCGAGAACCGCTCCCACGACTACGGGCACCGCGAGGAGCCCGTAGGTGATGGCATTCATGATTCTCACGGTTGATCGCAACACGGACGGGTCGTCCTCCAACTTCTGCTCGAGGTACTTCCTCTCGACCCGAATGGTGACGAGGTAGTACGGGATCATGACGAGCAGGGTGCCGAGGAGAAGCCCCATGCGATCCAGTTCGCTCGGTACCTTCCCACCGTACGCCACCGCGTGAAAGAGAGTCACCGAGATAATGGGCTGGACCGCCTCGGGCACAAATCGCGTGAACAACCCAGAGGGGATCAACCCGAGAACGGCGAATAGGTATCCGAGTGGGATCCCGATGATCGTCGACTTCAGGTTGGCGCCCATGGCCAGTCCGAACGACTGCCAGACTTGCAGATCGTGGCGCCTGGCAATGACGATCGCCTCGACCAGCGCGACGGGTATCAGCAGGCCGAGCATGAGGACGACGTGCCCTGCTACGGTCGGGATCATCACGTTCGACAAGAGGATCATGGATAAGTAACAGTGTCAGTGCGGCGCGAGACTCGCTTGCGATGCGGGGCGCCCGCTCCCGTTGCGCCGCGGATTCTAGCTGGTGACAGGGCAGTGCGGGGATGCGACTCCATGCGCCCCCGTGCGACCGCAGCGGAACGGGGTGGGCCATGGACTCTGCGCAAGCATCTCAAATCGGGGGGATGCCCGCGCCCGGATCCGTGAACTGCTGACCCTTCGGCGGGAGGTCGATCTTCTTCACGTGGAAGCTCTTCGTCGCGACCATCTCCTGATTCGCGAACACTTGAAACTCGTACAGCCCGGGTTTCGCGAACACGAGGTTCTGGATCTGCAGCGCAAACTCACATGTGCGCAACGGGCTATCGATCTCGACCACCGGCGTGCGCCCACGGCCGATCTCCTTACCCTCCCCGGCCGCGAGCAACTTCAGCTCGAGCACATACTTGCCGTGTGCGTCGGTGAGATTGACGTACACCGCGATCCGTGGATACCGAAACGGGAACTTGCCGAGATGGATGTCCTGGAAGATGCCGATGAGGCTCTTCTTGTTCGTGCCGTGCTCATGAATGATCTGGTCACAGATCAGGATCGCTTTGACCGTGGGCCGCGCGGGCATGGGCGTGATCTTCGCATTTGGGGCCCCCTTCTGCCTTGCCCGTTCCCTTGCCCGTCTTCCTTGCCCTTGCCCTAGACCCTTGTCCCTTTTCCTTGGCCCCGTCCCCTACGCCCTTTTCCCGTCAGAAGGGCGGAGGGAGCAGGAAAAGGGTCGAGTGCAAAGGGCAGAGGACAAGGGCAAGGAAGACGGCGGGTGACGTTTAGTGCGCCCGCACAACCCACCGCGCCAACTGCTTGAAACTTGGCGCCTGGCCCTGCGACAGGATTCCGATGCGGAAGATTCTCGCGGCGGCCCAGATGCAGCCGACGGTGAACAGACTCGTCAGTACAAGCGCGGCGGCGATCTCCCACGCGGCCGGTCCCGGTTGGATCGCGAGGCGCAACAGCATGAGCATGGGGGTCGCGGGCGGAAACAGCGAGATGGTGATCGCGAACGTGCTGTTCGGGTTCTGCAGAATCGGCACGTAGCAGAAAAACGGGATCATCACGAGCAGCATCGCCGGCATCATCATCGTCTGCGTGTCGCGCAGATCGCTGCACACCGCGCCGAGGCTCGAGAAGATGGCTCCGTAGATGAACAGGGCCAGGATCTGGAACAGGAACAGCCAGGCATAGAGCGATGTCGGCACGTAGCGCTCGACGCCGAAGTGGTAGACGAGGAACGCGGCGCCGCCGACGTACAGGATCGACAGCGTGAGGGATACGAACGTCGATCCGAGGATCTTGCCCGCAAACAGCTCGAATGGGCTCACCGAAGAAATCAAGACCTCCGAAATGCGTTGCAGCTTCTCCTCGAGCACGTTGTTCAGGAGCGCCGGTGCGCTCGTCATCACGAGCAGAAACATCAGCATCATCGCGGCGATGCCGACGGCCAGGGACGCCTCGCCATGCACCGTCTCGGCCTTCGTGACCTCGCCGGTGGACGTGACTTGCACGAGCCCGAGTGTGTCCAGACGCACAGGCGTGCTCAACCGTTCGACCAAACGTCGATCCAGATCTGCACTGTCGAAACGGAGATCGCGCACCAATCCGCCGACGGCCATCCGCAACCAGTTCGGCAGATCGAAATACGTCGGCGTCAGCGTGTGATAGGCGAGGCGCGCGTCCCCGCCGGGTTCCAGGACCCCGTCCTCGATGATCACGTAGGCGAAGAGTTCCCCCTGGCGAACACGGTCGCTGAGGTTCGCGCGCAGTTTCTCCGTGTCGTCGCCATCGACTTGCTCGAGCAGGAACTGCGAATCGGTCTGTTTCCGTTCGCCATCCGCCTCCTTGAAGACCGAGCGGTTGCGCGCCTCTGCGCTTAGCTCCAAATCCTCGAACAGACGCCCGGTCTGGTCCACAACCGCGATCTTCTTGTCCGAAACGTCCTTTTGATCCTGAAACAGGACCTGCACCAGAATCGCCCCGCCGATGAACACGGGGAACGCGAGCAGGCCGATCACGAACGCCTTGCTGCGCACGTGATTCGCGTACTCGGTTCGGGCGACGCGCAGGAGGCGCTTCATGCCGCCGCCTCACTCGCCTGCGGCCCGGCGATGCGCAGGAAGATGTCGTGCAACGACGGGTGTGCGATCTCGAATTGGAGGACCTTGGTCCTGTCGATCAGCGACCGCAGGAGCGCTTGCGGATCCTCGGGGCACCGAAGCTCTTGCATGCGCCCCAGGTCGCGCAACACATCCACGCCGTCCAGCGCCAGGACGACTCGGGGGTCCGCGACGCGGACCCGCAGCACGTCGGCGCCGTATTCCTCGGAGATCGCGTCGAGTGTTCCGTCGAGCACCTTCTTCCCGCGGAAGATCATGCAGAGGACATCACACATCTCCTCGGCTTTGCTCATGTCGTGGGTGGAGAAAATCACGGTACTGCCGGCGCCGCGCAGTTCGAGGATCGCCTCGCGGATGACCTCGAGATTGACCGGATCCAGCCCGCTGAACGGTTCGTCCAGAATCACGAGCTCCGGGCGGGTCACCACCGTCGAAATGAACTGGATCTTCTGCGCCATCCCTTTGCTGAGCGTTTCGACCTTGCGATCGGCCCACTCGGTGAGATCCATGCGCTCGAGCCAGTCCGCAATGCGCTTTCTCGCCGGGCGGCCGGTCAGCCCCTTCAGGCCGGCGAAGTACGCGAGCCCGCGCCGCACGGTCATCTTCTTGTAGAGGCCGCGCTCCTCGGGCAGGTACCCGACGCGATCGTTCGCCGCGCGCGGACGCGCCTCGCCGAGGACTTCGATTCTGCCCTGCTCGGGTTCGAGAATGCCGAGGATCATCCGAAGCGTCGTCGTCTTGCCCGAACCGTTGGGACCAATGAAACCGTAGATCGAGCCGGGCGCGACTTCGAGCGAGAGGCGGTCCACCGCCGTCACTTTGCCGAATGTCTTGCTCACCTCGTGGATGCGTACTGCTGCCATCGTGTAGAAACCGCTCAAGCCCGAAAATTCCATACGGCGAAGTGGCCCGCAGGCCGGTCTTCGCCGTCCAGTCGACCGATGTAGCACATTAGGAGCCGAACATGGATCTTCATTCCGCACTCTTCGCGTCCTCGTTGGCAGCCAAAGCCGGCGCCGATTCCGGCGGTGCAACCGGCGGTGGATCCGCCCAAAACCCCCGCGTGCGGGCTGCCGGAAACCAACTGGAAGCGCGACTCGACAGGGCGCTGATGACCGTCGAGGCGATGTGGGTGCTCATGAAGGACAAACTCGAGGTCACCGACGAGGAACTCGTGGAGATGATCATCGAGATCGACCTCTCGGACGGCCAAATCGACGGCCGAGCCCGCCGCGCCGCGCAGAAGTGCGCCGCGTGCGACCGCGCGGTGGCGGCGAAGTTCATCCAGTGCATGTACTGCGGCGAACCCATCACGCACGATCCGTTCGGTTAGGCGGGTCGCGCGTGATGGGTTCGCGCATTACCCCTGCCCCTGTCCTCGACGCTTGGCCCTTACACCGTTCTTGTCATCCGCCCTTCCCTTCGGGCGAAACACGCACAGGGCGACGTAGAGTTCACCCCACCGCGCTACAATCTCGTGCGTGCATCTGTCCCGCACAAGAAAGGCGGTCTTCACCCTCGCGGCGTGGTCTGCCCTTTTGGTCGCAGTGTGGATCCTCAACATCGTGGTGCCGCGAATCAAACAAGCGGCGCTTCCCGATCACGCCACGCCGGAGTACATCGAAGCGCGATTCGCCGATCAGATCGACGCGTTGCGCGCGGTCGCCGAGGGAGCCAAAGAACCGGACGACGTCGCTGGGCTGTTTGCAGACGACGCGATCGTTGCGGCGAGTGCGGTCACGTTCTACGGTGAGAACAAAAGCGGCGCCCAGGTGAAGTCCACACCGGACGACCGCGAATCGGGAGGGTGGTGCTGGTTCTATACCGATCCAACCCACGAGCGGGCCGTGGTCAATCTCTGGAGCACCGGGTACGCGGAGTATGTGTGCCGGTTCGATGGCGACGACGGATGCGAGCTGTGGCTTGATCTGGCGGCGCTGGCGAAACGTGCGCAGCGCGAGTCGTGATCCGGCGCCCCTAGGCCCCCGTCCTTGAACCCGGCGAGGAGGCCCGGGGTTCGTGGTCAGGTGACCGAGGGGCGGGGCCCGACGCATGAGGCCGAGGGCTGCGCCTACTTCGCCGCCCGGTAGCGGAACGCCTTTTTCGGATTCGCCTGGAACTTCAGGACATCCTCCTTCAACAACTCCACCGCCTTCTCCAACTGCCGGTCGATCCCCGCCGGCATCTCCCCCGGTTCCGGCCACAGCACCACGTCCGGGACGCAGCCGTTCAGTTCCATGTCCTCGCCGCTGTCGCGCAGGAACCAGCCGCGCATCGGGAGGCGCAACGTGCCAAAGCCCATGATCTTCGCCGCGCTTGTGCTGATCACGCCGCCGGCGGTCGGCACCCCTACGATGCGGCCGCGGCCGAGCGTCTTGATCGCATGAGCGAAAATCTCGGCATTGGAAAAGCTGTTCTGGTTGCAGAGGACCACGATCGGCTTGTGCCACCGCGCATACACCATGCGGCCCTGCGGGTAGCCGCCCTCACCGCCCCGCGGCACGGTGTACGCGTGCGAGGGCTGCGCCAGGCA
>JAZFYD010000058.1:0-25004 GCA_036443405.1 Planctomycetota bacterium
AAGGTGCCAGGTGGCGCGTCGTGCGCAGTTTCGGTTCTCCTGCGTGCGTGCTACGCGATGTTGGGAACTCGGTCACACCGGAAAACGATTCGCTGGATCGTTTTCCGGCTATCGCGCGTTCGGGCTCGCTTGCCTCGTTCCCTTCCGCTTACCAGGCACCGATCGCGGGTGGTCGTTGTTGCGATTGCGAACGGCACGAACGCAAGCGTTCAAGAAGCGAAGAGGACCGGTGCCGCGTATCGCCGCCCCCCGGCGCCGGAAACCGCACGGACAAGATCAATAGAACCAGACCAGGAACCAAAACAACGGATGGAACAACATGAGCGGAATGATCCCGATCACGATGATCGCCGCGAGCGTCCCCGACGTACGCGAGTTGCGGACATGCGCGCTCGGCAGGACGCTGGAAACGATGAGAAGTCCAAGGGGGATGAGCAGGAATTCCACCAGGCTCAGATATCCCATGCCCGGAGCGTAGACACCGACGCCGGGTCATGACCCTCTCTTGAACGCTCGAGCGTGAGCGTCTGTTTTTGAACACGAGCGTTCAAAAAGCGGCTGCCTGCGGCAAGTCCACTTCTGTTGGACACACGGCTGGATCCGCGACCCCACTCTGCTCTCGGTGCCTCCGTAGTGAAGAACGACCGACTCGCGGCGCGCAGCTAGTTGTCCACGTCCATCTGCACATCCCCGCGCCGTCCCCTCCGCGGAGACCGCCCACGGCGCGCGGGCGCTCGGTCAAAACGGCCAGGGCCCGCGCTTTTGATTCCCCGGGTTTGCTAGGCTTGGCTCGGCTCAGCGATGTTCAGCGGATGGCGCAAGGCCTTCCTCAATTCATGCGCCGACGAGATCGGCTACCCGGGCCGCGTTGTTTGCCGCAAGTGCCTCGGTGACGGCCGCTTGCATGTCGGCGACGCATCCCCGTGCCCGCACTGTTGCGGCGAAGGTCAACTCTGGGGCCGCGCCGACAACGTCGCGCAGGGCGCCCTGACCGCGCACCAACTGCGTGACCGCGTGCTCAAACAAACCGGCGATCACGGTATGCGCGCGACGCTGGTGAACTGGTGGGTCCCGAAGACGCGAATCGACTGAGCACGAGCGGGTAGCTCCGCTCATGTGGACACACTTCCGCCGGATGCGGTCCCTGCAGCGCGCGACCGCGTGCGGGAGAACGTGGCGCCGGTCCCGGCGACTCGGCGAGTCGCGTCTTGAAGGCGGTCCGATCGTGCATCGCGGAAGGCGCCGTTGGCGCACCGAACATCGCCCGGCCTGGGTCGAGTTTCTGCACCTCACGTGGCCCGCCATTCCCCCGGTGCTGCTGTGCCTCGCCGCCCAGTTCGCGTCCGATCAATTCCTGCATGCGCATTCGCTGGTCTCGTTCCTTCCGGCGCTTGTCCTTCCCGCGGCGTTGGTTCTGACGATCCGCGCAGGAACGGAATCAGCGCGGCTCATGGTGCGCGTTCTCGCGATGCTCGTCTGCGCCTCCCCGGCCATCTACATCGCGTTACTCTGGTTGGGACTACTCCGATGAAATATGGCAAGTTCATTGCGTCCCTGCGAAGGGCCACGACGTATCGCAGATTCCGCCGGACCGAATCCGCGCCGCGCCTCGGGCAAGACCCGCCGCGCCTCAAGAGGTTTATTTGATCCGGGACCAAGAGCTGGTGGCGAAAAGACCGATCCGCCCCGTCCTGGTGGTCGGATGAACTGCGACTCTCCTGGCCCGTCATCCCGCTGTTGGTTCTGTGCTTCGGAGCGTCCCTGCCGGCGGCATTTGCCGGACTTGCGCTGCTTCTCTGACGGATTCCTCGAATCGGCGAGGCGCAAGCGGCTTAGACCCTCCCATGTACGGTAGCGTCTTGCGCGGCCTGAAACGCGCCACGGCATTTCGAAGATTCCGGCGCAGCGATTCGACTGCGCGACGGGCGGGTATCCCGCGCATGGCCAGAGTCGTGCGGACGCGTTCCCGGCGGCGCCGCCCGCGCTCGATGTGGTTCGACTTGTTGCTCCACGCTTGGCCCGGAGTGCTCTGCCTGCTCATCGCGTTCGGCATCCATGCGTGGAATCGAAACACGCGCCACCTATCATTCGGCGGGCTCATTGGGATTGCGATGCTGGCGGCCTACGTCGCCGCTGCACTCGCCATCTTCTCCAAAGCGCCCAAGGTGATTAGAGTCCTCGCCACGCTCATCTGTCTCGCCGGCGCGTTCTACCTGCGCCGCGCAGTGGTAGGCATTCCGCCGTAGCGCCCCGCCCGGCGCCGGGAAACTGCAAGAGAAAACGCGCGACGTGCCTGGAGGCTCGTTCGCGCGTTTTTGTTGGTAGCGGAGGAGGGACTCGAACCCTCACTCTCTTGCGAGAACTGGATTTTGAATCCAGCGCGTCTGCCGATTCCGCCACTCCGCCGTGGCTTTCGCGGATGATAGCAGACCGGTTCCGAGGTCGAGTTTTTCGGGCGCTCTCGCGAAGCTACGCGGCGTTGCGACGCCGACGGCGGCGGGCCGCGAGGGCGATCCAAGCCGCGCTCGATCCCACGAGCACCAGCGAAGCGGGCTCTGGGTTCTCGACGAAGTCCCGTCCGGTCACGAACGCGTGCACGTTCTCGCCGTTTCCACCGACCTCTCCGACCACAACGAAGAGCGAGCCGGTGACAGCAACCGACGGGGAGAAATTCGCGACGATGGAGCCGCCGTCTCCGAGCGAAAGGAACCCGTCGCCGCGGTTGACGTGCGCGATGGAAACCGCGTCGAGCGTCTCGAGGGTGGCCGTCGCCAAATCGACGGTCGTGCTGTCGAGCGCGCCGAACAACAGACCTGGGTGGCTTCCGTTCGGTCGCATGTACCAACGCGAAGTCCCGCGAACCGAGCCGGCGGAGAACTCATAGTCAGCTGCGTACGCCCGGTCCCCCGTGGTCGCGAGCGAGCCGTCGAAATCCAAGAAGACCGCATCCAAGTCGAAGCCGGAGAAGATCCCGGGCGCGCCACCGGTGATCGCGGCGTCGTCCATCAACATGATCGATTCGATGTCGGTGATGCCCAACGCCGTCAGATCGCCTTCGAGGACAGTTGTGCCATCGACCGTCCCAATGGGAACAAGCGCGATTTCAGTGGTGTCGGCTTGCGCAGGAAGCGCGGCAAGACAAACGACGAAGAGGAAGGAAATAGTTCTCAACACATCATGCTCCAGCCGAGGCACTCCTGCCCCGGACCAATACCGTGCAGACAGTGTAGGGAGCGTGTGGCCCGGAGCCAGCCTAGAGCGAGACATCTTCGAAAATTCGATGTCCGGAGAATTGGACCTTTGAGCCCGGGGGATGTTTAAAGTGGACGCCGGAGCGGGCCAGCCCACTGCGTATCGGCGAAGACCTCGCTGCGAAGCGGCTGCGGTCCGGCTTCGTCGTAGAAATGCATGACCCCGCAGCCGTCCGGCTCCAAGTACACGACATCAGCAGCGTTCAATTCCACGTCCTGCGGGATGTGCCGAAGCCAGTAAAACCCGGGGGTGGTTGGCTTTTGGTCCGTCCAGACGAGCGCGGAACCGGAGCGCGCCTCACTCATCCGGTTGGAATGGGAGACCGGCTGCGCGTCGCGGTCGGCCCCGCAGGTTTCACGGTCGGGAAGCACGTCGGGTCGTTTCATCTAGCCCAAAACTAGCGCGAGGCGGGGACGATTCCCGGGACGGACCCCTCGGCCTCGGCCCCGGGCGGGCCGGCGATCAGCCGTGGCGGGCTAGTGCCCGCTCTTCTTCTTCCCCTTGCGCGCGCGGCGGGCCTTGATCGCGGCGGCGCCGGGGACACGGACGACGTTGTCGCCCTCGGCGCCAGCGAGGCCGGTCGTCGCGCGTTTTAGAAACAGCAGCGCGTACGCCGTATCGATAGCCTCGCCGTAGCCCTCGCCCGTAGTAACTCCCTGCGCGTTCGCGTCGCCCCAGGCGCCGCTCTCCTTCTGGCGGCGAACCAAGATGGATGCGCCGTCCGCATACCAGTCGTAGTCCTCGAAGAACTTCGTTCCGGTCAGGATCGCGGCGCGCTCGACGCCGTAGAACGCATAGATCTCCTGGTCTTCGTAGCCGCTTTGCAGAAGAAGCTCCCCAAGGCGGATCATGCCGGCGCCGACGCGTTTGTCGTCCTTGATCCCCTTGGCGGCCTCGTCGCCGTTCAACGCCTCCGCGCAAATCGCGAGGGTCGCGACGCCTGCGCTCGTCATGGAAAACTCGTGGTCGAAGCTCGCGGTCCCATATCCCCAACCACCGCGGCCGTTCATGCTCTGGCGCCAGAACTTCGCATTCTTGGTCCAGACCTCCGCCGAGATCACGACGCCGGACCGGCGTGCGGCGCGCAAGGCCAACACCGCATATTGCGTATTCGAGTTGTCGCCGCGCGGCGGTTTCTTCGAGTAGGGGTCCTTGCAGTAATACGTCCACTGCCCATTCGCGAGCTGACCCTCCACGAGCTTCTTCGCGATGATGTCCAGCTGCGGTTTGTACTGCGTGGGGTTCATCGATCGCAGCGCGAGCGCGAGGGTGGCAAGCGCATAGGTGTAGCGTTTCATGTCGCGCAAGCCGGCGACTCCGTTCGGCCGAACGATCAGCAGCGTCTCCTTCACCGCCTTCTGCAACACCGGGTCATCGCGCTTCACGCCCGAACTGCGCAGCGCGTAGACCGCTAGCGCCGTCGCGCCGATCCGTGTGGGGCCCCATTCCGGATGAAACGGCCACGTGCAAAAACCGTCCGCGGCAATGTCGCGCTTCAGGAAGTCCACACCGCGCAAGATGGCGGCGGCGACGATGCCCGGGGACGCGTGGCCGGGCGGTTCGTAGGTGTCTTTTTTCGCGGAGATCCATGACTCCCACAGGTCCGCGTCGGCGGCGATATCCTTTCCGGACAGCGTCAGCATGAGCAGCTGCGCCCCAAGCGCGACCTTCTTGTCCTCGTCGTGAAGGAGCGGAAGCAGCGCCATCACGAGCTTCCAGTTCGGCGCTTCGGAAAACTCCCGGAGGATCGCCCGCGCGGCGATGGGCGAGATCGCCTCCAACGCGTGCAGGCGCGCCAGATTCGAGATGCCCGCGGCGTCGGGCCGCGCGCCGCGGTCGCGAAGGATCTCGTACGCCTCCTCCGCCAACAGCTCGTCCTCGACCGCACTCTTCACGATCTCGTCGGGCGCGCCGTGGTGGACGAGATCGCGCAGCAACTCAACACGTTGTGGAATCTGCAGGGTCAACCCGGAGTGGATGAGGTCGGCGTTTTCCGGATACCACCGCAGCAGCCCGCGCAGAATCGCGAGGTTGACCTCCGCCGGGTTGCGCTTTTTATAGAGCCCCTCAAGGATCGCCCGCCGCTCCTTCTCGGGCCCACCGGCAATCGTTTCGATAACCGGCACCGCGGCGTAGGCTTTTTTACGCAGGAGCCGCTTCACCACACTCGCGAGCTTCTCCCAGCCCTTTACCCCACGGAGCCCGAGCGCGCGGCGCGCGGCCATGCCCTCGGCAGAGAGCGGATAGTCCTGAATGATCTTTCCGAGCTTCCCCTCTTTCCAACCAACGAGCGCGGCGTCTCCCGACAGCGCCGCCGTCAGATCCGCGCGCTCCAGGTACGCATCGGACAACTCGAGCGTGATCTCCAATTCGTCGACGATCATCTCGCCGTGTTGTTGCCACCATCCGAATCGCATTTCCGACATGCGCAACGCTTTGCCCAGCGACGACCGGTTGCGCACGAGGGATCCGATCCGCAGGAACTCCTCGACACCTCGCTTCGCCACCTCGATTTCAACGGCCTGCTCGGGCGGAAAGCGCTTCTCGACTTCAACCGGCGGCGCGTTCGCAAGCTCGCGCCACAGAAGCGGCTCGTCCTTTCCCGGCGTACACGCGGCGATGTAGAGCCCACCCTCCTCCTTGAAGCGTCTGTCGAAGAAATCCGCCACAACATACGGGCCGTCATCGGGCGGCAACAACACGGTGCCGAGATCCGCCTTGTGCTCCACGCTCAGCAAGAACCGCGCACCGAGCAGGCGTACGCCGAACATCTTGTGCACAAACGCCCCGCGGCCTCGGAGCACGAGGCGTCCGTCGGACGACTTCGCTTTCAGCGTCGCGCTCGTGAACAGCCCCTTTGGCACCACCACCTCGAAGTCCTCGAGTTGGTCCGGAGTTTCGAAGTCGTAATAGAGGGTGACCGTGCGGCCGCGCAGCGCGCGGATCTGTCCGTGAAACGCGACGTCGAGGAACTCCGGTTCCCCGGCGTGAGCGGTGACGGCGGCGACAAGCGCCACGAGAAGAATCCGGGACAACATGCGCGGCTTAGTCGTCGTTGTCGTCGCCGGGCACCTTGGCCGCCAGGATGCGCTCGATGTCCGCCGCGCTCATGCCCTTGTCGATCATCCGCTGTTTGAGGTCCTGCGACGAGCGGATGCGGAAGATCTCCACGATGGCCCAACCGGCGATCGCGACCACGGGAATCGCGCAGCCGGCCACGATGGCGACCGTCCCCGCGTTCCATACAGTTCCGGCGGCTGCGGTGAACATCCCGGAATTCTAACAAGCGGCCGGTGCATCGCGGAGGTGGAACCCGCGGGCCCGTCCCCGATCCCTCGCCGTTTCGCTGCGGGCCCCTTACGCTGACGTTCCCATGGCGCGCTATCGCGAGTACGAAGATCTGCCCGAGCACCTGAAGGGCATGTTGCGGGCGGTGACGTCGGACGACGGCGCGGCGGAGCGCTTCTTTCACGCTCCGAACAAGTTGCTGCGCGGAGCGACGCCCAAAAAGGTCGTCAACTCCTGGTTCGGGCAGCGCGCGCTGGAACGCTTCCTGGTGGAGCTCGGGAACTTCCTCGGCGTAGACGACATGGAGCGGTTCGAGTCGGAGTTCGGCAAGCGCCGCTGACACAACACCCGGGTCCTTGGGCTCCTCGGCCGGTTCGCCCGCCCGCCGCGGCCTGGAGGGCTCGCCCGCCGAAGCGGCGTAGCCGCGAAGGAGGGTAGGATGTGCCGCTTGCCCGGGGGCCGTCGGGGATCTCGTTCGCGGAGGCACTCATGATTCGTTTCGTCTTGATGATCTTCCTGCTCCAGAGCGCCGTCCTGGCGCAGGAGCTCCGGTTCGCGGCGGACCGTCCGATCGACGTCACGCACATTCGCCTCGATGGCAGCATCGATCTGAAAACACGATCGCTGGTCGCCACGGCGACACTGGATCTCGTCGCGCTGCGGGACCTGACATCGATCCGCCTCGATGCCGTCTCCATGGACATCAAGGCCGTGCGGTTCCGGCGCGGCGATCCCCGGCAGGTCGAAAAGGTCGAGTTCCAAAACGACGGCAAGAACCTCTTGCTGTTCCTGCGCCAGGAGTTGCGCCGCGGCACGAAGGCCGACATCGAGATTGACTACAGCGTCACCGACCCGGCGACAGGCCTTCACTTCTATGGCCCCACGGAAGCGGAACCCGACGTGCCGTTTCAGGTTTGGTCGCAGGGAGAGACGACGGACAACCGGCACTGGATCCCGTGCCCGGATCAACCCAACGAGCGCTTGACGAGCGAACTGGTGCTGCGCGCCAAGGCGGACCTCGACGTGCTGAGCAACGGAAAGCTCGTGAGCCGCAACGAAAACGGCGACGGCACGGCGACCACGCACTGGCGCCAGTCGTCATCCCACGTGCCGTATCTCATCACCCTCGTGGTCGGAAAGTTCGCGAAGGCCGAGGAGAAATGGCGCGGCAAGCCGGTGCGCTATTGGGTTCCGCCCGAGCGCGCCGCCGACATCCCGAGGTCGTTCGGGAACACGCTGCGGATGCTCGATTTCATGTCGGACAAGATCGGCGTCGAGTATCCGTGGGATCAATACGCTCAGGTCGTGGTCGAGCAGTTCTCGTTCGGCGGCATGGAGAACACGAGCGCCACAACCCTCAACGAACGCACTCTGCACGGGAAAAAAGCGCATCTCGACTTCAGCTCGGACGGGCTGGTCGCGCACGAGCTCGCCCACCAGTGGTTCGGCGACCTCCTAACCTGCTCCGACTGGGCGCACATCTGGCTCAACGAGGGTTTCGCCACGTACTTCGAAGCGCTCTGGAACGAACACGACAAGGGCCAGGACGACTTCTTCACGAACATGGAGGGCAAGTCCCGCGGCGCCAGAAGCGGCGGCAAGAAACTCCCCATCGTGTACCACCGCTACCGAAAACCCTTTGAACAGTTCGGCGCCCGCGCGTACCCGAAGGGCGCTTGGGTGCTGCACATGATTAGGAGAAGGCTCGGCGACGAGATGTGGTGGAAGTGCGTGCATCGGTATGTCGAAACGCACAAGCACACGTCCGTGGAAACCGACGACTTTCGCAAGACGATCGAGGAGGTCACGGGCGAGAGTTTCGAGCGGTTTTTCCATGACTGGCTCTACCGGCCCGGCCACCCCGTCGTCAACGTCCGTTTCGCATGGAAAGCGGGCGAACGCTCCGCCGAGGTGGAGATCACGCAGAAACAAAAGGGCGAGGCGTTTCACATCCCGGTCGAGCTCGAGTTCCATTTCCCGAAGATGACGCAGCCGTTGCGTGTCTCGCACGCCATGACCAGCAAGCGCGACCGACTCTACATTCCGCTGCCGGAGCGGCCGTCGTTGGTGCGTGTGGACCCGCGCTTTTCGGTGTTGATGGAACTCACCGAGAACAAGGGCCACGACCTGTGGATGAACCAACTGCTGCGCGATCCGAGTTCGCACCTGCGCGGCCGGGCCGCCCAGCATCTCTCGAAGAGCAAGCGCGACGCGGACCGCAAGCTGCTCGCACGCGCACTCGCCGCCGAGAAACACTGGGGCACGCAGATCGAAATCGCGAAGGCACTCGGCCAGTCCGGCGGGGACGTGTCGCGCGACGTTCTGCTGCAGGCGCTGTCCCTCGAACACGCGAAGTCGCGACGCGCCGTCGTCGAAGCCCTCGCCAAGTTCCGCGACGACGACACCGTCCAGGACGCGCTACGATCGCTTGTCAAGGCGGGTGACGCATCGATCGCGGTGGAAGCGGAGGCGATCCGGGCGTGGGCGCGGCTGCGACCCGACGACGCGCGCGCCGTGCTCGAACCGCTGTTGGCAAGAGACAGCCACCGCGAACAGATCCGGACCGCGGCGCTCCAAGGCCTCGGCGAACAGCAGGATCCGGCCGCGGTCGATTTGCTCCTGTCCTGGACCGTACGCGGCAAGGCGCGCGAGTGCCGCGCGTCGGCGCTGCAGGCCCTCGGCACGATCGCACGCGGCGGCGAGTTGACTCCGGCCCACACGAGCCGGATCGCGAACGCGTGCACTGCATGCCTGCACAGAAAGGAGTCGCGACGCATCAAGAACGCCGCGACCTCGACGCTGCGCGACCTCGGCGAAGCCGGCGCGCTGGCGCTGCCCGCCCTGGAAGCCCTCGCCGAACACGACGAAAACGCGGGCGTCCGCAAACAGGCCAAGGACGCGATCGAAAAGATCCGCTCCGGCGCCCCCGCGCGCTTGGAACTCAAGCGCTTGCAAGACGAACTGCGCAAGCTGCGCGATCAGAACAAGGAGCTATCGAACCGCGTGGAGAAACTCGACGTCACCCGCCCACAACCGGTCACGGAGACAAAAGGGTCGGGGTAGTCCGTCTCGCGCACGAGTCGCTATGCGAAGCTCTGCGCCCGCGCGCGGCGTGCCGCTACGCCAAAGAGCCGTCAGTTGCCCTCCGCGATTCTATTGAGCGTGAGCTGCTCGATCGGACTTGCGGCCATGCCAAGCACGAGGGTGAACGGTTCGGGCAAACCTTCATCTATCTTGAACTTCGCCCAAGTTTCGAGTGAATCTCCGGCGAGGATGGCTTTTTGGTATTCCCCATAATGAGCTAAGCCCCACTTCTTGTTCTTCACTTCATCGAGGATGTAGCAATCAATCAACCAGTCCTTGCTGGGGGATTTACTCTTGCCAAGATTCCAAAACCGTACATCAAGCGTGTACATCCCACCGGTGTCCTTGAATCGCACGAGTTCGATGAAAACGTCCCTGATCTTGCTCTTGACCGTGATGCCGGCGCCAACGCGAAAATTGTGCAGCGTTTCGGGCGACGGCTCCGGTGCTTTCGAGAGGGCCTCCGCCAACAACTGCTGGCCCACCCTCGTGTGGCCAAGCGCTTTGTGTGTGACCCCGAGGTTGTTTAGTACGCCGGCGACCGGGGCCACCTTTCGGATCTCCTCAAGCAAAGGCAGCGCCTGTTCGAATTGTCCGGCCGAAAGCTTCGCGGAAATTGCCTCGAGTTTCTCCACAAGACCAGGCGGCAGTTCGAGTTTCGCGGCAAGGATTTGCTGGGTGATGTTGCTGATGTTCGTGAACTCGGCGTTCCCTTGAACGTTCACCCCGCCACGCTTGACGTTGTAGGTCGTGGGCGTTCGAAGCTGCGGAGGCGGGGCGTCGCCTTCGAACAGCTTCGGGACAATTCCGATGACCGCGACGATCAACGGGACTGCAACGGCGACCAACAGCCATTTGCGCTCCGGTTTCTTGTCGGCCTGCGGTTCTTTCTCGCTCGGGTCGGACAAACCGCACCTCCCGTGTCTATTTCGTAGCGAGAGGCTAGCAAAACCGCCTTCGAAGCGGCGGCTGTTCCAGCGCAATCGGCTTCCGGGCGCCTTGGCCCTACCCGAAGCTCTGCGCCAGCGCGCGGCGGTATAACTCGGCGGCGCCTTCGTTGTCGCCTTCGCCTTCGAGGCAGGCGGCGTATTCGCGCAACAAGAGGAACGACTCGCCGGTGTGTTCGCGGACCTTTTCCAGGGCGGCTTTGGCCTGGCGGAACTCGCCGCGCTTTCTGTGTCGCTCGGCGAGCACGAGCATCGTCCCGGCGTAAGGGAAGTGCGCCAGCAGCAGCTTGCGTTCGTGGTCGCCGTCGAGGCGGCCGCTCTCGAGCAGCGTCGCGATGCGATCGAACACCGGCAGGCTCACCGCGCGGCTCCACGCTTTGAGCGCACCGGGGATGTCGTTTTTCTCGACGGCCAGATCACCGAGCAGCAACGCGGACCGGAAATCGCCCGGGTCCACCTTCAACGCGACCTTCAGGTTTTTCACCGAGCTCTTGGCGGAGCCGCTCTCCAGCGCCTTGTGCGCCAACCGGAACTCCAGGCGCGCGAGATGCCGCCGCGCGGTTTCCTTGTCCGCGTCGTCGCTCGCATCCACGAGGCGCTTCACGAGCCCGCGGGTCTTTTCGAGATCGCCGGTCGTCTCGACGCGCCCGATCAGAGCGCGCAGCACGCGGCGGCTCCCCCGCTTGCCGACCCCCGCGCTTTTTTCCAGCTCGTTGAGAATCGTCTCCTCCTCGAGCTCGTCGGAGATGTCGTAGATCAGCGCGTGCAACTCGGCATGATGCCGGCGAACGTGCGCGCTGAGGATCTTCTCGGCCTGCACCATCTTGTGCCAGCGCAGCGCCTGGTTCGCGTCCCCCATCCGGTGATAACACGTCGCGATCTTCAGCCTGGCGTCGCGCAGGATGTCGCGATGCTCGGGCACGACCTCCTCCAGGTCCGCCCAACGCCCGATGCGCTCGACCCGTTGGAACTTCTCGATCGCATCCGCCCAGCGCCCCAGAATCATCAGATTCAACCCGTCGAGGAAACGCCGCATCGCAAAGAGCCCGGCAATCCGAAGAACACCGCCGCGCGACTTGCGCCACACCCAATACCCGAGCGCGATCGCGAGCACGTTGTAGAACACGAACCGGCCGACGGGGTTGTCCAGCAGCGCGGTGATCGGGCCCTTCAGGATGCCGAACAACCCGGCCAGGATCGTGAGGGCGGGCCGCACGACGAAGATCACGCCGACCGCGATCGCGAGATAGAACCAACCGCGGTGCGCCTTCAGCCAGACCTTGCCACGTCGGACCCGACCGATAATCGGGACCTTGTCGATCATCCGGTCCTTGAAACGGCGCTTGCCTTCGCTCATGCGCCGTCTCCGCTCACTTCGTCGGGGGCCGGTTCTTTCGACGCCCGCTCCCGTGCGGCCACGTAGTGCGCGCGCAGCGCGTCGTCCTTCTCGTTCGCCGCGACCCGGCCGAGGGTTTCGCGCGCCGCGGAAAGGCCACACCGCGCGAGCACGTCCGCCGCCGCACGGCGCCGCGACCCCGTCTTGCCGCCGAACAGGCGCCCGAGCAGCTTCACGCGGAAGAACCGCTTTTCGATCTCGTCGACGGCCGCGCGGCCGCCCGCATTCACCAGACGCGCCGCGCGCTCCACGCCGCCGGCGTCGCCCGACAGCCCGACCGCCTCGATCACCGCTCCCAGCACGGCCGGCACGCGCGGCTGGAGGCGCGACATCGCCGCGTCCCGCACGGTCTCGCTCAACCGCGGATCCGCCATCGCGCCGGCCACGGCGGCGTCGTGGTTTTCGCCGATGCTGCCCAAGAACGCATCGTGATCGTCCTTTCCAAGCGCCAGGTAGAACGCGGCGGCGAATTCGTCGGCCGGACTCCCGCCCCCGCGGGTTCCGGACGCACGCTGCGCCGAGTGACACTGCTGGACCTCGCGCGCCGCGGCCGGACCGAGTTGCGCCATCGCTTCGCCCAGATACCGCCGCGCCTCGATCCCCGGCAACGCCGCAAAGACCTCGTAGAGCGCGTTGGTCCCGCGCGCGCACAGCTTCTCGAGCGCGTCGGAATTCCCGAGCGCGGCTTTGCGCGCGAGCGCCTGCACATAGGCGGACGTTTCCTCGACTTCGTCCACGACCTCGCGGAACCCGCTCATCGGCATCGTGTACATCGCCTGCAGCGCTTCGGATGCTTCGACGCTACCGACCTCGCCGCAGGAACCGCATTTCTCCGTGTATTCCCGCGCGAGCACGCCGCAGGCTGCACACACGTAGCGCGCGGTCTTGTCGTCGACCGCGGCGACGAGCGCTCCCACCTGCGTGATCGTGGCCGGCACGAGCGAGTCGGACCGCTCGGACGACTCGGCTGCGTCCGGTGTCACGATCGAATCCGCGAGATCCGCCGGAGGCCGCGAGCGCCCCGGCTCGAACAACGTGCCCTCGGTGGACGCGAGCTCGCGCAGCGCGCCGAGATGTTCCTCGATCAGACCGCGCGCACGATCGTCGTCGCCGAGTTGCGCGGCCGCGCGCAACAAACCGGTGCGCGCCCGGACCGACGTCTTCTCAAACGCCAGCGCCTCCGTGTAGAAACCAATCGCGAGGTCCGTCGACACCGCAGCGAGGGAGGCGGCGCCGGCATCGCAGAACCGCCCGCAGGCCGTGCGACGCTCCTTCAACGGCAGCGCGTTGCCGGGCCCGCCGGGATAGACCAACCGCAGCTGCTCGGCGGCGCCCACCGGATCCCCGCCCTCGGCCAACGCCTGCGCCAGACCGGAGCGCGCATCACGATCGCCTGGGCCACGCTGGAGCGCCTCTTCGAACGCCGCCGCCGCCCGATCGAAGTTCTTGAGCGCGATCTCGTCGTATCCGAGCGAAACGAAGTTCCGCGCGAGTTCGTGCCCAAAGACCTTGTGAACGTGGTGGTGGTGTTTTTTCGCCTCGGCGGCGTCGCCCAGCTCGCGATAGCAATCGCCGAGCGCGATACGCGCCTCGACGTTTTCCGGATCGCGTTCCAGAACGGTCTCGAGGGTCTTCACGGCCGTCGCGTGTTCCTCGTTCAGGAATTCGTCCAGCCCGCGCACGTACTCCGCCAGCGCTTTCCGCCGCTCCAACTCCTCGGCGGTCTTTCGGATCCGGCGAAACACGAGCAGCGCGCCGGTGAACAGAATCACCGCGAACACCGCCTCGATGACGAGGCCGTCCTTGGAAAGTTCCTGGATCGTTTCCCAGATGGTCCCCAAAGGATTCCACCTCGGTCAGACGACGTAGACTCCGAGCGAGCGCAGTTCGGTCTCGATCTGCTTCTCCAGGATCCGCTCGTTGAAAAAGACCGTGCGTTCGTCCACGACCTTTTCGATGCAGTCCTTGAGCAGGCGGTGAGCCCGAATCGCCTCGATCACGTCAGCGTGGCTGGCCGTGAACAGGATTCCCTGTGCCAGCGAGCCCGACCTGACGTCCTTGGACCAGGAACGAATCGAGTACACGACGTTTTGCGGAAGCTCCGCGCGCGCGTTGCTGCTGAGGAAATCGAGGATCTCGTCCGCAGTCGTTCCGCTCACCGTGACCCGCTCGACCTTCTTGCGGTCCAACCGGTAGTGCAACACCTCGCCGCCGGCCACCCGCTCCGCGATTCGGTCGAGATGGTGCAACAGGTCGTCGATGCCCGTCTCCGGCAGAACGAGGACCTCGAAGTCCGGGTTCACGATCACAGCCTGAACCGGCTCCGGCTCCCCCTGGTCGGCGACGAAGAAACGCCGGCCGAGTTGGGAAAGGCGTGCCCCCACCATCTCGCCGTCCCGCATCGCGATGTCGACGAGTCCGAGGGGGTAGAACGTGCGCTGAACCAGATCCTCGGCGGCGCGCCCCAACTCCGTCAGCGCCGCGTGGCGCGTCGACAGCGAGTGGTAGTTTTCCGCCGGCGCCCCCGACGTCAGTTCGACTAGGTAGCGGTTGCGGGCCGTCATCGCGAGGCTCGGCCCCGGGAACCACGCGTCGCCGGACTCGATCAGCAAGTCGACGATGATCTCGCGCACGCGCCGCAGGTGCTGGGACCGCAGCGTGCGCGGCGCGTCCGCGGTCAAGACGTCGTAGGCGATCTCGAGCTTTTCCTGAAGCGGTTGCGCGCCCCATTCGTGCCCCTTTTCGCTGACCTCCAGCATGCCCTCTTCGGTGGGCTCGGCCAGCTTGCAGCGTTGCACGACCATCAGCACGAGCTCCGCGAGGTCCGTGCGATCGATCAGCGGCTGCTCCGCGAAGATGAATCGCTCGGAGATGCGGCCGCGCGCCGACTTGTAGACGGCCCCCTCCTTGCCGACGCGAATCGGGAACTCCCGCACCATCTGCAGCGCGAGGCAGACGTCGGTGAGCAGGTCGCCGTGGGCCGACAACACGAGATCGTGTTGGAACTCGCGTTTGCGCCAGTACTCGAGATACCCCTCGCACGCCTCTTGGAAAAAGAGCAGCGCGTCGTCGTCGAC
Organism: Planctomycetota bacterium; assembly: GCA_036443405.1. GTDB lineage: Bacteria > Planctomycetota > PLA2 > PLA2 > PLA2 > JAZFYD01. The sequence goes on from JAZFYD010000058.1 coordinate 15,045, forward strand.
GCCCAGGCCGTAGGCACGCAAGTCCACGTGGCCAACGGTGCCGAGGCCGGCGCCGCCAAAACCGCGAAGGAATCGGCTCGAGGCCCACGCGATCTTGCGCTCGGGCTGCAACACCGTCGCGAACTCGTGGCGGGTCACGATGCCGCCGTATTCCTCGATCGCGATCTTGGCGACTTCCTTGAGCTTTTGCGGTGCGAGGTTCTCGAACGCCGCATCGAGATCCTCGGGCAACTCCGCCGGGGCGAGGTTGGCGTTTTGCTCGAACGTGGAACCCTCATATCCCGCGCGCACGAAGATCTGCGGCAGCGTGCGGCGGTCGGTTCCGGAAAGGCCCTGCATCACACCCGCGGTCTCGAGCGGAATCGCATAGGTGTTGCGTCCGAAGTGCAGCCAGTCCTTGGCGCGCCGGACACGAACGAAGCCGCGCTTGCTGAGGGCCGTGAGCGCTGCTTCGGCTTCGTAGTACTCCATCTGCAGCGGATGGTCCGTACGGAAGATGCCCTGCAGGTCGGCGGTGTAGTGCGTCGACTTCAGAAGCGACAGCAGAACGCCGCGGACCGTCTCCGACAACAGCTCGACCTTGGCGTAGACGACGTTCTCGTCGGACATCACGCGATAGAGCTTCTCGATGAGCTTCTCGCGCGCGAGATGGCCGTTTTTCTGGTGCGGGTTCCAGAACTTATAGAACTCCTCGAGTTCGGCGACGGTGCACGTATCGAGGTGACGCCGGAGCGCCAGCGGCCGCGGTGCGCGATCAGCGCCGGCCTTGCTCGAAGCCGTGGCGGTCTTCTTGGCCGTTTTCTTGGCGGCCTTTTTCGCGGTTTTCGGGCTCGCCTTCTGGCTCTTCTTTTGGGACTTGCCGTTCCCGCTTGAGTTCTGTGAAGTCATGCCACCTCACGGTCGTCGAGGATGCGATAGCTATACCCCTGTTCGGTCAGGAAGAGCTGGCGCCTTTGCGCGTACTCCTGATCGAGCGTGTCCCGGGTGACCAGCGAATAGAAATGCGCTTGGCCGTTGCCGGGTTTGGGGCGGAGGATGCGTCCGAGTCGTTGCGCCTCTTCCTGGCGGCTTCCGAACGTGCCCGAGACCTGCACCAGCACGTTGGCGTCGGGCAGATCGATCGCGAAGTTGCCCACCTTGGAGACGATGAGCAGGCGGATCTCGCCGCTGCGGAACTTGCCATAGAGTTCGGCGCGGACGTCGCTCGGCGTGCGGCCGGTGATGATCGGGGCACCCGTGACCTTCGCGATCTCCTGAAGCTGGCGCAAGTACTGGCCGATCACGAGCACGTGATCCCCGTCGTGACGCTTCAAGACGCGCACCAGCGTGTCGAGTTTCTGGCTGTTCTCCGAGGCGAGACGGAACTTCTGGCGCCGGTCGGCGACGGCGTAACGCGAGCGCGTGAGTTCCTCCATCGGCACGCGCACTTCGGTGCACGTTGCGGGCGCGATGAACCCCTGCTTCTCGAGGACCTTCCACGGAACGTCGTAGCGCTTCGGGCCGATGAGCGTGAAGACCTCGTCCTCTTTTTCGTCCTCGCGGACGAGCGTGGCGGTGAGGCCCAAACGGCGGGTCGCCTGAATCTCCGCAGTGAATCGAAAGACTGGGGCCGGCAGAAGATGTACCTCGTCGTAGATGATGAGGCCCCAGTCGTTGCTATCGAAAACTCCGAAGTGCACGAACTCCGAGGTGCGTGAACGCCGGTATGTCAGGATCTGGTAAGTGGTCACCGTGACCGCGCGGATGTCCTTGCGCTCGCCGGTGTACTCGCCGATGTCCTCGGGATCGATCTGGCACTTGTCGCGCAACTCGGTCTGCCACTGACGAACGGCGGTGAGGTTGGTCGTCATGATGAGCGTCTTGCGGCCCACCTGCGCCATCACCCCCATGCCGACGATCGTCTTGCCGGCGCCGCACGGCAGAACGATGACCCCCGAGCCGCCGCGCTCGCTCCCGCCCGCCCAGAACGTGTCGACGGCGGCCTTCTGATAGGCGCGCATGGCAAACGGCTGGCCGCCCACCGTCGTCTCGCGCAGCCCGAAAGCGAGATTGCCACCCTCGACGTAGCCGGCGAGGTCCTCGACGGGGTAGCCGAGCTTGATCATGGCCTGTTTGACCGCGCCGCGATGCATCGGATCGACCAGCACGCGGCCCTTGTCCAGGCGTTCGGACAGGCAGCGCTTGACGCTCGTGCTGGCCCAGGCCTCCCGCATCAGGATGGGGTCATCGGACTCCAGCACCAGTCGATCGCCGTCCAGGACGAGGCGCACCCGGCCGTACCGGCCGGCGTAGTCCTCGATGTCCCGGATCACGTTCTGAGGGACCGGGTACTTCGCGAATTCCCGCAGCGTTGCGACCATTTCAGCCGCCGAGATCCCGGAAGCGGACGCGTTCCAGATGGACAGCGGGCTGACCTTATAGGTGTGGATGTGCTCCGGGGACTTGACCAATTCGGCGAAACCGGCCAATGCGTCCCGGCAATCCGGGTAGCGGGGTCCGTCCACCTCGAGCAAGACCGTGTGGTCGCTCTGGATGATCAGGGGGTTGTCCGGTCGGGGTTCCATACGGGCCATGGGGCGCATATCGGCTCCGCTCGGAGCCTACGGGTCCACAGAATCAGCTAGTCTACGCCCGCGCAAGCCGTGCGCCCAATCCTTGCCGCCACCACCGCCCCATTCCGATCCCGTCCGGCGCACCTTCCGGCGCACCTGGTGCGCTCCAAGAACACTGCAACTTGTTCTGGAAGGGCGGGTTACAAGGATCGTTTGCGCCACCGGCGGCGCAAACGGCCCGGCTCGCGCGGGCGGTTGCGGCGGTGGAGCCCGGGGCGTTCGCCGCTAGTTCCGAAGCCAGATCCGCGTTTCGTAGGTGCGGCGGCCCGGTGCGTAGATTTCGGTCGGCAGGATCGCGTCCAGTTCGACCCGGATCAGGAGTCCTGTCCGCGAAATCCGCATGTCCACGACCTTTTCGACCATGATCGTCCGGCGGGTCTCGGTGGATCCGTCCTCGGCCGTCACGTCCCATTCGCGGACCAGCGTGCCGTTCTCGATGAAGTACGCGATCCGGCGGGTGTAGACGCCGCTGGCGATGGTGTTGCCGTCGTCGTCCTGCAAATCGACCCGGCGGTTGAATTCGATGCGGTCCAGGTTCGTGGCGCCGTCGGGCACGTTCCAGTCGGAATCGAGCACGCCGTTGCCGTTGGTGTCCTCGCCGTCGTCGAGATCGTTCCCCTCGTCGCGGTCCTCGGCGAACTCGCCGGCCATCCGGAGTTCGGTGGCGATGCGCTCGAGCGCATATTGGGCACGAAGCTCCGGCCCCAGCTGCGCCGTCAGGGCGCGATGCGCCGACGTGTCGCGGGCGATGGCGCTGGCCGAGGCCGCGATCAACGCGAACAGCAGGACCGTCGAGACCATGACCTCGATGATCGAAAAAGCGCGGCCTGTTCTCACGAGATTTCGCCCTCGCGCCAGTTCAGGATCGTGTAGCTGGCAAACGCCGTGCTGATGCGTGTGATGGTCGCGGCCGAGTAGATGACGTCGATGGTGCCGTTGACGAGCAAGCCGCTGTCGTCTCCCTCCACGTCTTCTTCCACGATCAGTGCGCCGATGAGACGCTTGCCGCCGCCGCCGCCCTTGAAGCTCACTTTGCCGCGCACGATGATCACGCCGCGCCATTCGAACCCCCCGCTGATCTCGCAGTCGCCGTCGACCACGAGGTAGCCGGCGCCCGCGGCACCGCCGGAGACCTTGATGTTGCCGGCAGCGTAGAGGATCTTCGGCGCGCTGATCGCGCCCCACGCGCCGGGCTCCGACAGCTGATGGTTGCCGTCCACGGCCAGCTCGATGTCGTTCGAGCGTGCGGCCTCCTCGATGAGGTCGCGCATGTCGAGCTCGGGCACCGTCATCACGGACGGATCGCCGCCCGCGCCGATCACGTTGTCGTCCTGGTTGCCGCTCAACGCGGCGATGATCTGATCCGGCGAACCGTTGACGCCGATGCCGGGGACCTGATCGCCGGTCGTATTTCCGTTCAGATCCACGTCGTTCCCATCGATGTGGAACGAGTTACCGGCGAAACTCATGAACGCCGCAGCGTTCGAGATGTACGCCGCCGATTGCACGGTGGGCGATCGGTAGCGCGCCAGAAGCGTGCAACGCACGGTCTTGGTCACGCCGTCGAACGACCCCGTGCTGACGATCTCCACGAGGTCGACCTCGTCCTCTTCGTCCACGAGCAGGTCCGAATCGTTGTCGATGCCGTCCGCGGCGCCCGAGGTGACTTCCAACCTATAGCGGGGCGCGCGCTCGCCATCGCCCTGCAGGCTTCCCTGCGCGGAGCCAGCGGCCATGAATTCGGTGGCTCCCGGACCGTTGAGCAGCGCCACCGCCGCGTGTACGCCGGATTCCGCCACCTGCTGGGCTTCCAGCGTGGCTCTCAGGGTGCGTGACTGGTTGTGAACCGCCATGCCCGAGGAGAGCAACGAGGCGGAATACGCGGCAACGATCATCGAAAAGAGCATCGCGACGATGAGCGCGGTGCCGCGCTCGCCCCGCCGGCGAGGTGTCCGTGTCACGGGGATCATCACTCCACCTCCAGATTCTCGACCACCAGATCGGGTTCGGGCGCCGGGTCGGGATACGGGTCGCCTTCCGGATCGGGGTCCGGGTACGGGTTCGGGTCCAAATCAGGGTCCGGGTACGGTGTCGGAACCGTCAACGGTCCGGCCTCATGGGCCGCCTCGATCTCCTCGAGGGTGATCGGATTCCCGGTGTCGCCACGGACGTTCGCGAGGTAGTGCACGCTCCGTACCTGCCGCGCGCCTTTCGTGCCGCGCCAGCGGACACTCACCGTCACGGTGTAGTAGCTGGTATCGCCGTTGGGGCCGTATTCGAAGACGACCTCGCCGGGAAGCCCATCCGGGTCGTCCGCGATCGCGAACAGGGGCGGCACGTCGAAGTTCCGGCGGTGGTAGGTCGCGGCCACACCATCAAACGGCGCCGCCGCCAACTCCGCGTAGATCGAGCGGATCCAGTTGCGCGCGGCAACCTCCTGCCGCGGCGATTGAATCAACTCGTGGGACTGCGCCAGGACTACAGCGAGTCCGACGGTCGACACGGTCAACACAATTCCGGCTACCAGGACTTCCAGCAGCGTGAACGCTGCTTCTCCGCGCCGGTCGCGCGCAAGCTCAGCCCGCATCACGATCCTACCTTCCCTCTATCGAAGCTGGCCCGCTTCGTTTGTTCCGATCGAAACCTAGCACCGCACAGTATCGGGGCAAACCGAAACCGGGTTGCGCGCAGCGATGCGTCTTGATCCGAAGCACTCGCGCACCGCGGCCGATCGCGCACCGCAATAAATGGCCCTAGGCCGGGCGCGAACCGTTGCGCAGGAACCGGCCGGTGTGGGACTCCTTCGCCGCAATGATGTCCGCGGGCGGTCCCGCCGCGACCAGGCGGCCGCCGGCGTCGCCGCCTTCGGGGCCGAGATCGAGCACCCAGTCGGCCGTGCGGATCACATCGAGATTGTGCTCCACGACCACCACCGTGTGCCCGGCGTCCACGAGGCGGTGCAACACGCCCACGAGCTTCTCGATGTCCACCGGATGCAGACCGCACGTCGGTTCGTCGAGCAGATAGAGGTTTTTCGACCGGCCGCCGCGCGCCAGCTCCCGCGCGAGCTTCACGCGCTGGGCCTCTCCTCCGCTGAGCGTCGTCGCGGGCTGCCCGAGCGCCAGATACCCGAGCCCGACTTCGTCGAGGGTGGACAACACCCGGGACACGGCCGGGATGTTCTTGAAGAACTCGCGCGCCTCCGCGATCTCCATGTCCAAGACGTCCGCGATCGACTTGCCCTTGTATTTCACCTCGAGGGTCTCGCGGCCGTACCGCCGACCGCGGCATTCGTCGCACGGCACCCAAACATCCGCGAGAAAGTGCATCTCGACCCGCACCGCGCCGCGCCCCTCGCACGCCTCGCAACGGCCGCCAGCGCGATTGAAGCTGAATCGCCGCGGGTCGTACCCGCGCACCCGCGCCTCGGGCATCTGCGCGAACAGCTTGCGGATGGGATCGAACGCCTTCGTGTACGTGGCGGGATTGCTCGCCGGCGTCGTCCCGATCGGAAGCTGGTCGACGACGTATATCGTGTCGTACCGGCCGAGCCCGCGCACTTCGCCGGACTTGGCGTTCTTGTCGTCCGCGGCGGCGGCCCACAACACATCGAACAGAAGCGTCGACTTGCCGGACCCGGACACGCCGGTGATGCAGGTGAAGCGCTGGTCGGGAATACGCGATGTGAACTTCTTCAGGTTGTGCGCGGTCGCGCCGCGGATGTCGATCCACTGCTTGGCCGCCGGCCGCGCGGGCGGCCGCTCCACCACCCGCTGGCCGCGCAGGAACTGGCCGGTCAGCGACTCGCGACTCTTCATCAGCTCAGGCACATCGCCTTGGAACACGATGCGGCCGCCGTGTTTGCCGGCGCCCGGACCCAGGTCGATGACGTGATCCGCCGCACGGATCGTGTCCGCGTCGTGCTCCACGAGCAGGACGGTGTTGCCGAGCTCCCGCAGCCCGCGTAGCGACTCGAGCAGGCGATGGGTGTCGCGCGGATGCAACCCCACCGTCGGTTCGTCGAGCACGTACACGACACCGACGAGCCCCGATCCGATTTGCGTTGCGAGACGAATGCGCTGCCCTTCGCCGCCGGAGAGGGTGGCGGTCCGGCGATCCAACGTCAGATAGCCGAGTCCGACGGAGTCCAGGAACCGCAGGCGCTCGCGGATCTCGCGCAACACCTCGCCGACGATCTTCACGGACCCCGCGGGGAGCTTGAGCTGGACGAAATACGCGATCGCCTCCTCAACGCTCGAACCGGAGAGGTTCGCCAGCGTCGTCGAACGACCCAGCGTGACTGTGCGCGAAATCGGGTTGAGCCGTTCCCCATGACACGTCGGGCACTTCTTCGGCCGCATCGCCTCGCTAATGCGATCGGTCCAGCGGCCGCCGCTGCTTTTTTTGTACCAACCCTCCAGGATCGCCGAGATCCCGGCCCACGTGATCTCGGAGCGGATCCGGTACGACTTCCCGCCCGGCCGGCGCATCCGTCGCTTGATCTGATAGACCTGGTCGCCGGTCCCGTCGAACAGGATCGAAAGATGCGCCGCTTTCCACTCGCCGAGCGGTGTCTTCAGCGGCAGGTCCTGCACTTCGGCCACCGCTTCGACCTGCGCGCGATACCACTTGGACTCCGCCACGTACGCCGCGGCCCCGGTTCCGAACGCGCCCCTTCGAAACGTACGGTCCGGGTGTTTGATGACCTTTTGCGGATCCGCCTGCTGGATGACACCCAGGCCGTTGCATCGCGAGCACGCGCCATGGTGGCTGTTGAAGCTGAACATGCGCGGCTCGAGGGCGTCGCCGGGCAGGAGCACGCCGTGCGTCGCGCAGCCGGGGCGCTCGGTGAAAAACGAGACTTCCCCGCCCGGTTCCGCAACGCCCGCGAGGCCGCGGCCCACGACGTAAGCGAGTTGCAACGCTTCCGCGAGGCGCGATCGCGTTTTCGCGGCCGGCACGATCCGATCGACCACGAGATCGATGTCGCCCTCGGGATCCTTGACCTCGGCCAAGCGCTTCTCCGCCCCGTTCACCAGGATCCGTGTGAACCCCTCGCGTTTCAAACGCTCCAGCAATGCCGGAAGATCGCGGTCGCGCGTATGCGCGAAGTCCGCACGGTAAAGCGGCGCGAGCACCATCAGGCGCCGGCCGTCGTACTCCTCCACCAGGCGACGCGCCTCCCGCGTCGGCGCCCGCGCGTCCAGGTTCTTCTTGCAGACCGGGCAACGCGGCGTACCCGCGCGCGCGAAGAGCAAACGGAGATAGTCGTGGATCTCGGTGGTCGTCGCGACGGTGGACCGCGGATTGCGGCTGCGGTTTCTCTGATCGATCGCGATGGCCGGGCCGAGACCGTGGATGGCATCGACCGGCGGTTTGTCCATGCGACCGAGGAACCGGCGCGCGTACGTGGAGAGCGATTCGACGTACCGGCGCTGGCCCTCCGCGAAGATCGTGTCGAACGCCAGCGACGTCTTGCCCGAACCCGACGGACCCGTCACGACCGTGATCGCGCGCGCCGGGATGCGCACGTCCACGCTTTGCAGGTTGTGAATCCGCGCGCCCTTCACCTCGAGATCGCGCGCCGCCTCCTCCCTGATCTTCGCGACCGCCGGGGCCTTGCGTTTCCTTGGGCGCAGCACCGGCTTCAGCGCGGCGCCGGTGTAACTGCCCTTTTTCTTCGCTACCACTTCGGGCGTGCCGGCGCACACGATCGTTCCGCCGCCGGCGCCGCCCTCCGGCCCGAGATCGATGATCCAGTCCGCGCTCTTCACGACGTCGAGGTTGTGCTCGACGACCAACACCGTGTTCCCGTTCTCGATAAAGCGGTCGAGGCTCTCGAGCAGATTGCGCACGTCCTCGTGGTGCAACCCGGTTGTCGGTTCGTCGAGAATGTAGAACGTCGAGCCGGTACCGCGCCGGCCCAACTCGCGCGAGATCTTCACGCGCTGCGCTTCGCCGCCGCTGAGCGTCGTCGCCGGTTGTCCGAGACTGATGTATCCCAGTCCGACGCCGTTCATCGTGTCCAGGATGCGGCTCAGCTTCGGGTGGTCCTTGAAGAAGACGCACGCCTCGGCCACGGTCATGTCGAGCACGTCGGCGATCGTCTTGCCCTTGAAACGGACCTCGAGCGTTTCCTCGTTGAACCGGTGCCCGCTGCATTCCTCGCACTCGATCTCGACGTCGGGCAGGAACTGCATCTCGACGGTTTTCACGCCGGCGCCCTTGCAGGTCTCGCAGCGGCCGCCCTTCACGTTGAAGCTGAAGCGGCCCTTTTGATATCCGCGGGCGCGCGACTCCGGAACGAGGGCATAGAGATCGCGAATCCAGTCGAAGAGTTTTGTGTACGTCGCCGGGTTGCTGCGCGGCGTGCGTCCGATCGGCGACTGGTCGATCTCGATGACCTTGTCGATCGCCTCGATACCGTCCACGCCGTCGTGGTCGCCCGGCATCTGCTCGGACCCGTGCAGCTCCTGCGCCAACGCACGGCGCAGGATGTCGTTGACCAGCGTCGACTTGCCTGAACCCGAAACGCCGGTGACGCACGCCAGCACGCCCAGGGGAAACCTGGCCTCGATGTCGCGCAGGTTGTGTTGGCGCGCGCCCCGGACCGTGATCCAGCCCGCCGGATCGCGCCGCGATTCAGGCACGGGGATCGCCCGGTCACCGCGCAGATAGGCCGCCGTCAGCGAGCGCTTGTTCTCCCAGACCTCGGCCGGGTAGCCGGCCGCGATCAACTCGCCGCCCTTGATGCCGGCGCCCGGGCCGATGTCCACGATGAAGTCGCTCGCGCGCATCGTCTCGTCGTCGTGCTCGACCACCAATACGGTGTTGCCCGCGTCGCGAAGTTTCTTGAGTGCGCCGAGCAGCCTTGCGTTGTCGCGTGAGTGCAGGCCGATCGACGGCTCGTCCAACACATACGTCACGCCCTTCAACCCCGCGCCGATCTGCGTGGCGAGCCGGATGCGCTGCGCCTCGCCGCCGGCGAGGGTCGCGGCCGACCGGTCGAGGTTGAGATAGCGCAAGCCGACATCGGACAGGAACACCAACCGGGAACGGATTTCCTTGAGGATCTCCTTGCCGATCAGCAGCGCGTTGCCCTCGAGCGCGATGTCGTCGAAAAAGGTCACGGCAGCGCCGACGGTCATGCCCGCGATCTCGTCGATCGCCCGATCGCGGAACCGGACCGCCAACGCGACCGGCTTCAGGCGCCGGCCGTCACACGTCGTGCACGGAAGATCCGACATGTACTTCTCGATGTTCTTGCTGCCGCGCTCGCGATACGTCTCCTCCATGCGCGGGATGATGCCGCGGTAGGACACGACGTCTTTCATCGAGATGTCGTACT
>JAZFYD010000059.1:0-8875 GCA_036443405.1 Planctomycetota bacterium
GAAGGTCGTGCCTGCGCTCGAGAAGCTCTCGAAGGAGGGCAGCGCCGGCCAACGCAAAATCAACCAGTGGACCCGGTACGCGACGGTTCCGATCTGCATCATCCAGGGCGTGTTCACCGTTCGGAACTACACGTCCCCTCAGTCGTTCACCTGGCCCATCGAGGGCGGTCAACAGATCACACATCCGATCACGTTCGCCGCGGACCCGGGGTTCGCGTGGATGCTCTCGGCGGTGCTCGCACTCACGGCGGGAACGATCTTCCTGATGTGGGTGGGTGAGATGATCACCGAGCACGGCGTCGGCAACGGTATCTCGCTGCTCATCATGGCGGGCATCGTGGCGCGCCTCCCGCAGAGCATCATGGCCGCGCAGCTCAACGCCGCGCAGGGTTTCACGCTGACCGTGCTCTTTGTGCTCGTGATCCTGGGGGTGGTCTTCATCACCAAGGGCCAGCGCAAGATCCCGGTTCAATACGCCAAGATGACCCGCGGCCGGAAGGTCTATGGCGGACACCGCCACTACCTCCCGATCCGCGTGAACATGGCCGGCGTCATGCCGGTGATTTTCGCGTCCGCACTGCTCGCGTTCCCGCCGATGCTCTTCCGCGGGGTGGGCCTTCATCCGCTGGCCCGCGTCTTCGACATCGGCCAGTTCGTTTGGGCTGCGGCCTACATCGGCTTGACGTACTTCTTCTCCTTCTTCTGGGTGGCGCTGATGTTCAACCCGGTGGAGATGAGCAAGAACATGAAGGAGCAGGGCTCGTTCGTGCCGGGCATCCGGCCAGGGCGGCCGACGGCGGAGTACCTCGAGAAGATCATGAACCGGATCACGCTCGCGGGTGCGACATTCCTCGCCCTGATCGCGGTGTTGCCGGTGATAGTCGCCGCCACGCTCCACCTGCCGCTGATGCTGACCTACTACGTCGGCGGCACGACCATCCTCATCGTCGTCTCCGTTGCGTTGGATCTCGTCGACAAGCTCAACTCCTATCTGGTGATGCGCAACTACGACGGGTTCCTGGGCGGCGAATCCAAGAAGGGGACCGCCTAGGCGGCCTTTTTCATGCGCGTTGTTTTCCTTGGACCCCCGGGCGCCGGTAAAGGCACGCAGGCGAAACGCCTCGCGGACGCGCGCGGCTGGGCTCACCTCTCGACGGGCGACATGCTGCGCGCCGCGATGAAGGCGGGCACACCCACGGGACTCGAGGTCAAGGCGATCGTTGAGCGGGGCGATTTGGTCCCGGACGGCGTGGTGGATGCACTGATTCGCGAACGGCTCACCGAGTTGGGCGGCGACGCTGGGTACATCCTCGATGGTTATCCGCGCAAGCTCAGCCAAGCCAAGGCGCTGAGCGTCGTGCTGGCGGAGTTGAAGACCCCGCTCGACGCGGCGGTTTACATCGACGTCGCCGACGAGGTCTTGGTGAAACGCATCGCGGACCGCGCGGCCAAGGAAGGCCGTAAGGACGATACCGAGGAAACCGTGCGGAATCGCCTGCACGTCTATCAGGAAGATACTGCTCCGCTCGTTGCGCACTACGGCGCGCAGGGGCTCTTGCGCAAGATCGATGGCGACCGTCCCATCGAAGACGTGTCGTCGGACGTCTCGAACTCGCTCGGACTGAACGGGGGCGCGGCGTGAGGGTCTTGAAGACGGAGCGCGAGATCGGAATTCTCGCGGATGCAGGGAAGATTGCTGCGACGGCGCTGGCGTGGGCCGGTCGTCAGGCTGTTCCCGGAGCGACCACCGGCGAACTCGACGCGGGTGTCGAGGCGATCATCCGTGATGCCGGCGGCACGCCCGAGTTCAAGGGTTACCACGGGTTTCCCGCGTCGATCTGCGCGTCGGTCAACGACGAGATCGTGCACGGCATCCCGGGATCGCGCAGGTTGCGCGAGGGCGACATCATTTCGATCGATGTCGGTGTGCGCTACAAGAACTTCATCGGGGACACCGCCCGCACCTTTGCCATCGGCAACGTGTCGGATTCCGCGCAGCGCCTCATGGACGCTACGCGGGACGCACTCGAAGCCGCGATTACGGCGGCGAACACGGACGGGCGCCTGAGCGACATCGCGCGCGCGGTGCAGACCGTCGCGGAAGATCGCGGCTACGGACTCGTGCGCGACTACGCCGGACACGGTGTAGGCACCAAGATGCACGAGGACCCGCAGGTTCCCAATTACGTAGACGACCACCTCCTACGAAACGACGTCGTTTTGGAGGAGGGACTCGTCATCGCGATCGAGCCGATGCTCTGCACGGGCACCGGCAAGACGCGCGTCGGTTCCGACCGTTGGACGGTGTACACCGCCGACGGCGGTCTTTCGGCGCATTTCGAGCATTCCATCGCATTCACCCGTAAGGGCGTCAGGATTCTGACCCTCCTCGACAACGGGGAGGAGGCCGCAGCGTGAATGCGCCGACGATTTTCGCCGGCGTGATCGCCGAGGTGCTTCCGAATGCGCGATATCGGTGTGAAGACGCCGATGGCCGCTCGCTCGTCTGCCATGTGGCCGGCGACATGCGGCTCAAGGTCGTCCGGGTCCTTCCCGGAGACTCGGTTACGATCGAGGTTTCCCCTCTCGACCCCGGCAAGGGCCGGATCGTAGGGAAGCGGGAAACGAGGAGAGAGCAGTCATGAAGGTCCGTGCGTCCATCAAACGCCTTTGCGAGCACTGTAAGATCGTGCGCCGCAAGGGTGTGGTGCGGGTGATCTGCACCAACAAACGCCACAAGCAGAGGCAGGGTTAGGAATATGCCGCGTATTGTCGGAATCGACATTCCCAACGAGAAGCCGGCTTGGATCGCGCTGACCTACATCTTCGGCGTCGGTCGGCACCAGTCGTACAAGATCCTCGACGCTTGCAACATCTCCCACACGGTCAAAGCAAGAGACCTGACTGAGGACGAGGTTGCTCGCATCGCGGGTGAGATTCAAAAGAACCACGTGGTTGAGGGTCAGCTGCGGAGGCAGGTCCAGGCGAACGTCATGCGCCTGAAGGACATCGCCTGCTACCGCGGCATTCGCCATCGACGTCAGCTCCCCGTGCGCGGTCAGCGCACCCGGACGAACGCTCGCACCCGGAAGGGCCCGCGTAAGACGGTCGCCGGCAAGAAGAGCGTCAAGGATAAGAAGTAAGCCATGGCCACCGGTAAGAAGAAGAAGGTCAAACGCAACGTCCCGAAGGCCGTCGCGCACGTCAACGCGTCCTTCAACAACACGCTCATCACGGTCACGGATCCCAACGGAGATGTTCTCTGCTGGGGCTCGGCCGGGACGATCGGTTTCAAAGGCTCCCGCAAATCGACCCCGTTTGCCGCCCAGCGCGCCGCCGAGCGTTGCGCTGACGCGGCCATGAAGATGGGGGTTCGGGAGATCGATGTTCGGGTCAAGGGCCCGGGCGCCGGCCGGGAATCGGCTATCCGTTCCCTGCAGGCCCGCGGCCTAAAAATCCGCAGTATCGAGGATGTGACGCCCCTTCCGCACAACGGCTGCCGCCCGAAAAAGCGGCGCCGGGTCTAGGAAATCGGGCAGGATCCTGCGATTTCGCAAATCTGGGGCCTTTTGCAATTGGTTCCGTAGAAGGTTGTTGACAAAGAGGTTAAGTTATTCGGCTTGGCCTGGCCGGTCCTCAGGGAAAGCCGGCTAGAGGGATTTCATGGCGCGAACGGTTACTTCATACTGCAAGATCTGTCGGAGAGAGGGTGCACCCCTCTTCTTCAAGGGCGCGCGGTGCTTCACGCAGAAGTGTGCAATCAAGAAGCGGGAATACCCGCCTGGAATGCACGTCTATCGGCGTCAGAAGGTCACCGACTTCGGCCTGAAACTCCGTGAAACCCAGAAGCTCAAGCGGGCGTATGGGTTGAGCCACCGGCAGTTCCTCCGAGTTTTCGAAGAGGCCAAGCGCCTCAAGGGAAACACCGGCGAGAACTTGTTGCAGCTCCTGGAGCGCCGGCTCGGACGCGTCGTCGCGACGCTCGGTTTCGCGCCGTCGATTCTCGGCGCGCGCCAAATGATCGCGCACGGCCACATCCAGGTGAACGGCAAGAAGATGGACGTCCCCAGCTACACGGTCTCCGTGGGGGACACAATCACCGTGCACGGCCGCGAGCGCAGCCAAAAGCTCGCCAAGGCCAGCATCGACATCGGGCTCACCGGACGCGCGCCGCATTGGCTTGAGCGTTCGGAAGAGCCGCCGAAGGGCAAGGTCATCGGCCTGCCGAAGCGGGAGGACGTCGCCCTCCCGGTCAATGAGAATCTCGTCGTCGAGTACTGCTCGCGCTAATTACCCGTCGCGATCGGATCAAGGAGAGAGTCCATGCGGATTCGCTGGAGGAACTTGGAGCTTCCCACCCGGGTAGTTGCCGAGGAAACCACTGATACTTACGGGCGCTTCGTCTCGGAGCCCTTCGAACGTGGTTTTGGTACCACGGTTGGAAACGGCCTGCGCCGTGTGCTGCTTTCGTCGATCGAGGGATCGGCGATCACCCATGTGCATGTCCGCGGTGTGGACCATGAGTTCACCGCGCTGCCGTACATGGTTGAAGACATCACGGACGCCGTCCTGAATCTGAAGAAGCTGCTCGTTCGCTTGCACCGTGACGAACCCGTCACGTTGCGCATCGAGCGCCAGACCAAGGGCGCGGTCACCGGCGCGGACATCGTCTGCGATCCCGGTGCCGAGATCATCAACCCCGAGTTGCACATCTGCACGCTCGCGGAAGATGCGGACTTCGCGATGGAGCTGACGGCTCGCAAGGGCCGCGGTTACGTCACAAGCGATGAGAACACCGACATCGAGCAGGAAATCGGCCTCATCCCGATGGACAGCATCTTCTCGCCGGTACACCGCGTCCGCTTCCGGACCGAGAACACCCGCGTCGGCAAGGTGACCAACTACGACAAGCTCATCCTCGAGATCTGGACGGACGGAACCGTCAGCCCGCAGGATGCGCTCGTCGAGGCCAGCAAGATCTATCGCAAGCACCTGAACCCGTTCGTGCAGTTCGGAATGGTGGGCGCGGAGCTCAACGTGGAAGAACGCGTGGAGGAGGAGTTCTCACTCCCGGATCCCGGGATGGCGGCGGCGCCGGCGACTCCGGCGGCTCCGGTGGGCGACATCACTTCCGAGAGCATGGGCGTGCGTGATCGTCTCTTGCTCCCGATCTCGGGGCTCGATCTTTCGGTGCGTGCGAGCAACTGCCTCGAGGCTGAGAACATCCGCACGGTTGGCGACCTTGTTCGCCTGAGCATTGCCGATCTGCTCGCGATGAAGAACTTTGGAAAGACCTCGCTTCGTGAGGTCGAGATCAAGCTCAAGAACACGGGCTTGAACATGGACATGGACGTCGACGCCATCCTTGGAGAAGGCGCAGGGGTCTAAAGGACACGCCATGCGTCATCGCCGTCGTCGCGGAAAACTGAACATCACGCTCATGCACCAGCGTGCGATGGGGCGTAACCTCGTCGCTTCGCTGTTCGAGTATGGCGAGATCAAGACGACCCTGGCCAAGGCCAAGGCGTTCCGTCCGTTCGCAGAGAAACTCATCACGATGGCTCGCAAGGGCAACATCGAAAAGGCCAAGGGCACCCCCGAGGGCACCGCGGCGCACCTGCACCAGATCCGTCAGGTGGCGGCGCTGATGCCGCACAAGCCGGCGGTTCGCCGCCTGTTCCGTGAGGTCGCTCCGGCTGTCGGGGACCGTCCCGGCGGGTACACGCGCATCTTGCGCTTCGCCCACGGCCGCCTCGGTGACAACGCGCCGCAGGCCCTGCTGATGCTCGTGGACAAACCGCAGGATGCCGAGGCGGTCGCCGCCGAAGCTGCCAGCGGCGAGGCGTAACGTTGGCCCAACCGCTGACGCGGTTGGAGCGGTGGCCCAACGGCTGACGCCGTTGGAGCGATGGGCACTGGATCAAGGCGCGCCGCATCTCAGACGGTTCGAAATTGTGGCTCCAACGGCGTCAGCCGTTGGGCAGAGGAGGAGACGACCATGTGGCTCGGCGTCGCGCTCTATCTCGTCCTGTTCTTCGCGATCCTGCACTTTGTCGACCTCCTGGCCGCCCGCGTGCCGGAGTCGCCCGACACGCCGCCTGCGCAGGAGCCCCCGTCTACAGTAGAGTAGCGGCGTGCCCGGACCCAAGGAGCGTAGCTACCGGCGCGGTCGCCCGTGGGAGATCATCGAGGCCCACTACGCGAGCCGGGCATCCTTCAGTGCCGTGCACCGCGGGTATGAAGCGCGTGTGCAGCGTCTCGTCGCGGAGCGCGGCATGTCGCGCGACCAGATTCGGCTGACTCCCGCCGAAACGACGGCGCTGTTCGACACGGCGGAGCTCGAGGCGCTGATCGACAGGGATGTGGGCCGGTTGCGCATGGTGTCCCACGCGTTTTTCCGCGAGAGCAACATCGCCGATCCCTACGATTCGGAAGTCTCCAAGATCTGGCACGAGCTTTCGATCCTGAAGGAGGAGCACCTGAGCGTGCGCGACTTCCCGCGCGACGGCAACGTTCGCGCGTTCGCCCGCCTGTTCCACGAGGTTTCGCAGTACTACCCCAAGCGTTTGCGCCGGGTCCGCGACCTCTTCGCCCGCGCGCAAAAGCGCCTCGACGCGCTGCTCCCGCAGTTCCAGGAGGACGCCATCGTCCTGCGATCGGCGTTCCTGTACCGGACCGATCTCTGGCCGGATTCGCCGCAGGCCTCGCTGACCCGCTTCCTCACCAAGATGTTTGCGGACGAGGGCGCGGCGGAGGGGTATCTCGAGGTCGCGCGTTCGTTTTTCAAGGCGGGATTCTTCGCCGAGGCGACCGAATGCGCTCGGGTCGGAGTCGCAACGGCCAGCAAGGAGGCGCAGGCCCGTGGTGGTCCCGCCCAGGAGTTGCGCGAGACGATCCGGGAAATGGACAAGCTCGTCTCCCGCGCCGACGCCGAAGCCCAGGCGCTCGAGAATATCTAGCCAGCCGGCGGGCCTGGGCAAGGAACCGGATTCCGCGTCCGGTTTGCCTACAATGACCGGCTCGAACTTGCGATGACTGAAAAGACCGCCGAACAGGCATCCCTTCAGGCCTCTCCTCCCAAGCTCCACGTGCTCAGCTTCGGCTGCCAGATGAACGTGTACGACGGCGAGCTGATGGCGTCGGCGTTTCGTCGCCGCGGGTACCAGCAGACCGCCGATCCGGCCGAAGCCGACGTCGTCCTGGTCAACACCTGCGCCGTGCGCGAGCGCGCCGAGGAGAAGGTGTTCAGCCGGCTGGGGCAGCTTGCGAAACTCAAGCGCAACAAGCCCGACATGGTGCTCGGCGTGACCGGGTGCATGGCGGAGCGCATGGGCAAGGAAATCGCCCGTCGCGCGCCCTATGTCGATCTTGTCGCCGGCGCGCGTTCGTTCGGCGAGGTGCTCGATCTCGCCGGCGCGGTCCAGCTCGGACGCGGGACGCAAATCTCGATCGGCCACGACTCGCCGCCGCCGGAGATGGACGTGACCGTGCGCCGCGATCCCTATCGCGCCTACATCGCCGTGTCGCGCGGTTGCAACCATCACTGCACGTTCTGCATCGTGCCGGAGGTGCGCGGGCGCGAGGTCGGCCGGGCGATGTCGGAGCTGGTCGAAGAGGCGCGCCGTTTGGTCGACGACGGCGTCGTTGAGATCACGCTGCTCGGCCAGAACATCGACAACTACGGCAAGGACCGCCCCGACGGCGAGGACCTGCACTACCTGCTGCACGAGGTGCACGGGATCGAAGGCCTCAAGCGCCTGCGGTTCGTGACCAGCCACCCCGAGGACATGGCGGTGGAGGTTCTCGATGACATGGCGCAGCTGCCGAAGCTGTGCGGCGCGCTGCACATCCCGCCGCAGTCCGGTTCGTCGACCGTGCTCAAACGCATGGCGCGCGGCTACACACGCGAGCGCTACCTCGAGGTTTGCCACGAGTTCCGCAGACGCTGCCCCGGCGGGGAGATCGCGGCGGACTTCATCATCGGTTTCCCCGGCGAGACCGAGGAGGACTTCGAGCGGAGCGTGACGCTGCTGCAGGAAGTGCGTTTCCAGCAGACCTTCATCTTCCGCTACAGCCCGCGGCCGGGCACGCCCAGCGAAAAGCACTTCGAAGACGACGTGCCGCTGCCGGTGAAAAAGGCGCGCAACCTGCGCTTGCTGAAGGCGCAGGAACAGGTCGCGTCGGAGAAACACGCCGAGATGGTCGGGCGCACCTTCGAGGTGCTCGTCGAGGGGCCGAGCAAGAAGGATCCGGACGTGCTGATGGGCCGCAGCCGCGGCAACTACATCCTGCACTTTGTCGGTTCGCCGGATCTCGCCGGGCAGCTCGTCGACGTCAAGGTCACCGATTACTCGCCGGTCAGCCTGCGGGGCGAGATTGCCGGCTGACCCGCGTCGCCATCTGGGGCGCCATTTGGCGCGCGCGGAGGAGTTGGCGCTCAAAGGGCGCCTGCGGGCCGAACCCAATCCCATCGTTGGCTGCGTGATCGTCAAGGGCAACCGCGTGATCGCGGAGGGACACCACGCGCGGTTTGGTGGCCAGCACGCGGAGGTCTCGGCGCTTCGCAAGGCGAGGGGGAACGCACGCAACGCCACCGTGTATGTGACGCTGGAACCGTGCGGCCACACCGGCAAGACCCCGCCGTGCGCGACGGCCCTGATTCGTGCGGGGGTAACAGAGGTCGTGTACGCCATCGCCGATCCCAATCCGCTGACCGCGGGACGTGGTCCCGCGATGTTGCGCGATGCGGGGATCAAGGTGACCCGTGTCTCTCCGACCAAGAGCCTGCGCGCGATGATGGAGCCGTATCTGGGGCGCGTGAACAGGAAGCGGCCGTGGGTCATCGCGAAGTGGGGCATGAGCCTCGACGGAAAGA
>JAZFYD010000060.1:0-5085 GCA_036443405.1 Planctomycetota bacterium
CATCCCAGAGAACCGGCGGGGCGAGCACCTCGTCCAGTTCGAGCTTCCACGCCGGCTCGATCTCGGTGACCAGCGGCGCCGCGGCACTCCGACCGTTGCCCGAGGGGTTTCCGCCGGGGCCGGTCCAGCGCGCAGCCGGGGCAAGAGCGCCATCGAGTTCACGGCCCGGCTCCTCCGCCGGGACGGCCCCACCCCCTAGTAGCGCCAAAGCTAGAAGCACGACCCACCACCGCATGCTGCGGAACAGCCTAACAGGCCGCGCGTTCAGCGGGGTTTGGGGAAATAGGGCCGTTTCCCGATGGCGCCAACCCGGCGCTCCGCGCATTCTGTGTCGATCATCGTGTCAGCCCGTTGACCCTATCCCATATCCAGGTCTGGCGTTCTGAAGCGGAGGGTGGCTCCTCACCTCAGACAAAACTGCTGACGCGATGGTGAGTCGTTTCCCACCTCTGAGGAGCCACCCTTCTTTTTCCTTGGCTCAACGGCTAACGCCGTTCCGTGTTTCTGGCTCAACGGCTAACGCCGTTGAGGCGACGCGGGTGGACGGCTTGAGATGGGGTCCGAACTCGCGCGTCGGTCTTTGGCTCAACGGATGTTTTGGCCGGATGCGCAACCCACGCACTCGCTCTGCGGCCAGAAGGGTCAAGCCCGATTACGGCTCGACGAGGCCTTCGCGGATCGTGTAGCGGACCAACTCGACGCGGTCGTGGATGCCGAGTTTTTCCATGATCGAGGCTTGGTGGGCGTCGACGGTCTTGCGGCTTCTGTGCAAGACGTTGGCGATGTTCGTGCGGGACATGCCGCGACCGATCATGCGCAGGATTTGCAGCTCGCGCGGCGTGAGGGACTTGATCTTGGCGGCGGGTTTGCCGGCGACGGTGGACGCGCCGCGGCGGGCTTGAGGCAAGCCGCATCGCTCCTCGACCTCGGGGCTCATCGCGAACTCGCCGCGCGACACCTTACGCAAACCGGCGACGATGTCGTCGGGATTGTCGCCCTTGCTGAGATACCCCCACGCGCCGGCGGCCACCGCGGCCTCCAGATAGTGGTCGCGCACGTAGGCGCTCAAGAGCAACACGCGCACGTCGGGGCAGCGCTTGTGCAAATCACCGATCGCTTCGAACGGATCCGGCCCGGGCATTTCGATGTCCATCAACACCAAATCGGGTTGCCGGCGCTGCACCTCCTGCACGAGGTTCTTGGCACTCGGGAGGTGGCCGATGCACTCGAGATCCGGCTCGAGCGCGAAGCGCGCGCGCAGCCCCTCGACCAGGAACGCGTGGTCGTCCACGCACAAGACCTTCAGCTGCTTCTTCATCGTTGGATTCCTTCGAGTTCCTGCACGGTGTCGCGCAGGCAGCGCCTCAGGCCCTCGAGATCCGTAGGGCCGTCGACGTACCGCACACGAGGCGCGGAGCGCGCGCCCGCGGGTCGGCCGAGCATGACCACACGGCGCGTATCGTCTTCGGCGAGAAAGCGGCGAATCGCACCGCGGTCCTGCGTGCGGGGAGCGGTCACCCACAACTCACCAGTCCCCATCGGCGCGGTCGGCTCCACGGAAACCGCATACCCCGCGGCGCGCAACATGGTGGAGACAAACGCGGTGATGCGCCGATCGGAGAGCGAGACCATCGCGTGGCGCAACGGGTCCTCGGAGTCTCCGGCGGGTGTCGGGCGGACCGCACCGGCCGCGACCGCGGGCAGGGTCAGTTCGACAGTCGTGCCGACGCCCGGTTTCGAATCGATGCGCACGGACCCGCCGGCGGACTGGGCGACGCCGTGCACGAGCGAAAGGCCGAGGCCGGTCGAAAGACCCCGCGTCTTGCGCGTGAAAAACGGTTCCAGCGCGTGGCGCTGCACGTCGGCGCTCATGCCGTGGCCGTCGTCGGTGACCGCGAGTATCACGGCGCGGCCCTCGTCGATCGGCCGCGCGACAACCGTCACCTCTCCCTCGCCGCCGGTCGCCTCGCCGGCGTTGACGACGAGGTTGAGCACGGCCTGGGTCAGCCGGTGGCTCTGCACGGCGACCTCGGGGAGATCGGCGGGCACCTCGGAGCGGAACGCGACACCCGTCGGCACCGCCTTCTCGAGCAGCGTGCCGACCTCGCCCCACCACCGGTCGAGGTGCGTGGATTCGGCCGACGCGTCGGGGTCGTCGGGATCGAGCGCGAACATCCGCAGGCCGTGGCTCAGCTTGCGCAGGTACTCGAGCGAGTCGCGCACACCGAGCACCTCCGCCTGCGCTTCGTCCGTCGTGCTGCGCTCGAGCGCGTCGAGCCGGCACAGTACAGGAAGCAACAGGTTCTTCATGTCGTGGCCGAGTCCGGCCGCGAGGGTGCCGATCGAAGCGAGCCGTTCGGCCTGGCGCAACTGTTCGTGAGAGGTCTCGAGCTTTTTCGTTCGCTCCTGCACGAGGCGTTCGAGGTCTTCCCGGTGCGCTTCCAACTCGCGGTCGGTCCGCGCACGCTCGATAGCGGTACCGAGGATGTTGGCGACGCCCTGCATGAAGTTGATGTCGTTGTCGGTGTAGCGGCGACGGCGCATCGAGTAGACACCGAGCGTTCCGATCGGCGACGGCCGGCCCGGAATCACGACGCACAACCCGCTCGCGGCGACACGCTCGTTCGACGCCACCGTTTCGAACCGGCGCTCCTTGTCGAAGTCCTCGACGACGATCGGCTTGCCCAGGCGCAACGAGGTGCCCGCGTGGCTTCGCTCGGCGGGTTTGAGCGGCGGGTCGCCTTCGCGCTCGCGCAGGACGATGAACTCGACTTCCAGAATCTCGCGGCAGAGTTCGTCGACACGCGCGAGCAGCGTGGTCATGCCGGCGGACTCCTGCAGCGCTTCGAGTCCGAGGCGCGCTACCGCCTCCTGCTGCCGCGCGCGCACGCGGAGTTCGTCCTCGATCTTCTTTCTCGCGAGAAACGGTCCGAGCGCCGCAAGCACTTCGACGAGGAACTCGACCCGCGCATCGTCCCGCGCGAGTTCCTGCTCGGCGTAAAACACCAACACCGCAAAGATGTCCGGGCCGGCACAAACCGGAATCGCGAGGGCCGCACGAAGTCCCGCAGCGCGAGCTGCGCTCTGGCGCGAGAACTGGCCACGGGGCGCCGACGTCACATCCGGCATCCATTGAGGCTCCTTGGACAGGAACACGCGCCCGGGCAGTCCGACGCCGCGCGGGAATCCGATCCGGCGCGATGCTTCCAAAAACGGATGGAGCGAAGCCTTCACGCGCGGCCATGCGGGCCCGGGTTTCAGGATGCTGCCATCGCGGGACGCGATCCAGGACTCGGCGAAGTCCCAACCCGCGCCGATGCACGCCTTGCGCAACACCGTCGTCATTGCCTTGCGGTAGCTCTCGGCGCGACTCAGGCTGAACGTCAGCTCCTCCTGGAGCACGCGCCGCGCCTGGTCCGTCACGCGGGGAACCGGAACGGCCTCCCCGGCCTCGAGGCGATTTTCGCTGTCTTCGGTCATGTGGCGCGACATCCCAATGCCTAGCGCAATCGGGACGCCCTAACGCAAGATATTACCCAACCCGCAGCGCGCGCTACGAGATGGAAGCAACTAGGGAATTCGCCTTAGGTTGGAATTGTGCTTCACAATTCCAACCTAACCTCGGCCTTTGCCTCGGCCTCAGCCTTTGCCCTCGGCCTTCGGCCTCCTCCTCCGGCCTTTGCCTCCTACCTTGAAAGGCCAAGGCCGAGGGATCGAGGCCAAGTCCTAGGCACGGGCCGAGGCCAAGGTTTGGTCGCGACTCAGCCCCCCCAACGCCTCCAACAAGGCGCGCACGCCCTCCACGGTGTGGTCCCCCATGTGGCCCACGCGGAACGTCTCGCCCTTCAGCTTGCCGTAGCCATTGCCCAGCGTGTACCCCGCGGACTTCGCGCGAGCGATCAAATCCTTCACGTCGCGGCCGCTGTTCTTGATCGCGCTGACGGTCGGGGAGCGGTAGCTCTCCTCCACGAGGAACTCATAGCGTTGCTCGCCGGCCCAGGTGGTGACGACGGCGTGCATGTCGCTGTGGCGTTGCCAGCGGTCTTCGATTCCCTCGGCCGTGATGCGATCGAGCTGGCGCGACAGCGCATACACGAGCGGGACACACGGCGTCGCCGGTGTCTTGCCGGCCGCAAGCGCCTTCACCGTTTCCGGAAAGTCCGCGAGCAGTCCACGGCCGGGGATACCGGCGGCCCGCTCGAGCGCGCGATCGCTGACGGCGAATACACAGAGCCCGGGCGGCAGCGCAAGGCACTTCTGAGTGCCCGCGAACACGAGATCCAACCCCCACTCGTCAAAACGAAGCTCGGCGCCCGCAAGCGCACTCACCGCATCGACCATCACGAGGGTGTCGGGCGCCACCTCGCGCACGACCCCGGCGAGTTCGCGCACCGGCGATAGCGCACCGGTGGACGTTTCGCTGTGCGTGATCGCAACGGCGTCGTAGGGTCCGTCGGTCACGAGTTTTTCGCGCAACCGATCCGGCGTGACCACCTCGCCCCAGGCGACCTCGATCGCATCCGCGTCGCGGCCGCACGCCACGCTCGACTTTTTCCAGCGTTCGGAGAACGCGCCGTTCACGAGATGCAGGCTGCGCGTCGGCACGAGGTTGCGCACCGCGGCGTCCATCAGCGCCGTCGCCGAGCAGTTGTCGAACAGTGCGGGCGCGGACGTCAGGAACAGACCCTGAAGTTTTTGGCAGACCGCTTTCACCTCGTCGACGAACCCCGCGCTTCGATGGCCGACGAGCGGCATCGACATGATCGCGCGCAGCTCCTCGTCGACCTCGACGGGTCCAGGCAGGAACAAAATGTCGTGATCGTGTTCAGTCACAGCGTTGTCGCTCCAACGTTTCGCGTTCGTTCTCGGTCAACAAGAAATCCAACAGCGGAGTCAGATTCGCATCCGCGATGTAACAGGCCGCACCGTCACGCACGGCGGGACGCGCCTCGACTCCGCCGAATCCGACAAACAGATCCACCTCGCCTGCGGCTTCGAGATCCGTGACGCCGTCCCCGACAAACGCGAGTGGACGGGTCGCCACACCGCGGAAAAACCCGGGTTTGCCGAGACTGCGCGCAACCT
>JAZFYD010000061.1:0-23958 GCA_036443405.1 Planctomycetota bacterium
GTGCAAGAACATTCACATGTCGTACGACGGGCGAGTGATCCTGGACGGCATCGACTTCCAGGCGCGCAAGGGCGAAGTCGTCGTGATCATGGGCGGCTCCGGGCACGGCAAGAGCACGCTACTGCGCCTCTTGATCGGCGCCGAGAGGCCGGACAGCGGATCGATCAAGCTGTTCGACACCGAAACGACGACGCTCAACGAGATGGCGATGTACGCCATAAAACGGCGTTTTGGCGTTCTCTTCCAATCCGGTGCGCTCTACAACTCGATGACCGTCGGAGAGAACATCGCGCTGCTATTGCGTGAGCACACCAAGCTGGACGAGAAGATCATCAAGATCATCGTAAAGCTGAAGCTCCAGATGGTCGGCCTGCGCGACTTCGACCATCTGATGCCGTCACAACTCTCGGGTGGGATGAAAAAACGTGTCGGCCTCGCGCGCGCCATCGCGCTCGACCCCGAGATCATCTTCTACGACGAACCCGGTGCGGGCCTCGACCCCGTGGCACTCTCCGCCATCGACGCGAGCATCACGGGCATCACCAAGCAAATGGGCTCGACCTCGATCGTGGTAACGCATGAGATGAAGTCCGCGTTCCGGATCGCGGACCGCATGGTGCTCTTGTATCGCGGCGAGATCGTCGTCGAGGGCACGCCGGCCGAGATCGAAGCTTCGGACAATCCGGTTGTGAGGCAGTTCATTCGCGGCGAGGCGGAAGGTCCGCTGACCGGCGACATGTCGACAACGAACCTCGCGCAGGATCTTTTGGGAGGATAGTCGGGTGGCTAGCAAAGGTGCGGAAGTCAGAGTGGGCCTCGTCGTGATCGGCGGGCTCGCGGTGTTGGGCCTCGGCCTCTTCCTGGTCAGCGGCGGTGCCGAGCAATTCAAGGACAAGACGAAATACACGATCTTGTTCAAGAATGCCGGCGGCCTCAACGACGGGGACAGCGTCACCGTGGCCGGTCGCAAGGCCGGCAGCGTGCTCAAGGTCGTCCCGACGCGTCACGAAATCGAGGGCAAAGCGGAGCCGTTCCTGAAGGTGACGATCCTCGTGCTGAGCGACGCCGAGATTCAGACGGATTCGCGGATCGCTGTGCAGCAGACGATCACCGGCATCAAGACCCTCGCGATCAGCAGCGGCAAGGGCGAGAACGTCAAGAGCGACTCGTTGTTGTTCGGCGAGCGGCTCGCGACGTTCGAGGAAGTGATCGACCAGGCCTCGGATGTGTTCGAGGAGGCCGAAAAGGCGGTTGAAACGCTGCACAAGTCCTTGCGCACGATCGACAAGATCGTGATGGAGGTGGACGAAAAGGACGTGTCGAGCGAACTCGCCTCCATCCTCGAGTCGCTCCGGAAAGCGGCGGACAACATCGAGTCCGTAACCGAACAGAACGAGAAACCGATTTCCGAGGCCATCGCGCACCTCGAGGAGGCGACGAAGGACTTCAATGCACTGCTCACCGACGTGCGCCGCGAGTGGGACGAGACGGCCAAGGACCGCATCGGCAAGATCCTCAAGGAGATCGAGGAAGCCTCGGAGAAGGTCAACGCCGTCGTCACCGAGAACCGGCCGATCATCAAGGCGACGCTTCAGGGATTCCGGGACGCGACGCTGCGCGTGGCGCCGACGCTGGAGCGCATCCAGAGCCTGTCGCGCAACCTCGACGAGACGGTGATCCTCGCGCAGCCCAAACTCGTGCAGACACTCGAGAACGCGCGGCAAGCCATGAAGAAGTTCGAGGAGACGATCGAGGATCTGAAGACCGCGCCCTGGAAGCTGATCAACAAGCCGTCGGACAAGGAGTCCCGCGAGGTCCACATCTACAACGCGGCCCGGCTTTACACCTCCGCGGTGGGGGACCTCTCGATCGCGATCGATGATCTCGAGACGCTGCGGCGGCTGGGCCTCCTGACCGAGAAACGGGACAGCGAAACGGTCGAATCCGTGATGGAGCGGCTCAAGGCGGCCGTCGAGGCCTTCAACAAACGACAAGCCGAGTTCGTCGACCTGTTGACGGTCGAAAAAGCGAGAAAGTAGCGGGCGCCCGCCGACGCGCCCGCTGGGGCGCAGCGGAGCGTGGACGCTTGACGCACCGATAGGATGGTGCCTTCAAACCCGGACACCGGAGGAAACCATGGCGAGGAAGAAGGTCACTGTCGTTGGCGCAGGTCACGTGGGCGAGGCCACGGCGTTTCAGGTTGCTCAGCGCAACCTCGCCGACGTCGTTCTGATCGACATCGTGGACGGCATGCCGCAGGGCAAGGCGCTCGACATGAGCCAGGGCGGCGCGCTCTACGACATGGACGTGTCGATCGAAGGCGCGACCGATCACTCCGCGATGGCGGGCAGCGACGTCGTGGTCATCACATCGGGTGTGCCCCGCAAGCCGGGCATGGACCGGATGGACCTCCTCAAGATCAACGTCGGTATCGTGACATCGGTCTGCGAGGGTGTTGTTAAACACTGCCCGAACGCGATCGTCATCATGGTGACGAACCCGCTCGACGTCATGGCTTACGCCGCGCTGAAGAGCACGGGTTTCCCCCGCGAGCGCGTGATCGGCATGGCGGGTGTGCTCGACGCCGCGCGCTTCCGCCGGTTCATCGCGTGGGAACTTGGTGTCAGCGTGCGCGACGTCTCGGCGATGGTGCTGGGCGGCCACGGCGACCAGATGGTCCCGCTCGCGCGGTTCTCCACGGTCAACGGCGTTCCGATCCCGGAGTTGATTCCGGCCGATCGCATCGACGCGCTCATCGAGCGCACCCGCAAGGGCGGCGGCGAGATCGTCAAGCTGCTCAAGACGGGCAGCGCGTACTACGCGACCGCAGCGTCCGTCTGTGTCATGGTCGAGGCGATCCTCCGCGACACCGGCCATCTGGTGCCGGCGTCGGTATTCCTGCAGGGCGAGTACGGCCACGAGGGCGTGTTCCTCGGCGTGCCGGTGCAACTCGGCGCGGAAGGTCTGCGCAAGATCATCGACCTCGACTTGAACGAGGCCGAAAAGGCGCAGATGCAAATCAGCTACGACGCGGTCAAGAAGGGCGTCGACGACGTCCAGCCGCTGTTGTAGCGCGCCGGGCCGATCGCCCTCGTGGCTTCCGGGTTGATCGTTCTTGCCACAGAATCACAGAAGCACAGAACCAGCGACGTTTTGGTTTGGGCGCGACTCGAAGGACAGCGTCGTAGCGTTCCGAGCCCCCTTCTCAACCATGAACGGGCCTGGGCATCGAGGAACACGGCGAGGTCGCCATTCTGTGTTTCTGTGATTCTGTGGCCAAAGGAACGAATGCGCAGTGGCCGCCCGATGGTTCGGTCACTCGTCTTCGACAGGGGCGAGGATCAGAATCGCCTGCTGTAGCGCTGAGAACGCCAGATCCTGCGGTATGCCGCCGAAGAGCCAGACGTTGCCGTCGGGTGCCCGTATCGCGACGTGATGCGACGTCGGGCGCGGCAGCGCCACGTCCTGAATACGCTCGACGAGCAGCGCCCCGCCGGGGCGGTGGAAGACGTCGATCGTCCGGTGGAGCAGCACCGGCGTACCGAAATCCGTGCCGCCCGTGATCAGGACGTTGCCGTTTTCAAACGCGACTGCCGCCGCGAACACACGCTCCTGCGCCATGTCGCTGGTCGCTTGCAAGAACCCGAGGCCGACATCCCACATCGTCACGCCACGCGTGCCCGAGCCGCCGGCCACGACGGGGCGGCCGTCGGGCAAACGGGTGAACGCGCCAAACAGGTGCGGGTTCGCCGGTGCGACGGCAGGCGTCGTGAACGAGTTGCTGTCGGGGTCGTACAGATCGGCCGTGAGTGTCGAAGACGAACCGCCGAAGATGACGATGTTGCCCGCGGGATCGCGCGAGGTGACGTGTCCCGCTCGCGGTGACCCCATGACATCGGGAACGACGCTCCAGGTGTTCAGGACGGGATCGTAGATTTCGGCGTCGTTGCGGAACACGAAGGTCGCGCCGTCGAGACTCTGCCCGCCGGTGACGAGGATCTTGCCGCCGTCCAGCACAACCGCCTGCGCGAACGAACGTGCGAAGTTCATCGCCGGGGCGGGGGAGATCGAAAGGTCGGAGGAATTGAGGATCTCGCACTGCGCGAGCGGGACGAACGGCGCGCCCTGGGACTCGCCGCCAGCCAGGAGCACGCGTCCGTTCGGCAGCGCGATTTGCACGTGCGCGGCGCGCGCCGTAATCATGCGCGTACCCAGAAGCGTGCTCTTCCGTGCGACCGGGTCGAAGACCTCGAGTGCGTCGGTGGTCGAATCGTTCCCGGAGTAACCGCCGGAAATCAGAAAGCGCCCGTTGGGCAGCGTCGAAACACGATGGAACCAACGCCCCTGTTTGAGCCCGAACTCGTGATCGACGATCTGGCCCTGCTCGATAAAAATCGGCGAGCCCGGTGACGCGGTGAAGCGCGATTCGAAGCTCCGCGCCAAGGCCTGCCCCGACGTGTCGCGCAACGAAGTGCGCACCTCGATTCGGTGTTCCGTGGCCGGCAGGAAACCCGGATCGGGCTCGAACGTAACGATGCCCGGTTGGAACTGGTTGACCCGGAGGACGCCGAAGACCTCTTGACCGGTGCGCGCGAAGACCTGCAGGGAGCTGCGGCCGAGGGTGCCGACGTCGACGGCCCGGCTGAACGCGATGTTGATCACCGTGTTGAGCGCCACGCCGTTGGCACCGGACACCGGCGCGATGCCCGTCACCTCGAAGACTTCCGTGCTCGGCGCAGGGCTCCCGTCGCCGCCGCTGCAGTTGCATAAGAGCGTGATGGCCACCAGAGCCGCAGAGGGCAGCCCCGGAGAGAGGAGTTTTGTCATCGCGCGCCTGGGGGGTTTGCCAAGAGAGAGCCTGCCGCGGATTTTACCTCAACGCAATGCCGCTGCATCCCTTGGCCTCGGACTAGGCTCCGTCTGAGACGAACGCGCAGGCCCGAGATCGAGCTGGGAGCATCTCTGGCTCAACGGCTCACGCCGTTGAAGCGCCGTCAGGCGTCGTTCGCCGGGGTGCTCGGCGGAGCGACTACTTCGCCGAAGTCGCCAGCGCGAGGGACAGGGCGGGCACGCTGAAGCCCTTCGGTCCGCGCGCACCGGTAAACGCGATCTTGGCATCGGGGCTCACCACGAACAGGCGGTCGGGCATCGCGCCGTACGCGGTCGCGACGGTGTTTTTCATGTCGTCGATCAGCACCGGCATCGTGAGGCCCAACTCCTTCACGCACTTGGCGGCCACCTCCTTGCGCTCCTCGAACGTCTTCGGCTGGTTGATCTCGACGCGCTTGCTGGGGCGGGGGCCCTCGACGGGGTGCGCTTCCTTGATGTACACAAAGTAGAAGTCCGCACGGTCTTTGTATTCGAGATAGAGGTCCTGCAGGCTCCCGGCCTGCGCGCAGAACGGGCCTCACGTGTACGAACCGAACACCAACACGGTGGTGCGTTTCGGCTTCGCGAGATCGATTTTCGCCCCGCCCTTGAACGCGGCCGCGCTCACCTTCGGTGCATCCGTCCCCTCCTTGGGTGCGCGATCCGGCCCGCGCCGATCCGCTCCGGATCCGCCGCCGCGCAGCGCCTGCATCAGTTCGTCCGAGCTGACCGTGCCGTCTCCGTTCTTGTCGGCGCGCTTGAAAAACGCTTGCCACTCATCGGACGAGACCTTGCCGTCGCCGTCCGCATCGAACGCGGGCATCAGAGATCCGCCGGGGGCGCCGCCGCCCCCGCCGCGCTGGCGGTTGCCGCGCCGCATGTTCTGCGCTTCGTCCTTGGTGACAAACCCGTCACTGTCGGCGTCGAGGCGATCCCAAAACCGGTCGGGACCTTGGAATTCGTCTTTGGAGACCTTGCCGTCGCCGTCGGCGTCCATGCCCTTGAGGCGCTCCCAAGGACTGCCGCCGCGGCCGCCGCGACCCTGGGCAAACAACTCCGTGGCAAAAAGGGCGAGGGGAATGAGAACGAGAAGGCGCATGTCCGTGAAACCCGCGGGGGGGTCGGTGGGTTTCGGTCCCTAAGATTCGGCACCAGGGTGCGTTTCAGCGTGATTGAGATCGATGTGCCCGTCGCGCTCGCCCCGCGCACGATTTCAAACCGCGGCGCGGGACACGAACACCATCTCCGGGGACTCGTGGCTCAACTCCGAGCGGTCGAAGTCACCGTATGTGTGCAACAGCTCGAACCCGGCGCGGGCGAGTAGGTGTTCGACTTCGTACCGGTGCACCCATCGCATCTTGAAGTCCGAGATGAACTCCTCGATCTCGCCGGCTTCGTCCTCGACCTCCCAGCGGAAGCGAATCGCCGACGTTTGGATGGCGAGGTTCGGTTTCGCGTGCGCGTAGCGGCGGACGATCTTTCCGTCCTGTTCGCGTTCGATCTGGAGGACTTCGTCTTGGGAGAACTTCGTAAACGCGACCGGCTGCATTTGATAGAAGTCGAAGATGAAGATCCCGTCCGGTGCGAGGTGCTTTTTCACGCACGCGAGCGCGGCGAAGTGGTCTTCAACCGTTTCCATGTGGCAGAACGCACGGAACGGAATCGTGATGAGGCTGTACTTCTTCCCGAGATCGAAGTCGCGCATGTCTGCGCGCTCCAACCGGCAGCTCAGGTTCTTGGCCGCGAGCTTCTCGTGTGCGATCCGCAGCATCTCCGGGGAATGGTCGATGCCGTCGATCTCGATGCCCGCTTCCGCCGTCGGCAGGAGGATGCGTCCCGTGCCGCAGCCGATCTCGAGAACCGGTCCGCCGTTTTGCGCGGCTTCTTCCACATAGAAACCGATGTCGCTACGTGGCCGCCCGCCCGAGACGACCTCGTAGTCGCCGTCATACATCTGCGCCATGATCGCGTCGTACTCGTCGCTGTAAGCCATGATGGGAGTTGTACCGCTTGCACCGCGCGCGGTTCACTCGGAAATCCGCGGTGCACCTCGGCCTTGGCCTCGGCCTCGTGCGTCGTGCCATGTTTTCTCGGACCCCCATCCACATGCGTCGTTCTTCATGACTCCACGGCAGTGCGCAGCGCGAGGACGGAGGTCGGAGGACAGAAGAGGCAAGGCCCAACGCATGAGGCCGGGTAGCGCGCGCTAAGCCGTCCCGAGTTCCTGCAGCAGCGCGTTCAGCTCCGACTCCTTCGCGCGCTGGTTGCCGTCAAGCGGCTCGATGTCGCCGCCCAGCCAATCGCGGTGCTTTTGCAGCACCTCGAAATTCGCATGGGCTTTTGTGAGCCGGAATCGCTCGACGACCTCGCCGGATTCGTTCCACACCACACCCATGGTGCGCACGCCGCGGTCCAGGAACTCGAGCGACCGGGGCCGGCCACTCGTGAACCAACTCTCCACGATGCCGTGGGCGATGCTCCCGCGATAGTGGGTCTCCCGGACAAGGGCACCCGAGTTCGGATCCCATTCGCGGGCGATGCCGTGCCGTATCCCGCGTCGAAACGTGGTTTCGCCGATCCGGCGCCCGCCGTCCTCTTCGACCGCGATGCCCGTGAACCGCCGGCCCGCGTGCAGATACACGAGGTCACCGGACAGTTTGAGGTTATCTCGACGCACCCTCGACGACTCCATGGCACCGAGCATACGCCCAGTGCTCCGGGGCTGGCAATTGCCTACGACGGGCCAACCGCCTCCATGTGAAACAGTCGTCCGGTGTTATCCGGTTCGCGCATCCCGAACCGGCGTGCCTCGCGTCGTTAGATGGCAAAAAGGGTTGCCATCGGGTCGGTCCCGCGGACCATGCAGCGCGATGCCGCTACGAATCGCGCTCGCCCTCCTGCCCGTCCTCTGCACCACCTCCTGGCTGTCCGCGGGGCCGTCGGACTACTTCCGGTACGAGGTCGACGCGGGCGGCAAGCGCGAGATCCTCCGTACACACCGCCACGCCTGGAAAGCCGACGGCTACTTCCCCGTGACGTCGACGTGGGAGGATCTGCCCGCGATCCTGGGTCTGAGCGCGCCGCCGGGCGTTGCGGGGACCGCCGGTAAGTTCGCACGCACCGTTTCGCTGCTCGAATCCATGGAGAACCGAAAGCACCTCCGGCTGTTCGGTGAGTTGCAGCTCAAGGCGGAGTACGCCCAGGCCGGCGGCGTGACCACGATTCGGTACCGCTTTGCCACCAAGGCCAACAGGGACGCCGTCGCCAAGGTGTCACACGGCACCGCGACGGTCGAGCAGACCGTGGCCGACGACTCCACGATCCGCGGGACGCGGGTCACGTGGAAGGCCGAGGTGACGACGCGCGAGGGCAAAAAGGAACTCGGGGGTACGTGGAGCGCGCGGCTCACGGGCGAACGCGCGCACGGCAAAAGCGGCTTTCAGGCGGCGGTCGACGTGGCGATCGACAAAGGCGTCGTGTACCTAAAGACAAAACAGCGGCCCGACGGCACGTATCCGCCGCACCGCGAATGGGATCTCGGGACCGCGGCGTTTTGCGCGTTCACGCTTTCGTCGTGCGGCGTGCCGCGCAGCGATCCCGCGATCGAAAAAACGTTGGCGCACCTCGTCCGCCATACGCCGAGAAACGGCTACGACCGCGCCGTGTCGCTGATGGCGCTCGACCGGGCGTACGCACCGGCGGGGGAGTTGGCGCGCGCGCACCGCGGGCAGTTGAAGAAATTTCAACGCGACCTGCCGCCGGACCGGTTGGAGTGGTGCCGCGCCACGGCCAAGGCGCTCGAAGAAAACGCCGTGACGCCAGGGTCGTGGGCGTACGGCCGCGGCGACAACAGGAAGTGGTTCGATTCCTCCAACACCCAGTACGCGGTGCTGGGATTGCGGGCCGCCGGGCACCTGGGAATCGCGACCGGCGAGCGCACGTGGCTGGGCGTGTTGCAGCATTTCCGGACGCTGCGTGAAGCCACACCTCTCAAAGGACGCATCGGGCTCCTGCGGGACGGTGAGGCGGTGTCGCGCGGCACCGTCGCCAAGAAGCGCGTTTCGAACGGCTACGGATACCGCTACCGCGCCGACTACGACCACGGCAGCGGGTCGATGACCACGGCGGCGATCGCGTGCATGCGGATCGCGCGCCATGAACTCGAGCGCATGAAGAGCTCGAAGATCAAAGGCAAGCTCAAGAAAGAGATCGACGCCGCGGTGCTTGGCGCGTGGCTGTGGATGGACCGCCACTGGTCGATGGCGCGCGCGCCCGGTCACGTGCCGGCGACGTATTGGCACTACTACTATCTCTACTCCGTCGAGCGCGCCGCGATCCTCGATCGCGTGAAGCGGGTCGGCGACCGCGATTGGTACTTCGAGGGAGCCGCGTTCCTGCTCGACACGCAGCGCGAGAGCGGCTCGTGGGGGCGCGAGGACGCGGATCCGGTCACGACGTGTTTCGCGCTGCTCTTCCTGAAACGCGCGACCGCTCCGTTGACGATCACGCGTTAGACGAACAGAAGAAGAGGAAGAAGAAGAAGAAGAAGAAGAGAGCCCACAGAGGCACGGAGGCCAGCGAGACTCCAAACGCGAGTGCTCAGGCCCGGTTCGGTCAGCTCCGGAACACCTCCGTGTCTCTGTGCCTCTGTGGTTGGTCCTCTTCTTCGAACGAGGACAGACGCTACCTTGCGAGCCTCTTGCGCCAGGCGGCGAGCGCGCGTTTCACTCTCGCCGGTGCGGTGCCGCCCACAGCGCGTTTCGCGCGTAGTGCCGCCGAAACGGTCAGCGCGCGCTTCACGTCGGGGCCGATCTCGGGCGCCGCGTCCTGAAGCGTGGCGAGATCCAGTTCCTTGATGTCGACGCCCTTTTGCTCGGCGGTCTGCACGAGCTTGCCGACGACTTCGTGCGCGCGCCGGAACGGCATGCCCTTGCGCACGAGGTAGTCCGCGAGTTCCGTGGACAGCAGGTGGCCGCCCTCGAGCGCCTCGGCGCATCGGTCGGCATCGAACCGGGAGCCCGCCAACGTGGCCTCGAGCGCGCCGAGCGTTCCGGTGATCGTGTCGAACGCCTCGAACACCGCCTCCTTGTCCTCCTGGAGGTCCTTGTTGTAGGCGAGCGGAAGCCCTTTGAGTGTGGTCGCGAGGCCGAGGAACCGCCCGAGGACGCGGCCCGCCTTGCCCCGCGCCAACTCCGCGCCGTCGGGGTTGCGCTTTTGCGGGAGCAGGCTCGAACCCGTCGACACGGTGTCGCCGAGCCTCAGGAACCCGAACTCCTTGGATGCCCACAACACGATCTCTTCGCCGAGACGCGAGAGGTGCATTGCGAGAATCGATGCCGCGGACAGGAATTCCAACGCGGCGTCGCGCGACCCGACGGCGTCGAGGCTGTTGGCCGAGACCTTCCTGAAGCCGAGCTCCTTGGCGAGAAACGCGCGATCGATCGCGAACCCGGAACCCACGGCGGCGCCGCATCCGAGCGGCATCACGTCCGCGCGCTTCCTGGTGTCCGCGAACCGCTCGCGATCGCGTTGCACCATCTCGCAATACGCAAGCAGGTGGTGCGCGAGCAACACGGGCTGCGCCCGCTGTAGGTGCGTGTACGCCGGGATCGCCGTTTCGCCGACCGCGGTGGCGGCCTCGACCAGGGTGCGCTGGAGGGACGCGATGGCTCCCTCGATTTCGTCGCACGCCTTCTTGAGCCAGAGATGCAGATCCGTCGCGACCTGGTCGTTGCGGCTGCGGCCGGTGTGCAACTTGGCGCCGGCGTTGCCCGCGATCTCCACGACGCGCCGTTCGACGGCGGTGTGGATGTCCTCGTCCCCCGGTTCAGCCTCGAAACGATCCTGCGCGAACTCGCGGCGCACCCTCTCCAGCGCCTTGGTGATGGTGCCGAGTTCCTTGGCGTCGAGCACACCGATGCGGCGCAAACCGCGCGCCCAAGCGACGGAACCGTCGATGTCCTCTTCCACGAGGCGCTGGTCGTACGGCAGGCTCTGGTTGTAACGGTCGATGCGCGGATCCAGCTCGCCGTCGAATCGGCCACCCCACATGCGCTTCGCCTTTTGCTTCTTCGCCATCATGCGCTCCCGATTGCGGCGAAATACCGCTCGACCGTTTCCGAATACGCCGCGACGCCGCGTTCCAGCATCGAGAGCTCGATCCATTCGTCCGCGGCGTGGCTCTGGTGGCTCAGGCCGGGTCCCATCACGATGCCGGGCACGTCGCGCACGTGGAAAAAATCGCTGACCCCGCCGAACGCGCACGGCGCGTCGTTCCCCGTTGCGTGGAGCGCCGCGCGGACGATCGATTCGTGATCCGCGGTCTCGACCGGTTGGAACCGCTCGCTCACCAACTCCGCATCGCTCTCGGTCGCCGCGGCGATGCGGTCGTACAACTCACGGTTGCCGAGCGCGGGCAGGGTGCGCGCGTCGATCTCCATGACGCACTCCGGCGGCACGACATTGGTCGCGACGCCGCCGTCGATCTTGGTGACCTGCAATGTCGCGGCGCCGAGAATCGGATGTTTCGCCGGCAGCTCCAGGTGCTGCAACGCGACCACGTCGCGTGCGGCCTTCTCGATCGCGTTTTCGCCCTCCCAGGGCCTGGCCGCGTGTGCGCGCTGTCCGCCGGCCGTGAGCCGAACCCGCAGCAACCCGCGCTGGCAGGAGCAAACCTGAAGCGCCGTAGGCTCTCCGATGATGGCGGCCGAGATCTCGGGCAGCGCCGGCCGCAGCACGCCGAGCCCCTCGCCGCCGATCTCCTCGTCGCAGGTCGCCGCGAGCAACAAGCGCGCGCCCGCCGGAACCTCCGCGGTGAGAAACGCCACGACCAGCGCTGCGAGCGGGCCCTTGGCGTCGTTGGCACCGAGCCCGTGCAGTTTACCGTCGCGGATCTCGGCGGCGTGCGGGTCGATCGTCCACTCGCCGGAAGCCGGCACCGTGTCGGTGTGGCTGTTCAGGAGCAACGTGTTCGTGCCGTCGCCGCGCATCGCGAAAACGTTGCGCCCCGATACGACGGGCGCGTGGTCCGCGAGCACGCTGCGCAGGAGCTCGACGCACGCGGCCTCGTTGCCGGAGACGGACGGCAGGGAAACAAGCGACTGCGCAAGTTCGACGACATTCATGGCGGACACGGTTCGTGGTGGGCGCGGTGGAGAATCACTCCTCCAGGTATCGCGCTTCCTCCTCGCGCGTCGTGACCATCGTGCCGGTGCCGTCTTTGGTGAAGAGTTCGACCAGAAGGCTGTGTGACGCCTTGCCGTCCAGGATGTGCGCGCGCGGAACGCCGCCGCGGACCGCGTCGATCAGCGTCGTGATCTTGGGCGCCATGCCGCCCCGGATCTTGCCGGTCTTGAGCATCGCCTCGCCGCGCTTGGCGGAAAGATGCGACACCAGTGACTCGGGGTCGTCCGGGTCGGCCAGGAGGCCCGGCGCCGACGTCAACAGGATGAGTTTGTCCGCGCCGAGGTCGACGGCGACTCGCGATGCGACCGTGTCGGCGTTGATGTTGTAGATGTTGCCGGACTTGTCCGCGCCCAGCGACGCGAGCACGGGCACGTAGCCCTCATCGAGCAGCGTAGACAGAAGGCTGGTATCCAGCCCGACGATGTCGCCGACGTGCCCGAAGTCCACACTCTCGGTTTTGCCGGTCGCCGGATCCGTCACGTCGGTCTTGGGCCGCCGGACCGCGTCGATGAGGTTGCCGTCGACGCCGCTGACCCCGACGGGCCGCAACCCCTCGCGGCGCAGCGCGCCGAGCACGTCGATGTTGATCTGCCCGGCGAACACCATCTTCGCGACCTCGAGCGTCGCGTCGTCGGTAACGCGCCGGCCCTGCACGATCTTCGGTTCGACCCCGAGCTTTTTGGAAAGCTCCGTTGCCTGCGGACCGCCGCCGTGGACGACGATCGTGCGCACGCCCGTGTGGGAGATCAGCGCGAGGTCCTGCGCGAGCAGTTCGAGCGCGCCCGCATCGCGTGCGATCTCGCCGCCGCACTTCACGACCATCGTCGCGCCCTTGTGGCGGCGCATGTAGGGCAAGGCCTGGAGGAGGGTGGAGATTTCGTTGCCGTTCATAGGATTTCGTGGAGGACCGCCGCGGCGGTCAGAATGCGGCAGTGCGCCTGCTCGGCGACCCAACTGTGCGGGCCGTCGATCACGTCGTCGCTCACGACGACGTTGCGGCGCACCGGCAGGCAGTGCATGAATGCGCCGGGCGCGGCGAGGGCCTGCCGGCGGGCGTCGATGATCCAGTCGCGATGGGGCGCGCGCAGCGATTCGTCGTCTGCGCCGGGACCATAGGCGGCCGCAGCGCCCCAGGACTTGGCATAGATCACGCTCGCGTCGCGCACGCCTTCGTCGAGGTTGTGCACGACATCGAGCCGTTCGCCGCCCTCGTCGCGCGCGTGCTGCATGATCTCGGGGTCGAGATCGAACCCCTCGGGGTGGGCGAGGCGCACGCGGTAACCCGCACGCAGAAAACCGAGCAGCGCGGTGTGCGCGACGGCCATCGGCAGCGGTTTCGGGTGATAGGCCCAGGTGATCGCGATGGTGTGGTCGGTGCGGTCGCCGTTCAAGTGCGCGCGCACGACCTGCTGGTCGGCGAGACCCTGCATCGGATGAAACAGCGCCGACTCCAGATTGATGACCGGCACCTCCGCGGCGGCGGCCACCGCAGACAAGACCGGATCCTGCCGGGCCTGTTCGTAGGGCAGGTCCATGTCCGCGAAACAACGCACGCCGAGACAAGACACCGCGCCGCTGAGGAACTTCCCGACGGCGTCCTTGATGTGTTCGGTCTTGTCCCCGTCCATGACCGCGCCATCCAGCGTCTCCAACGACCACGTACCGCGGCCGGCGTCCATTCCGATGAAGTGTGCGCCCAAAGACCGCGTCGCGATCTCCATCGAAGTGCGTGTGCGCAGGGACGGATTGAAAAACAGCCCGCCGACAAACGCGCCGGGATGCGCTTCGGGGATGCCGTCCTTGCCAAACCGGTCGGCGAGATCCAGAAGGTGATCGATCTCGTCCTGGCCGAGATGCTGGAGGCTCAGGAGGTCTTTCACGCCAAGACCTCCCGCAGTGTGCCGAGACCGGCTTCGAGGTCAGGGGGTTCGATCGTGAGCGGCGGGAACAGCCGGATGACGTTGGTGTCGCCCGGGCATCCGCCGGCCAGCACGCGATGTTCGTCGCGCCACTTGGCGAGCACGGGCGCGGCGGGGCGGTCGAGCGCCACGCCGAGCAGAGCGCCGAGGCCGCGGACCTCCACGATGCCGGCGACGCCGTTCAGCGCGCCGCGCACGGTTTCCTCGATGGCGCGGGCCCGGGCGGGGCCGTCGATTTCGAGCAGCGTGTCCAGCGTCGCGGCGATCGCGGCCGCGGCCACCGGGCCGCCGCCAAACGTCGTGCCCTGATCGCCGGGACCGACGCCCGCGGCGATGTCCTCGTGGGCGAGCACGGCGCTCGCGGGGAAACCGGCGGCGAGGCCTTTGGCCGTCGAGATGAGATCCGGCGCGACCTCCCAGTGCGATCCGGCAAACCAGCAGCCGGTGCGCGCGGGGGCGGTCTGCACCTCGTCGAAGATCAGCTTCGCGCCGACCTTGTCGCAGCGCACCCGCAGGGCGTGCGCGAATTCGGCTGTCAGCGTACGCACGCCGCCCATGGACTGCACCGGTTCCACGAACGCGGCGGCGCAGTTCTCGTCGAGCATCGACTCCAGCGCCGCGACGTCGTTGAACGGCGCGATGCGAAAGGCGTCGTCCTGCACGAGGCCGGCCGCCGAGTCGCGGTACTTACCGAGAGCGCAGGCCGCGGCGGCGCCGAGGGTGCGTCCGTGAAAACCGCCGTCGAAGACCACGACGTCGCGGCGCCCGGTCGCTTGCCGGGCGAGTTTGAGCGCCGTTTCATTGGCTTCGGCGCCGCTGTTCACGAAGAACACACGGGCGGGAAACGGCGCGAGATTCGCCAGCATCCGCGCCGCACGGGCGCGTGCGGGCAGATGCACGAGGTTCGTGGAGAACAGAAGCTCGCGCGCCTGATTCGCGATGGCTTCGACGACCCTGGACGGGCTGTGGCCGAGCAGCGCGACCGCGTGGCTGCCGTACAGATCGAGGTAGCGGTCCCCGTTCATGTCGAAGAGGTGCGCGTTCTCGCCGCGCACGGCCACGAGGTCGATGCGTTTGTAGACGGGAAGCTCGGCCTGTTCGGCGGCCGCGATCACTTCGTCCCGATTCACAGGTTCGCCCCCGGTGACAGGAGCCCCGTCGTTTCGGGAAGGCCGCACATCGCGTTCAGGTTTTGGATGGCCTGGCCGGCCATGCCCTTGCCGAGATTGTCGATCGCGCTCAGGATCACCACGCGCTCGCCGCGCCTGTGTACCGCAAGGTCGCAGAAGTTCGTGCGCGCGACGTGGCGCAGGGCCGGTGTCGTTTCACGCAGACGCACAAACGGTTCGTTGCCGTAGCGCTCCGCGTAGAGTTGCGCCACGTCGACGGATTCCGGCACACGCGCGTGCGCCACCGTGAAGATGCCGCGCGCGAACGGGCCGCTTTGCGGGACCATCGCGACGTCGATGGCGCTCGCGCCGACGTGTGCGAGCTGCCGGACGATCTCCGCTTCGTGCTGATGGGTGAGCACCTTGTAGGCGCGCATGTCCTGCGCGCGCTCGGGGTGGTGGGTGCCGGCTTTGGCTTCCGCGCCGGAGCCCGACGAGCCGGTGGTTTGCGCCAGCGTGAGGTCGCCGTGAAGCAACCCCTGTTCGGCCAGCGGCAACACGGCGAGCAACGCGCCCGTCGCGAAACAGCCCGGATTCGCAACGCCGTGGGCATCCAAGAGCGCCCCGCGGTTGCTCTCGGTGAGGCCGTACACCCATGTATCGTCGGCGCGGAAGTCACGCGAGAGATCGACGATGCGGCGAGTCCCGAGTGTCTTCGCGATCGGAGCGGCCGCCCCGTGCGGCACCGCGAGAAAGACCGCATCGCAATTCGCCGGCAGCGCGTCGGCGCTCGTGAACTCGAGGCCGTCGTAGAAGCCCGCGAGGTGCGGATGCACATCGGCGACCGCGCGGCCGACGAGGCGCTGGCTCGTCACGGCCGCCACCTGGAACTCCGCGTGCGAGGCAAGCAGCCGCAGCAGCTCCTGGCCGCCGTAGCCGGACGCCCCGACGATGGCGACGCGCGTGCTCATGACGCCGGTGTCCTCATGATCCGAAGGCCTGTTTCTCGACGAGGTCCGCGAGTTTCGCGCCGTCGGTGCGCGCGTTCGCGGCGGGGATGCCGAGTTGCTCCTCGACATACGACACGCCGACGGCGTTGTCGGTGGCCGGTCCCGCCATCACGCCGAGCTTCAGGCCGAGTTCGTCGCCGAACAGGCGCGCAGAACCCCAAGCGGCGACGAGGTCGTTGGCCGTGATCACGTGGCACGTCGCCGCGGCGCGGATTTCCTCGTCTTCCAGGAGGCCGCGCACGCCGTAGCTTCCGATGATGCCGTCGCCGGTCTCGGCCACGATGACGTCGGCGCCCTCGTCGCACAGACGGTTGAGCACGCCTTTGGCGACGGCGGGCAGATCGTCGCAGTCCGATGTGCTCGGCACGCCGCAGTCGAGAAACGACAGCGCCATGAATGCGCCGTGGTCCACCATGCTGAGCGGATCGCGTAGGGCGGCGACGCCGGTGAGCTTGGCCGCGCCGACCCGGTACCCGCGCTGTGCGAGATGAAAGATGATCTCGGTCGCGGCGCGTGTCTTGCCGCTATTCATGCAGGTGCCGTTGACCATGACGAGCGGTACGTTCATGCGCAGGGACTCCGCGGTCGCGAGCGCCTCGTCGCGGATATTGAGCGGTTCGCCGTGACGCGTCACCCCGCCGATCACCTCGACCGCGAGCGGTTTGCCGACGTCCCGGTTGTGGGACAAGCATTCGCCCAACACGCCGCCGAGGTTCAGGACGTGCAGGTGGTCCCCGGCCTCGATGGATTCGGGCACCCGCCCGACAAATCCCGCGAGCGCCGCGCGCGAACCGAGCGCGCCGACCAGGATGTCACCCTTACTGATGTGCGCCATGCGGCCCGTCGTCAGCTCAAGGACGTCGTAGACA
Organism: Planctomycetota bacterium; assembly: GCA_036443405.1. Taxonomy (GTDB): domain Bacteria; phylum Planctomycetota; class PLA2; order PLA2; family PLA2; genus JAZFYD01. The sequence goes on from JAZFYD010000061.1 coordinate 16,962, forward strand.
CGCTTTTCCTCGAGCGCGCGCACGACGAGCACCTGTCCCGTTGTGACTGAGACCATGCGCGAGTACTCGATCTCGTGTTCGAGCTCGAGCCGGTAGACGACGGATGCGATCTTGTGCGCGTGGATCTTCACGAGCGCGGTTCCTTTTTTTGCTTGTTCGCGGTGTCACGCTCCGCGGCGATGCGCGACGGGATGCCATAGATGCGCGCGAATCCCGACGCGTCCCGGCCCTGCCACAGGTCGGACTCCTCGCCGTAACGCGCGGCGTCGAGCATCAACGCGTGCGGCGAGCGGACGCCGGTCACTTCGACGCGGCCGCGCAAGAGCCGCGCGCGCACGTCGCCGGAGACGCATTGTTGCGAAGACTCGAGCAGCCGCTCGAGGTCGCGGCACACCGGATCGAAGTAGAGACCCTCGTGCAGCAGGTCGCCGTAGTAGTCGCCGGCGCGGTTCTTGAAGTCCGCCTGCCGTTTCGTGAGCACGAGCTTCTCCAGTTCGCGGTGCGCCTCGATCAGGACCGTTGCGGCGGGTGCCACAAAACCGATGCGGCCCTTGATGCCCAGGATCGTGTCGCCGAGGTGCGTGCCGCAGCCGATGCCGAGCGGAAGCGCCAACGCGTCCAGGCGCGCGACCAGCTCCAGCGGGTCGAGGGTCTCCCCGTCGATCGCGACCGGTAGTCCGTTTTCGAACGTGATCCGCAACTCGCGCTCGCTGGCGTCCGGATCGACCCGCGCGCCCGCCTCGGCGAACGCTTCGGCCGGGATCTCGGTCCACGGATCGTGCGTTTCGCCGCCGCCGACGGTGGTGCCGACGAGGCCCGCGTTGATGGAGTACCTGGTCGTCTTGGCCGGAATCTCGACCCCGGCTTCGGCCAGCGTGCGCGTGGACTCCTCGCGGGAGACTTCGCCGTCGCGCACCGGAGCCAGGATTTCGAGCTCGCCCGCCAGCGTCGCCAGCGCCACGTCGAACCGGACCTGGTCGTTGCCGGCGGCGGTGCAGCCGTGGGCGACGGCTTGCGCGCCGACATCCCGGGCGACCCGGATCAGACCCTCGGCCTGCACGACCCGCTCCGCGCCGACGGCGACGGGATAGACGCCGCCTCGGAGCACGTTGCCCCGGATCACGAAGCTGAAGAAGCGGTCGTAGACCTCTCGGCGGCCGTCGATGGTCTTGTGCTCGATCGCTCCGAGCCTGAGCGCGCGCTTCTCCAGCGCGGCCAGCTCTTTTGGATCAAACCCCCCGGTGTCTACGGTGACCGTGACGACATCATGCCCCGCGCGCTTGAGCGCGAGGACCGCGTAGGAGGTGTCGAGACCTCCCGAATAGGCGAGCGCGGCAATAGACACGACGATCAGACTCCATGGGGCCGCGAAAGGTAGCACGAGCGAGGTCGGTTTGTCAGCAATCGGGGGTTCTGGCGCCAATTGTCGCGGTGCTCCTCTCAGGGCGGGGGAGCCCCGGCCGATACTTACGGGAAGATGATTGTCGCCGAGGGGTTGAGCAAGATTTTTCAGGATCCGCGAGGGGGCGGAGAGTTCCGTGCCGTGGACAACGTGACCTTCACGTGTGAGCCCGGCCGGATCTTCGGCCTGCTCGGGCCCAACGGCGCCGGCAAGACGACCACGTTGCGGATCCTCGCGACGACGCTGGTTCCGACGGAGGGGCGCGCGTCCATCCACGGTCACGATGTCGTCGAGGAGGCCACCCTCGCTCGATCGAGTCTCGGGTTCTGCACGGGCACGACCGGAATCTACGAGCGGCTGACACCGCGTGAGATGGTGGTCTATTTCGGGCGGCTGTACGGCCTCGACAACGAGGCGGTGGCCACGCGCACGAACGAGCTGTTCGATCTGCTCGACATGCACGAGTTTGCCGAGACGCCCTGCGGGCGGCTGAGCGCCGGCATGAAACAGAAGGTCTCGCTGGCGCGCACGATCGTGCACGACCCGCCGGTCCTGATATTTGACGAGCCGACCACGAGCCTGGACGTGCTTGTCGCGCGCACCGTTGTCGAATTCATCTCGGATTGCCGCGACCGCGGCCGCACCGTGATCCTGTCCACCCACATCATGAGCGAGGTCGAGAAACTCTGCGACGACCTCGCCATACTCCACAAGGGGCGCATTCTCGCGCAGGGTCCGGTAGACGAGGTTCTCGCAGATTCGCCGGGCGGCGATGTCGAGAGCCTGTTCTTCAATCTGATCGACCAATGCGAAGTGAACGCGTCGGACTGATCGCCAGAAAGGAGCTGCTCGACACGCTCCGGGACCGGCGAACCTTGTTCGTCGCGTTGATACTGCCGTTGTTGCTCTACCCGGCGCTGTTGCTCGGGTTGACGCAGGTGATCGGCGCGACCAAGCGCAACCTGCAGGAGGAAAAGCAGCGCGTGCTCGTGGACGGGTTGGACGCCGACCCGGAGCTCGCCGAGGCGTTGGAGGAGGGGTTGGAGCTCAAGACCCTCGACAACGCCGCGGAAATGCGGGCGACACTCCGGATCATCGCGGACAGCATCGCGGACGTCGACGAGGACACTCCGGCCGAGGATATCGACGAGTGGCGGCGCGAGATGCGCGGGACCCTCGCGCAGAATGACGTCGTCGGTGTGCTCTTTGCGCGCCTGGAGGGCGGCGCCGAGGTGCCTGCGGCCCGCAACGAGGCGATGCTGTTGTTCGACGCGACCAACGACGAGAGTCGCGCGGCTCGTCGGAAGGTCCGTGCGGCGTTGCACGAGTACTCGGAACGTGAGCGCGAGCGCGCCAAGGAGCTGTACTCGGATCAGCGTCCGCTCCTGGAATTCATGGTGCACCCGATCGACGTGAGCACCGTCGAGGTCGCGTCGAGTCAGCAAAAGGGCGCGTACTCGTTTGCGCCGATGCTGGCGTTGCTCATCGTCCTGATGTGTTTGACGGGGGCGTTCTATCCCGCGGTGGATCTTGTCGCCGGGGAGAAGGAGCGCGGCACGATGGAGACGTTGCTCGTGGCGCCGGTCACGCGCACCGACATCGTGCTGGGCAAATTCCTGGCGGTGTGGGTCGTCGCGGTCGTGACCGCGCTCTTGAACCTCGGGGTGATGGGGCTGACGTTCTCCAAGCTCGCGGGCATGATGCCGGGTTCGGGCATCGCGTTCACGATGCCGGCGGGGGCGCTGGCCGCCGTGACGCTCATTCTCATTCCGACGGCTGCGCTGTTCGCGGCGGTCGCGCTGGCGGCGTCGTCGTTCGCGACGTCCTACAAGGAGGGTCAGCACTACCTGTCGCCGATCTTCCTCGTGGTGATGCCGCTCGCGATGGTCGCGATGCTGCCGAACGTGGAACTCGGACCGACCCTCGCGCTCGTTCCGGTCGCCAACGTCGTGCTCCTGGTAAAGGCGATGCTGCTCGGCGGGGAGGGCGCGCGCTGGGCGCTCGTGGCGATCCTGGCGATGGCGTTCTACGCGGCGCTCGCGCTGTGGGTGACCGTGTCGTTGTTCAAGCGCGAGAGCGTGCTGTTCCGATCCGGAGCCGGCAAGGGACACGACGCGACTTCGCTCGAGGCCAAGCGCCTCGGGCTGCCCACGGAATCCCAAGGTGTCCTGGTGTTCTTCGTGGTGTTGGCGTTCATGTTCTTCTTATCGGGCGGCACGTTGCCGACGGACCTCTGGGGAGTCGCCAAGATCTTCCTCATCTCGCAGGTCGTCGCCGTGTTGCTGCCGACGCTGCTAGCCGCGCGGTTCATGAAGGTCGATCTCAAACGGACGTTCCGCATCGCGCCGCTGGCGCCGGCTGCGGTACCGGCCATCATGTGCGGCGCGTTGAGCACACTCGTGTTGGTCGTCGGTGCGCAGATGCGGCTGATGCCCGCGCCCGAGGCGGAGGGCTTCACCCAGGTCGTCGGCATGTTGGCGAAGGCGCCGGTGGCCGTGATGCTGTTGCTGCTTGCGGTGTTGCCACCGGTCTGTGAGGAGCTCCTGTGCCGCGGGTTCCTGCTGTCCAGTCTGAAAACGCGATTCGGCGCCGTGCGCGCGGTGGCGCTGACCGCGCTCCTGTTTGGGCTCTTGCATCTGGATGCATCGCGCATTCCGGCGACAGCGGCGGCCGGCGTCGTGCTCGGTACCGTCGCGATCCTCACGCGTTCGATCTTCGGGTCGATCCTGTTCCACTCCGTGTACAACGCGGTGCTCGCGTTGGCGCTGCATTTCCCCGATCTTGCGCGCGGGTTGGAGAACCTCGGTGGGATCGCATTCGCGTTGGCCGGAGTGGGTCTGACGCTGTCCCTTTGGTTCCTTCACCGTCTGGCGCGTCCGTCGGAGTCCGACGGCGATTCGATCGCGCCGCCGGTTCCCTAGGTCAATCGAGGCCGCCGTCGAGACGATTTGACAACGGCGCGGCGGCTCTTAGACTCGCGAGTTCAACGCGCCCGTAGCTCAATTGGATAGAGCGTTTGGCTACGGACCAGGAGGTTGGGGGTTCGAGTCCTCCCGGGCGTACCAAACTCTTGGCGCTTTGCGCCAAGAGTTTGGTCTTTTCGGCTGGTTCAACGCCTGACGGCGTTGAGACGACTGCGAGCGGGCGGGGTTTGCCGCTCGCCTCGAAACCGGACAAACACGACAAGAATAGAAAGCGCGGAGTGTCGCGACGCAGACTCGAGAGTCGCTCGCCCTCCGCCACCTTTTTTTCTTTCTGCTCCGAGCGATGCTTCGAAGGCCGCGGCTACTCGGGCGGCCGCCGATTCGGCGCCACCGACCGCAGGGCCTTTGCGACCGACCTGGGCTTGAACTTGCCCTCGATCTTCTTCTTCACGGCGCCCTTGGTGTTGAGCACCACCAGCGCCGGGGTCGTCTTCACGCCGTACTTCTCCGCCTCGATGGTGAAGATCGTCCGCTCGAACTTGATCGCCCGGAGTTGGCCGCCGTAGTGGCGGACGGCAGGATCCATCAGAACGGAGTTCGAGAGAAGCTTGGCTTGCGGATTCTCCGCGTCGGCTTTGTCCCAGAAGTACACCAGCACGCCGCCGCGCTTTCCGCCCGCGACCTTTGTCTGCGCTTCCTCGAGTTCGTCGGTCCACGCGAAGTTCTCATCGACCCCGGGGGTGAAACGGCCCTCGTTGGTGTCCATCCACCATTGGAGATAGGACATGAGCGCGGTGGGCCATTTGTGGCCGAGGTCGTCCTGTAACCGGCACTCCGCCGAGCGCACCTTGTCCCGAAGCATCGGGACCGTCTTCTGAGCGGCGTTGGCGTTGGGGTCCTGGGCGCCCGCGAGGGCGAGCACGCCGAGGTGCTTCTTGGCCCACTTGGGCACCCTCGCGCCGCGATAGCCCGCGCCGATCCAGGTTGCGCTGCAAGGTTTCAGCTCATCGTCGAAGGCAAGGCCGCCGAGGTTCCAACCGCCGTTGGAAAAACCAAGCACGTGCACCTTGTCGGGATCGATCGGCAGGACCTTTTTCAGATGCGCCGCGATACGCAGCACCGCTTTCACGTCCGCGCCATTCCAGCCCATGCCGGTCGACTTCGGCCCCACGACGATGTACCCGCGTTCGACGCACTCCGAAATCGAGTGCACGATTTGGCTGTCGCCGCCGTTGCCGTGCAGGATGATCGCGAGCGACGCCGGCTTTTCGCGCGACAAGGTCTCCGGCCGCATGATCGCGACCTTTAAGCCTTCGATCGTGTGAGTGGACGAGCCCTCGGGATAGGGCCATTCCTCGGCCGCGACCAGCGCGGTGAGAGCCAGAAGTGACGCAAGGCCCCGGAGCATCAAGAGAGCGTAGCCCGGATTATTCACAAGACGAGCGTTCTGACCGGCCCAGCCTGCCGAGTTCTTTGCCTCTCGGCACTCGACGTGTCCTCCAACACTACTTCGGCCTCGAGTCGCGATCTCGACAAGCTGGACTCGCCCAGAAGGCGTTGGTCCAAACTTCAAACGTAGACCGCGCGCACAGAAGGGGCCTTTTCGTCTAACCGGGCAGAAGCAACGCGCCCGCCTCGTGAATAACCCGGGCTAAGCACGCGAAACGCCTCACACGTTCTCGACCCCAGCCGGCGCGAGTGACCGATTCCGTGTCAGGCACCCTTGGAACGGGACGCGGCTACAATCCGCTCCATGCGTGCGTTTTGGATCGGCTGCGTCATTGGTTTGGCACCCATTCTTGTTGCTGCGTGCGACGGGGGACAGTCCGCGCCCGCGGAATCGGAGCGCCCGGCGGCGGTGGCGCTCCTCTCGGCGGCGCCGCTTCCGGATGGGGCCTCGATCAAGATCGACGGCACGCGCACGGAACAAGCGACCTGGGCATCCGCGCCGGAACTGCGCCTCAAGCTGACCGGGGATGGGCCGGCGGAAGTGTCACTGCGGGCGCTCTACAGTGACAAGCGCCTCTACGTGCTCGCGCAATGGCGCGACAAGGAACAGAGCCTCGGCCGCTACTGGCGCTACAACGAAGACCGCAAATGGGAGCTGCACCAAACCGAGGACGCGTTTTCCATTCTCTGGGCGCCGGGCAGCCACGCGAAACCGTTTCGGGAGGCCGGCTGCGCGATGTATTGCCACGACGGCGGTGCGGAGTTCCGTACGCCGGGTCCCGCCGGCGGCAACGACAGCCTGGGACTCGCGCACGCCATGGTCGATCGCCGCGGCCTCGCGGACGTTTGGTACTGGGGCGCGCAACGCACCAATTCGCTGCATGTCGCGAACGACTCCATGCTGCGAGATGGCCCGCCGCCGCGCATCCAACTAGACGGAGCGATCGATGGGTCGGGGACGATCGCGAACGAAAACCAGGCTTTTCGCGGCCCGGCCTTCGTACCGCGCAGGCTGACCCCGCCGGAGTTTCCCGAGCAGCGGTTTCTCAAGTGGTCCAACGCACAGTCCCTCACGCCCGAGAAGCTCACGCGATTCACGCCCGACATCGGCTGGCAGGTCAGCTACGACGTGTTGCAGCACTCGCGCGGGAGCCGCGCGGACGTGAACGCACGCGGGCGCTTTCACAAGACGGGCTGGATCCTCGAGATGACCCGTAAGCTG
>JAZFYD010000062.1:0-17389 GCA_036443405.1 Planctomycetota bacterium
CGATATGGCGCGAGATCGAGTCCCACTCGTCCAGGCGCCGGGCGGCCTCCATCGCAAGACGCTGGGGGTCGAGCGCGATGGTGGAGTCGCGTTGCTCGCGGTCGAACAGGCCTTCGGCGGGGTTGCCCTCCTCGAACGTGAACGACGCGGTGGTCCATCCGAACAGGAGCAACAGGTTCTCTTCGACATGCGCCGCGACGGCCTCGTCGAAGTCCGCTGCGTCGCACGCGCCGGCCTTCGCAAGCGCGGAGCGCATTCCGACGCGCCGGCTCTTTTTGCGCGCGGTCTGGAGGGTGGGTTCGTCGGCCAGTTGCGCGCCCGAGGCGATCGCGAAGTAGTCCAACGGCTCGCCCTGGATACCGAGCATCGCGACGACGCCGCTGTCGAAGTAGATGTGCGCCACCCGCTCGCCGGACGTGAGGCGCAGGGTCCCCGACAGGCGATTGAACGCGATGTTCTGGAATATCTCGGCGAGGCCGATCGTGGTCAGTTCACCGGCGAACCCCATGCTCCTCCGTTCGCGTCACCCGACACGAATACGTGGGTCCTATCGGCAAACCGTCGGTGCGGAACAAGTGCCTCGAAACGGGGCAGCGCGCGGTCGGTGGCGTGCGCCGATAGGGGGTTCATGCTTCGGACCGCCTGGTTCCTGGTCTGCGTTTTCGCCGCGCTCGCCGGCGCGGTCGCCGCGGACGAACGCGTGCTCAAGAACGGCTCGCGCATTTCGTGCGAGGTCGTGGAGGTGACGGAGACGAGCGTGCGGGTACGGTTGCCCAACGGCACGATGGTGTTTCGGCGCGACCGCGTCGAGGAGATCGTAAGAGAGGCCGCCGCGCGGTACCTGAAACGCGAGGGGGAGCGGAGCCTGCGGCGTGGGAGCACCGCCGGCGCGGTTGAGCTTTTGGAGAAGGCGTATCGTGCGGGCAAGGACCCGGCGTCGCGCGCCGCGTTGCTCGATGCGTTAGGGCGGCATGCGAACGCGATGACTCTTGATCACCGCTACGAGGAGGCGACGGCGGCGGCTCGGCGAATGCAAGTGATCGACCCGCGAAACGCGATCGCGCTGGCGGTACTCGAGCGGATCGCAAAGGAGGAGGCCAAGACCAAACGTCTGTTGAAGGATGCGGCGGACGCGTTGGAGGCCGGCGACGCCCATGCCGGGCTGGCCGCGCTCAACCGGTGGCGGTTGCGCCGCGCGCCCGGCGATCCCGAGGCGAAGCGGTTCATGGCCGAGGGGCACTTGCTGGCCGCCGAGCGCGCACTCGAGGACGGCGAACTGCGCCTGGCGTTGGATCATCTGCGTGCGGTCGCTTCCTACGGCGCCGGCGAGCGCGTCGAGGAGGCGCTCTTTCTATTGGCGCCTGTCGCCGTGCTGGAGGCGATGGGTGAAGGCGACCTCGATGAGGCCGAGCGTCGCATCGGGGCCATACCGGCCTATCCGGATCGGGCCGTGCCGGTCTTTCTGCGTGCGGTGTTGCGTCATCTGCGCGGGGAGCTGAACGAGGCGACGGACCTTTACGCCAAGGCCGCGCGGACCTCGGAGCGAAACAGCAAGCCTGCGCGCGGCATCGACTACGAGTCCGTTCGCGTGCTGGCGGCGCGCACGCTGAGCCACGCCGTCACGCGGCCGTCGAGAGAGGGCGCGGACAACTGGCGCACAACGTATCTGGATCCGCTGCATGAACACGCGAGCGCGCACTTCGTCGTGTACGCGCCGACGCGCCAGCTGGCGGAACGCGCGGCCGACGTCGCGGAGCAGGCGTATGCGGCGGCGACTCGCGAACTTCTCGGCGGATCGACGACGGCGCCGAAGGCCGAGGTCGTGGTGCACGGGAATCGCGCTGCGTATCTCGAGGCCGCGCTGCAGCCCAACGGCGCGCCGGAGAAGTCGATCGTCGCTGCGCGCGATCAGACCGCGGGCCTTTGTTACGAGGTGCGCGACTCTGACGGCGGCAAGGTGGTTCGTGTCGAGTCACACGTCGGTGTGTCCGGGCTGTTTGCGGACACGTTGCCCCACGAGATCGCGCACGTGGTTCAGCGGCAGGGGTTCCGCGCGTACCGTGCCGGCCACTGGCTGGACGAGGGAGTGGCCACGACGTTCGAGTCCGAACGCGCGCGCGCCGCTCGGCGCAACACACTGAAGGCCGAGGCGGACGCGATCCCACTACGCGAGTTCGTCGCGTTGAGGTCGACGCCTCCGGACAAGATGCCGCTGTTCTACGCTCAGGCGCATTCGCTGACCGAGTTTCTGATGAACCGCAGCGGCCGCGCCGCGTGGCGAACGTTCCTCGATGTGTACGCCAAGATCAACTTCAAGGTCGCGATCAAACATGCGTACGGGTACCGCTCGATCGAAGACTTGGAGCGGGATTGGTTGTACTGGCTCGCGAATTGACGGTTGTGCCATTGCCCGCGGAAGTGGTCTGCGAAAGTTCGGGTCACCTGACGCCAGACGCTCGCAGCGCGGCATGCGTCGACCCGTTATGGTGGTGGCGTCATGATGGTGGGAATCTTCGTGTGTCTTTTGTTGCTGGGCGAGGGGAAGCCGGAGAACGCCGGAGCGCCCAAGCAGGAGTTGCCCAAGAGCAAGGTCGTTCTGCGTCTCGAAGGGGCGAGACTGACATGGGTCCGGCTCGACCTGCCCGACCCGCGCGCGACAGCGTTCTTGAACAAGAGCAACCCCGAGGGCGAGATCTCGTTACTTGAGTTGGGAACGCGACTCGCCGTCGCCCATGCGTTTTTCGAGCGCATCGCGCAATTAAAGCGATTCAAGGGCAAAAAGCTCCCCGGCCTTTTCGTGGAGCTGTCGATCGACACGAAGGCGCCGTGGCAGGCGGTCTCTTGGATCGCAGTGATCGCGGAGGAGAACCGCATTCGCCGCCTTCGCTTGATCGTGAAGGAGCCGGAGCGTGAAGCCGATGCTCCCACCGTATTGGATTGGGTGATTCCGTCGCCCTTCGATCCGCCCAAGAAGCCGAGCGACAAGAAAGCCACGGACATGAGGATCCTGAAGCGCGGCGACCGGCGCGAATGGCGGGTGGGCAACAAGAGGTTCCTGACACAAGAAGCCGCGTTCTCCGCGATCGAGGCATCCGACGCGCTGCGGTGTGACTTGTCCGCGGATGCGGGTGTGCCGTTCGGCGAAGTGCTCGGTGCACGAAGCGCGCTCAAAAAGATCTTCTGTGAACCGGAGTTGTTCCCCGACGGTCTCCCCTACATCCCCTCGTTCAAGGCGCGGAAGCAGAAACCGTTGAAATTCGGGATGTGGTAGTCAGTACAGCCGGACCGTAACTTTGTCGCCTTCGGCGTAGCCTTCCAACGCCGCGGGCACGATCACGAATCCGTCCGCCCGCGTCGTCGAACTCAGGCGCGATGCGCCGCGGATCGCCAGCGGCACCACACGGTCGTTTTCGATGCGCACGCGCACGTAGTCGGTGCGCCCGAGTTGCGATGCGATCTTCCTTTCGAGCGGCAGCCGCCGTTGTTCGTGGGGGAAGTCCTCCGGCAGGCCGCCGAGGCGCCGGATCGCGCGGCCGGCGAAGAAGTCGTAGGCGCACAGACAGCTCACCGGATTGCCCGGCAGCAGGAACACCGGCGTCTCCTTGACGAATCCCAAACCGGCCGGGCTGCTCGGACGCATCGCCACTCCGTGCACGATCAGCTCGCCGGCCTTCGCCACGAGCTTCGGCATGTGGTCCTCCGCGCCGACGCTCGTGCCGCCGCTCACCAACACGCACTTAGCGGACTTGACCGCCGCGAGCAGCGCACCCGAAAGCGCGGCCACGTTGTCCTCGACGCGAAAGGTCTTCAGCGCCACGCCGCCGTCGCGTTCGATGAGCGCGCGTAGCATCGGCGAGTTGGCATCGACGATCGAGTGGCCGCTCGGTTTCGACCCCGGCGGCAAGATCTCGTTGCCGGTGATCAACACAGCGACTCGCGGTCGCGTGACCACGTTCAGCTCGGCTTCTCCGATGGACGAGCACACGCCGAGGTCCTGCGCGCGTAGCCGCCGACCGCGTTCCAGCACGCGATCGCCGGTGGCGATGTCCTCGCCGATCGCTCCCACGTGCTGCCCGGGAGTGACGGCGCCGGTCACGTTCACACGGTCGTCGCCGGCTGCGGCAGTCATCTCGACGGGCACCACCGCGTCCGCGCCCTCCGGCAACGGCGCGCCCGTCATGATCCGCACGCACTCCTTCGCGGTCACCGATGCGGCGGCAGGCTTTGCCGGCAAGCTCTCGTCGGCGACGGCAAATTCCCGCGGGTCATCCGGGGTCGCGCCGAACGTCTGCTCGGCAACAACCGCGTAGCCGTCCATGGCCGAGCGCGCGAACGCCGGGACGTTCACCGTCGCTATGACATCGTCGGCCAGCACACGCTCGCGGGCGTCGTCCAGCGCAACCCGCTCCGCCGCGCCCGCGCCCACGCGCTGATCGATCAACGTGATCACGTCCTCGACGGCGGTGCGCGACCGAAAGCCGCGCATGCGCGGGTCATCGACCATTGGTACCCTCACCGGCATCCATGGCGAGGAGTATAGGCCGCATCCCTGCGTCGCGCGCGAAGCTCCTTGCTTGGTACCGCCGCCGCCGTCGCGACCTGCCCTGGCGCCGCCGGGGTGACGCCTACGCGATCTGGGTCTCCGAGATCATGCTCCAGCAGACGCGCGTAGCCGCCGTCATTCCGTACTACGAACGCTTCCTGTGCCGCTTCCCCGACGTCGGCACCCTCGCCCGCGCGCGCGAAAACACGGTGCTCGCGCACTGGTCCGGCCTCGGCTATTACCGCCGCGCGCGGTTCCTCCACGCAGCTGCGCGGGTCGTCGTTCGCGAGGGCGTCCCGCAAACCGCGGAAGGCTGGCGCGCGCTGCCCGGCGTCGGCGAATACACCGCTGCGGCCGTCGCCTCGATCGCGTTCGGGGAGCCGATCGCGGTGGTCGATGGCAACGTCGAGCGCGTGCTCTCACGCATGCACAGAATCGAATCGGACAAGCGCGCAGTGAAGGCGGCCGCCCAGGCGTGGGTCTCCCGCCGCTCGCCCGGCGATCACAACCAGGCGGTCATGGAGCTCGGCGCGACGGTCTGCACGCCGCGCGCACCGCGCTGCGATCGCTGTCCCGTCCGGGCCTTTTGCGGCGGCCAAGCAGAGCCCGATCGATACCCCGCCCCGCGCGCTCGTCCCAAAACGGTGCGCAAGCGGCGATCCGTGGCCTTTGTGGTTCGCGCAGGAAAGGTGAAACTGGTTCGAAACGATCAGGGCACTCTCTTGCGGGGCATGTGGCGGTTGCCGGATGCCGAACCCGGCGAGGCGAAAGACTCGGTGCTGCTCGGGCGGGTTGCGCACAGCGTCCTGCACAAGCGCATCACCCTCTCGATCTACGGCGGTCCCGCGAGCGAACCCGGTCAGTGGTTCGGCCCGAAAAAGGCCGCGGCGTTGCCACTCACGGCGGCGGCGAGGAAGTGTTTGAAACAGGTAGGCTTTTTTCCCATCGCAGGTTGACCATGCAAAACGAGTACACCCCGTCCCCCGAGTTCCAGGCGAACGCGCGCGTCTCGTCGTACGAGCAACAGCAAGCGACCTGGGAGCGTTCGATCCAGGATCCCGAAGCGTTCTGGTCGGAGATCGCGCAGCGCATCACGTGGAAAAAGCCGTGGACCACCGTGCTCGAGTGGGACTTCAACGATCCGAAGATTCGCTGGTTCGACGGCGCGACTTTGAACGCGTCGGAAAACTGCCTCGACCGCCACGTGGCGGCGGGCCGTGGCGACCGCGTGGCGCTCATCTACGAAGCCGACGAACCCGGCCAGGGCGGATCGATCACCTACGCCGAGTTGCTCGAGCAGGTGTGCCGCTGGTCGAACGTGATGAAGGACTGCGGCGTCAAGAAAGGCGACCGCGTCTGCCTCTACCTGCCGATGATTCCCGCGTTGCCGGTCGCGATGCTCGCGTGCGCGCGCATCGGTGCGGTGCACTCGGTCGTGTTCGCCGGTTTCTCTGCGGACTCGCTGCGCGACCGCATCCTCGACAGCGAATGCTGTCTGGTGATCACGTCAGACGAGGGTGTGCGCGGCGGCAAGACGATTCCGCTCAAGAAGATCACGGACGACGCGTGCGCCGCGGCGGACTGCGTGAAGAACGTGCTGGTCGTCAATCGCACGGGCGCGGAGGTCGCGATGCAGGACGGGCGCGACCGTTACGCCGAAGAGCTGCTCGCGGCCGCGGCGCCCGAGTGCGAAGCGGAGGAGATGGCGGCAGAGGACCCGCTGTTCATCCTCTACACGTCCGGTTCGACCGGCAAGCCGAAGGGCGTGCTGCACACGACCGGTGGCTACATGGTCTACACGTCGTACACACACGAGCAGATCTTCGACCTGCGCGACGATGACATCTACTGGTGCACCGCCGACTGCGGTTGGATCACCGGCCACAGCTACATCGTGTACGGGCCGCTGGCAAACGGCGCGACGAGCCTCGTGTTCGAGAGCACGCCCGCGTATCCCGACTGGGGCCGGTTCTGGGACGTCGTCGATCGGCACAAGGTGACGCTGTTCTACACGGCGCCCACCGCCATCCGCGCGATCGCGGCCCAAGGCGATGAACCGGTCAAGCGTTACAGCCGGAAGTCGCTGCGGCTGCTCGGAACGGTCGGCGAACCGATCAACCCGGCGGCGTGGAGTTGGTACCACAAGGTGGTCGGCGACTCGCGCTGCCCGATCGTCGACACGTGGTGGCAGACGGAAACCGGCGGCGTCCTGATCACGCCGCTTCCCGGTGCGACGACGCTCCGGCCGGGATCGGCCACGTTCCCGATGCCCGGGATCCGGCCGTGTGTCGTGGATGACGAGGGCGCCGTGCTCGAGGGCAACGGCGTCAGCGGCAACCTCTGCGTCGAGTTTCCCTGGCCGGGCATGATGCGCACTATCTACGGCGATCACGAGAGGTTCACGAGCACGTACTTCAGCCGCTTTCCGGGCAAGTACTTCACGGGCGACGGATGCACGCGCGATCAGGACGGTTATTACTGGATCACGGGCCGCGTGGACGACGTGATCATCGTGTCGGGGCACAACCTCGGCACGGCCGAGATCGAGAGCGCGCTCGTTGCGCACGAGGCGGTGGCCGAAGCCGCGGTTGTCGGCACGCCGCACGAGATCACCGGCCAGGCGATCTATGCGTTCGTGATCTTGAATCAGGGATTCGAGGGGTCGCCGGAACTCGAGGCGGCGCTCGTCGAGCAGGTGCGTTCGATCATCGGCCCGTTTGCGAAACCGCAGCGCGTGCAGGTCACGTCCGGCCTTCCGAAAACGAGAAGCGGCAAGATCATGCGCAGGATCATTCGCAAGGTCGCCGCGGGTGAGACCGAAGATCTCGGCGACACGTCCACGCTTGCGGATCCGAGTGTTGTGGATGCGTTGGTTGAGGGGCGCTGAATCGACGAGTTGCGCGCCACGCGAGTTGGCGCGATGTGGTCGTGCGCGGAGCGGTCTGCGCCCATCGCGGCGTCGTTGCGCTCCGGCATACCGTGTGCGCCCTGCTGGCCAGGGAGGTAACATCCATGCAGACGATGACGGTGAAGTTTACGGAAGCGGACTACATGAATCTGCCGGAGGGCTTTCCGGCGCAGCTTGTCAACGGGATGCTGGTGAAGGAGACCGCGCCTCGGCCTTGGCATCAGACGCTGCTCTCGCGAATTCACGCTCAACTGTTGGAGCAACTGCCGCCTGACCGCGCGCTCTTCAGCCCCATTGACGTGTTCATCGACGAGTTCAACGTCTTTCAGCCGGATGTATGCCTGTTGCCAGCTGGAGCGGAGCCCGGACCCGCGACGGAGCGCGTCGAGAAGCCCGTCATCGTGATTGAAGTTCTTTCGCCGACGACCAAGCGAATCGACCGCTTCACAAAGACCGATATCTACCTGCGGGCGGGCATCCGTGAGGTGTGGCTGGTCGACCCTGACCAACGGCGCATCGAGGTGTTCTCCAAGAAAGCGCACGTGAGCGTCGCTGCTGGGGAGGTCGTGTCCCGTGCAGTTGGCGTACGGCTCGACATCGACCGGTTGTTCCGCGTGACCTGAGCGCGCTGCGAACCGTACAATCGCCGCATGGCGAAGAAGAAGAAGAAGCCGCGCCTGCTCGATGTGGGCCCCGACGGCGAGGTGCGCCTGCCGCCGGATGTGATGGAAGCGATCCAGCTCAAACCCGGCGAGAAGGTCGAGATCCAGGTGGATGGCCGCCGGCAGTTCGTCCGGATCGAACGCCACGTCGACGATCCGTGGGGCGAAGCGCTCAAGGAATCGGACGCGCCGTCGTTCGAGGATCTGATGGACGACCGCAAGTCCAAAGCCGACGACGCGAAGAAGAGGTTCGAGGAGCGGTTGAAGGACGCGCCGAACGAAATCAAGCGCCGCCCGGAGGACGACCCGGGCTACTGGCGTTAGCCCTCCGACCAAGCAGGCACCGAATTGAACAGTTCGTTCTCGCGCTAACGCCGTTCCACTTCGCAATCGGGCAGCGAATTCAGGAACGTTCGCCCGTACCACTTGGTCACCACTCGCGGATCGAGGATTGCGACCGTGCCTTTGTCCTCGTGGGAGCGGATCAGCCGCCCGAAACCTTGGCGCAATTTCAGGACGGCCTGCGGCAGCGAGAGTTCGCGGAACGGGTCGCCGTCGTTGTCCTCGACGCGTTCGGTGCGCGCCTGTTGCAACGGGTGATCCGGCACCGCGAACGGCAAGCGAGACAAAACGACCAGCCGCAGGTGCTCGCCGCGCACGTCGATGCCCTGCCAGAACGTGTCCGTCGCAAACAGAACGCAGTTCCGGTCCCTTCGGAACTCGTCCACGATCTGCTGCTGGCGCAGATCGCCGCCCTGTCGCATGACACGCATGCCCTTCGCCCGGAACTCCTCTTCGAGTGCGCTGTGGCAGCGTTGCAGCGCGCGGTGCGACGTGAAAAGCACGAAGGCTCCGCCGCCGGATTCGAGCACAAGCGAGCGGATCGCCTCGATGCTCCCCTTTTCGAAACCGGCCTCGCGCGGATCGGGAAGCGACGGATACAGGACCAGCCGGCACTGTTTGCGGAAATCGAAGGGACTGCCGAGGCCGAGGGTCGCCGGCTCCTGCAAACCCAGCCTCCGCTGCAGGTGTTCGAAGCTCCCGCCAACACGCAGGGTCGCGCTGGTCAGCACAACCGACCGCGCGCGCCGAAAAAGCGTGCGGCGCAAGACGGCGGCCACCTCGATGGGCGCGGCGCGCAGAACGCTCCTATCGCGCCGGCCGCGGCCCTCGGCCCAGTAGACGAGATCCGGATCGGCCTGGGAGTGCACCAGTTGCACCGAATGCGCGATGTCTTCGAGCCGGTCCGCGCGCGCTTTCCACTCCAACGCGAGGCCGGGGTCCTTTATCGATCCGTGGTGCTCTTTCAGTTCCCGCACCAGATGAAGAAGCGGCCGGCTCAACGGGTCCGCGAACTCACCCGGTCTGCGCATTCGGGCTTCGGACTCCTTGCCGCGCAATCGTTCGATGCCCTGGAAGAGGTCGTTGTTCGCGTCCCGCACCTCCGCGCACGCCGCGCGAAGCCCCTTCGGCGCGTTCGCCAGATCGAACAGCCCGCCGCGCCGCGCCCGCGAGCCCGCGAGCCGGCCGATCTGGCGCGAGACCGCGTACCCGCTGACGCTGACCCCGAAGTGCTCGGCCGCGCCCTCCTCGGCCTCGTGGGCTTCGTCGAGCACGAGCGCTTCGTAGTCCGGCAGGAACTTGCCGCCCGCCTCCCGCACCGCGAGATCCGCGAACACGATCGCGTGGTTCGCGATAAGCAGCTTCGCTCCAAACATCTCGCGGCGGGACCGCTGGTACGCGCACGATTCGTAAAACTCGCATCGTTTGTGCAGGCAGTTCCCCGCCTCGGCCCGCGCCGCCTCCCACACCGCCGGATCCGGCTTGAACGGCAGATCCGCCAAACTCCCGTCCCGGCTCCGCACCGCCCACGCCCGGACCGCCTCGAGTTGCTCCCACTGGTCCGCTTCGACGCTCGCGGCGCCCTCGGCGTGGGCCATCTCGAGCCGGCGCCGGCAGACGTAGTTTCCGCGCCCTTTGACGAGCGCGAACGGGATATCGGGGAGGTTCAGGGCCTTGAGGGCCTGGATCAGGGTCGGCAGATCGCGGAGGACAAGCTGTTCCTGCAGCGCGATCGTGCGGGTCGCGATGATGATCGGGCCGCCGCCGTCGGCGATCCGCTGGAGGATCGGGACGAGGTACGCAAACGATTTCCCGACGCCGGTTCCTGCCTCGACCACCAGGTGCCGGCCCTCGGCCAGCGCCTCCTCGACGGCGGTTGCCATCTGCTGCTGCTCGGCCCGCGGACGGAACCCGGCGACGGCGGCCGCGATCGCGGACCCGGGTCCAAGGGTGTCGGCTGCTGCGATTGCATCCACTGTTGAAATCCGGGCAAACAGGGTACGATTCCCCGCTAAATGACGAGGAATTCTCTCTCCGCCACCCTGTTGTTCGTCACACTCGCCCCGGCGCTCATCTCGTGTACCAGCCGGAATGTCGGCACGCCGATGCCCGAGCCGGGCAACAAACCGGATATCGAACAGCGGACGCTGCAGATCTACGAAGTCGTCGACGAGATGTCGCGCCAGCGGCTCGGATACGTCGAGAAGAAGGCGTACGGGAGCGGCCGGATACTCTACTGGGTGTACGGCGTGAAACGCGCGAACAAACTCGGCTACGTCGAGGAGAACGGTCGCGCCTACCGCTACCAGTGGGACCGCGCGCTCCGAAAGATGACAGAGAAGGAGTTCCCCGCTGATTCCCATGCGATCGGCGTCCGCCGGATTCTCGATCACACGGCGAACGTGGCGATGGTTCCGCGCACGGAACGCGAGCTAATCGAGGCGCTCGAGCGTGCTGAGAATGCGAGCAAGAAGGCTGCCGCGGGAAGTGCCGAGGAGGAAGAGGGATAACCGCGACCGGCCAAGAAACCGATCAGAACGAGTCGGGGCTGAGCGAGAGTGTGGCGCCCCAGGGGGATGCTGCGACGGAGGGATTCGCCTCATTCGTGGTCTCGGTGCTCGAGGACAAGCGCGCCGAGGACATCGTCTGGCTGGACGTGTCTGAAGTGACCGACCTAGCCGACATCTTCCTCGTCGCGACGCTCAACAACCCGCGCCAGATGAGCGCGGTCTCCTCCGAGTGTGAGCTGGAGCGAAAGCGCCTCGGGCTACCGCGCGTGGGCGTTGAAGGCGTTTCCTCTTCCTCTAGCTGGGTCGTGCTGGACTACGGCGATCTCGTCGTGCACCTGTTCCTGCCTGAACAGCGCGACTACTACCAGCTAGAGCATCTCTGGGCCGATGCGAAGCGCGTCCCGCTGTGATGCTGGCCCAACGCGTGACCGCGTTGGAGCGACGCGGGTGGACGGTCTGAGATGGTGGCGCGCGCTATTGCTTGTTCGACGCTCTAGCGGATTCGCTGACGAGCAACCAAGTCCAAAAATCGCAACCTCAGATGCTCCAACGGCGTCAGCCGTTGGGCCAGAAACACTGCGCGGTCACGCGTTGGGCTAGCGATACGAGACCGAGCGGTCCTGACGCGCGCCGAAACAGCGCGGGCAGATTTCCTTCCACTCGTGTTTGCCGCCCGCGGCCGCCGTCAGCGACATCTTGCGCACCCGGCCGGTTCCACCGCAGCGTTCGCAGTCCGTGTGCCGCACGCTGACGATCTCGAAGATGTCGCCCAGCGATTCGGCCATGTACGCCTTGAGCCAGTTCGACTTGGTTTGCACGTCGTAGCCACCCCACCATTTTTCGGGGTCGGCCTTTATGCCCTTGCCGGCCGTCTTGACGCCGCGCTTTTGGCGAATGAACGAACCGCTCCAGTACCCGGCGAAGTGCGGCGCGCCCTTGCCCTTGTTGGCGAGGAACGCCTCGTACTGCTCCTCGGAGAGGTCCATCGTCTCCTTGATGCGTGCCTTGAGCATGCCCGGCAGTTCCGCGGTTACCCAGTTCATCGCCTGCTGAACGGTGTCGAGCTTGCCCAGCGCGATCTGTTTGCGTACGAGCTGGCTCGCCGCAATGTGCTTGGTGTGGAGGAAGCGCGCGCGCTGTTTGTCCTGCCAGACCTGCTCCAGGTCGCCAAGCGCCCGCGCCGCTGTGCGGCCGCCGCCGGCGTCGATGTATTCCTGCAGCATCGCGCGCCCCTTGGAGAAGTTCCCGTTCAGGATCGCCGCGACACGTGCCTTGGAGATGATGCGGGCCAGTTCCTCGTCCGCCCTGAGCTCCGAGAGTTCCCGGCGGCGTTCGGAGAGTTCGCGTTCGAGCCCAGGTTCGAGCTCGATCGCGGCGTCGTAGTGATCTTGCGCCTTGGCGAAGTTGCCGACATCGAACATGCGGTCTGCGAGGCGCCGATGATCCTTTGCGGTGCTGGGCGGAACGCGCTCGAGGCGTCGCAAGTAGAGCTCGTCCTTGTCGTAGACCTTGCTCTCCTCGATCTTGATCGTCTCGAGGCCTTCCATGCGGTTTTTCGGATACGGGAACAGGAGACCCTTCACTTTCAACCAGTGCTTGCCGTCCTCGTCGACGCGGACCAGGAGCCCCTCGTCGTAGCCGCCGCCGCGGAACCGGATGCGGTGGCCCTCCATCAGGCCGCGCTTTTCGTCTTCCGTGAGTTCGAGTTTGAACTCAATGCGCATTCGCTGCGCGTCCTCGGCCACGAGCGCTTCCCACTTGACGGACAGGCGCTTGCCGCCGACGCCAAACGTGCGGAATCGGAAACCGTCCTCTGTCACCTCCGAGATGTATCCGCGCATCGGCGCAAGCGGCTCGCGCTTCAGGCGAAACGAGGCGAGGATCTCATCGGTCGCGCCCGCGATGAGCGGGCTCAGCACAAAGAGGAGGAGGGGGATCGCGCGCGTCATTGCGACTCCTTAAATCGGTTGGCTCGGATTCCGGCACCAGAACACCGCGTTCCTAAGCCAAACATCTCAGACCAAGTATACGGATCTCGCCACTACCCTCACACGGCCCGTGCCAAAAGCGGCCAGGATTGAACGGGCCCTCGAAGATCGGCTCCACTCAGGCGATCCGGCCTCGATATCGCCGGGGCACGCCCTGATCTGGACCGGCGCTCAGGGCCGGTTGGATGCAATGGACAGGAAAGACCGCTTCCTAGGGTGTAACGGTTGCTTTACGCCGTCAGCTCCCTAGAACATCGAAGCGAAGATCAGGGAGACGATCGACATGAGCTTGATCAGGATGTTCAGGCTCGGGCCGCTGGTGTCCTTGAACGGATCGCCGACGGTGTCGCCGACCACGGCCGCCTTGTGAGCGTCGGAGCCCTTGCCGCCATGCGCCCCCGATTCGATGTACTTCTTCGCGTTGTCCCAGGCGCCGCCGGCGTTGGCCATGAAGATCGCCATCAGGACCGAGCAGAGCAGCGCGCCGGCCAGCATGCCGCCGACCGCGTTCGGGCCGAGCGTCACGCCGATTGCGACCGGGGCGACCACCGCCATCAGGCCGGGGATGATCATCTCCTTCAGGGATCCACGGGTCGCGATGGACACGCAGCGGGCGTAGTTGGGCTCGCCGGTCCCTTCCATGATCCCTGGGATCTCGCGGAACTGGCGGCGCACCTCCTCGATCATGCTGAACGCCGCGCGGCCAACCGCCTTCATCGTCATCGCGGAGAAGAGGAACGGGAGCATGCCGCCGAGCAGCATGCCGACAAACGTCTTCACCTCGAGCACGTTGATGCCGGTCTTGTCGATGCCGGTCTTTTTCGCGAAGGTGAAAAAGAGCGCGAGCGCCGTGAGCGCGGCACTGCCGATCGCGAAACCCTTGCCGATGGCGGCCGTCGTGTTGCCGAGCGCGTCAAGTGCGTCCGTGCGCTCGCGAACCTCGGGCGGGCAGTGACTCATCTCGGCGATTCCGCCGGCGTTGTCCGCGACCGGGCCGTAGGCGTCCACGGCCAACGAGATGCCGAGCGTCGAGAGCATGCCGACCGCGGCGATGCCGATGCCATACAGGCCAGCGAAGTGGAACGCGCTGTAAACGGCGGCGGCGATCAGGATGATCGGGATTGCGGTGGACTGCATGCCAACCGCGAGTCCGTGAATGATGTTGGTGGCCGCGCCGGTTTCGCTCTGCGCCGCGATCGCCTGCGCGTGGCGCATGCGTTCGGACGTGTAGAACTCGGTCGCCTTACCGATCAGGATGCCGAGGACAAGACCGCCGGCGAGGGCGTAGAAGATGCCCCACTCACCCGTGTACACCGCGCCATCGGGCCGGATGCCGTTGGCCTTCAGGAGCCAGAATACGAGCGCGGTCACGCCGGCGAACAAGAGCGACGCGATGTAGAGGCCCTTGTGCAGCGCGGCGGAAAGACTGTGCTCGTCTTTTGCGCGCACGAAGAATGTGCCGACGATGCTGGCCAGAATGCCGATGCCGGCGAGCACGATCGGGAGCACGATCAGGGTCGAGCGCGCCTCGGCGCCGACCGAATCGGTCGCCTGTGCGAAGCCGAGTGCCATCGCCGCGATGATCGAGCCGACGTAGGACTCGAAGAGGTCCGCGCCCATGCCCGCGACGTCGCCGACGTTGTCACCCACGTTGTCCGCGATGACGGCGGGGTTTCTGGGGTCGTCCTCGGGAATGCCCGCTTCGAGCTTGCCGACGAGGTCGGCGCCGACATCCGCGGCCTTCGTGAAGATACCGCCGCCGACGCGCGCAAACAGTGCGATCGAGGACGCGCCCAGGCTGAAGCCGAAGATCAGGTTGGGGTCGTCACCGCGCCAGAGCGTCAGGACGGTGACTCCGACGAGGCCGAGGCCGACGACGCTCATGCCCATTACCGTTCCGGAGCCGAACGCGATGCGCAGCGCTTCGGAGACCGACGTCTTGGCGGCTTCGGTCGTGCGCACGTTCGCGGCGGTCGCGGTCCGCATACCGACGAAACCGGCGACCACCGAGCAGACCGCGCCGGCGAGGAAACAGAGCGCCGTACCGCCCTGTGTGCCGTCTTGCAAGCGGCCGAACATCAGGTCGCCGAGTTGGCCCGCGTCCAAGATCTCCTTGAACTCGTACCAACTCCCGGCGTCCACGAAGATCGTGAGGGCGGCGCCCAGGCCGATGACGAACACGACGAGAATCGAGTACTCGGTGCGCAGAAACGCCATCGCGCCCCGGCGGATGGCAGCCGCCAGCCGCTGCATTTCTTCCGTTCCCTGGGGTGCGGCAGCGAGCTTTCGCGACAAGACAACGGCAAAGATGATCGCGCTCACGGCGATTACGCCTGAGGCGATTATGAGATTCTGTTCCACAGCGGCGAGGAGATAGGGCGTCACGTCGAGCCTTCTGCTTAGGGCCTTGGCTGGGTCTGAGTAAACGCGCAAGGGTAATGGCGCGACGGGGCCAGTCAAGGCTCGTTGACACCACCGCGCGTCCTAATTACATGAGCTTTCGACTCGTCCTGAGCCGTCGGCGTCCCGTGTCGCCGCGCGGCCCGCCGTCTCCGTCGCTGGCGCTATCCGCGTGCTTGGGTCTCTTGGCGTGTTTCGTGGGCGCGGCCGGGCTGTTTGAGGCGGCCGCGCCGCTGGACCCGCCGGAGTCGTTGGAGTTGTTCCGTCCGGACATCAACCGTGATCCTGGGGCGCGGCTGCGCTTGCTTCCGGGGATCGGTCCCGGGCGGGCCGCGGCGATCATCGAGGACCGGGCGCGAAACGGGCCGTTTGCAAGTGTCGAGGACCTGGCCCGTGTATCCGGGATCGGGCCAGCGACGGTGGCGGGGCTCAAGGGCCGCGCTACGGCAGGTCCTCCAAGCGGTCCAGCGTGTCCGCCAGCTTCGACGGAGCGCCCTCGTCCGGACCCGCGACCAGGGCGCGCAGGCGGCGATTGACCCCTTCACGGAGGAGATCGAGCTCGGTGCGCAGGTCGTGAGCGCGTGAGCCGGCGCTGAGCATGCGGGCGCGAGCGTCGCGGGGATCGGCGCGCCGCTTGAGGAGTCTTCTTCGGCCAAGCTCCTTCGCGAGTCGGCCGACCGTCGAGGCCTCCAGGCCGGTGCGGCGGGCGATGTCCACGATCCGCATCTCGCCGAAATCGAGGACGGTGTGCAGGATCTGGGCGTGGGCGTTGGAGATGTCGAGGTGGCGGTAGGCCTGGTTGAACAGCCGGTCCGCGCGGCGGTGGGCGGCCGCGAGCCGTAGGCCGATGTCGGGGTCCCGGGAGGAATCTCCGGAGGGATCGCTGGCGGCGTCCGGCATGAATGGATCGTAAGAAATACAGGCGGACGGATGTTCAAGGACCGGTGCGGCTGGGCAATAATCCGGCCATGGATTTGGATTCGCTCCGGCCGGTTTTGGCGGCGGCGCTCGACGAGGACATCGGTGCGGGCGATCTGACGACGCGGTTGATGGTGCCGGATTGGGCGCGCGCGACAGGGGCCATCGTGGTCAAGGTCGCGGGCGTGGCGGCCGGCGTCGACGTGGCGCTCGAGCTGTTTCGAATGGCGGCGCGGGACGACATCGCGGTCACACGCGTCGTGGAGGAGGGGGCGCGGGTGCTGCCCGGTGAAACGCTGCTCGAGATCGAGGGGCCGGCGCCGGTGCTCTTGCGCGTGGAGCGCACGGCCCTGAATTTTTGCATGCGCATGTGTGGTGTCGCCACGTTGACGGCTCAGTTCGTCGAGCGGGTTTCGGGGACTGGTGCTCGGATTCTCGATACACGCAAGACCGCGCCGGGGCTGAGGCGGTTCGACAAGGCCGCGGTCGTCGCCGGCGGGGGCGAGAATCACCGCCAGGGGCTGTACGACGCCGTGCTGGTCAAGGAGAACCACTTGGCGTTCGGCGTCGCGCTGGCCGAGGCGCTGGCGGCCCGGCCCGCTGGTGTGCCGGCCATTTGCGAGGCGGAAAACCTGGACGAGTTTCAGGCGGCGATGGACGCGGGTGCGGACGTCGTGTTGCTCGACGAGTTCGAGCCCGAAAACGTCACGGCGGCTTTGAAGCTCCGCGGCGATCACGACCTCCCCGAGATCGAGGTGTCCGGCGGCATCACGTTGGACAACGTGCGCGAGTACGCCGAAGCGGGAGCCGAACGAATCTCCATCGGCGCCCTGACCCACAGCGCAAAGTCCCTCGACCTCTCCATGAGCATCACCCCCGCCCCAACCCGCTAAGCAAAGCGGTCCCTCGAACGGTTCCTGGAACCGTAAGGTGTTCGCGTAACATGTGTTGCTGCAACGGATTGCAGCGGGAGGCTGCGGAAAGTCTGCCGCGCTCTCGTATTCCGAATTCGCTTGCCGTGCTCACTCATTGGCCGAGGGTCCCCAGTCTTGGCGGCTTTTCGGTGATCTTTCCTGATCGAGAAGGCACCTGAAGTGCGGGACCCAATGCCGCACTCA